>CAZQDT010000042.1:0-13229 GCA_964592005.1 uncultured Eubacteriales bacterium
TATTAAGAGAATGGTTGCAGGTATTTCTTGTGGTCTTGTAACAGGTGAAACTGATGATGATTACATCGTACTTACAGATATTCAGGGACTTGAAGATTTCTTTGGTGATATGGACTTTAAGGTTGCAGGTACACATGATGGAATTACAGCTATTCAGATGGATATTAAAATTCATGGTTTAACACCTGAAATCATTAGAAAAGCTATTGCTCAGACTCATGAAGCAAGAAATTATATTTTAGATGAAGTAATGCTTAAAGCTATTGATAAACCTAGAAAAGAAGTTTCAAAATATGCTCCTAAGATTGTTAAAATTAAGATTAATCCTGAAAAGAATAGCGAAGTTATCGGTCAGAGAGGAAAAACAATCAAGAAGATTATTGATGAAACTAATGTTAAGATAGACATAGAAGAAGATGGTACAATATTTGTTGCTGGTATTGATGTTGAAAATGTAAACAGAGCAGTTGATATAATTATGGCTATTGCTTCTGACCCTGAACCAGGAAGAATATATATGGGTAAAGTAACAAGAATAATGAATTTTGGTGCTTTTGTTGAAATTGCACCTGAAAAAGAGGGACTTGTTCATATATCTAAACTTTCAAATGAAAGAGTAAATAAAGTAGAAGATGTTGTAAATATTGGAGATACAATAATGGTTAAAGTTCTTGATATTGATGAAAAAGGACGTATTAATTTATCAAGAAAAGATGCTTTACCAGTACCTGAAAAAGAGCAATAATTATTGTTTTAATTATTCAACACCTGCAATATGTACTTTTAACTGCATATTGCAGGTATTTTTATTATTAATATTTGGGAGGCTTTCTATGTATGAAATCCATAAACTTTCAAATGGTTTAAAAGTGATATTTGAGTACATTCCTTTTGTAAGGTCTGTTTCGTTTGGTATATGGGTAAAAAATGGTTCAAGAAACGAAAATGATGAAACAAGCGGAATATCACATTTTATTGAGCATATGCTTTTTAAAGGAACTTATAACAGAACGGCAAAAGATATAGCAGATGAGATGGATATGGTAGGTGGGCATTTGAATGCCTATACAAGCAAAGATTATACTTGCTATTATACAAAAGCTTTGTCTGTCCATTTGGATAAGGTTTTAGAAGTTATGTCTGATATGCTGTTAAATTCTAAATTCAGTGATGAAGATATAAAAAAAGAGTTAAATGTTATACTTGAAGAAATAGATATGTATGAAGATAGTCCTGATGAACTTGCAAATGATATTTTGCAAGAAATTGTTTGGAAAGATATGCCTTTAGGTAGACCTATTTTAGGTACAGAAGAAGTTATAAGTAATTTTAATCATACATTTTTTGAAAGTTATTATACAGAAAATTACAATATAGATAATGTTGTTCTGGCTTTAGCTGGTAATTTTAACAAAAGTTGTCTTATAGAAATGTTAGAAAAATATTTTGGGAATTGGAATAATTGTTCAAAAATGGCTAAAATTCCAAGTTTGAGTATGTATTCGCCCGCTTTCAAAGTAATAGAAAAAGATATTGAACAGCTACATATATGTCTAGGTTTTAAAGGTGAAAATATATATTCTGAAAATATGTATACTATGAATATTTTTAATACAATATTTGGTGATGGTATGAGTTCACGTTTATTTCAAAAAATAAGAGAAGACAGAGGTCTGGCATATACAGTGTTTTCAGATAACTACAATTACATTGATGATGGACTCTTGACGATTTATGCAGGTTTGGCAGTTTCACAGGCGGAAGAGGTAATAGATATAATAAAAAGAGAAGCAGAATTTATTAAAAATGATTATTCCATAGAAAAAGATGTAATTAAAGCTAAGGAACTTATAAAAAGCAATTATCTTATAGGGCTTGAAAGTACCTCTAATAGAATGTCAGCATTAGGAAGGTCGGAACTTTTGCTTGAGAAAATACGTACTGAAGATGAAGTAATAAAGGAAATAGATGCAATTACCACTGAAGATGTACTTAAATTGGCTCAAAAAACTTTAGATTGGAATAATTTAAGCTTTTCGGCAGTCGGAAAAGTTGATAATATAGATTTCGAGAAAATTATTAAAGGATGATAAAGTAAGGGGAATACTTATGATAATTTCTATATGTGATGATGACAAAGAATATATTTCTGAACTTAAAAAAACAATTAACAGATGGGCTGAAAAAAAATCTCTGATGGTAGAAATTAAAGAATATACAAGTGCCGAAAAATTTATTTTTTCATATATAGATAATCCTTGTGATTTATTATTGCTCGATATACAGATGAATGGCATAAATGGAATGGAACTTGCTAAAAAACTTCGTTTAGAGGGGAATATGTTACCAATTATTTTTATAACTGGTTATTCAGATTATATGAGTGATGGTTATGAAGTCGAGGCATTACATTATCTTTTGAAACCTTTGCAGGAAGAAAAATTATTTCAAGTACTGAATAGGTATATAAAGAAAAATGTCGATAAGCCCAAAATATTACTTAAATGTGAAGATAATGTATTTACAGTTTTACAAGAAGAAATTGTATATTGTGAAGCTTTCGGCAAAAAAACTCAGATTAATTTTTCAGATGGAAAACAATTAACTTATAGTGAAGGAATAAGTAAACTTATAGAAATTTTAGATAAAAATTTCATTTTTTGTCATCGGTCATATATTGTAAATTTGAAATATATTAATTCGATAAGTAAAAATAGTATTTCTTTAGATAATGGCAAGGAAATACCAATATCAAGAAGACTTTATAAAGAAGTGAATGAAAAATTTATTGAATTTTATGAGAAAAAATTTGATTAAAAATTGTTAAATTGATAATTTTTTTGTAAGGTGATTTATTTGATAGTAATTATAGTTATTATTATATTAGCAATTTTATTTATGCTGATTTTAATAGGAAAGAAAATATTTTACAACATTATAGACAAGCGTGTAGAAAGTTTCCATAGTGAACTTATGGAGAAACAACTTAGAGAAATAGAAAATATGTATCATCAAATAAGAAGTTATCGTCATGATTATCGTAATCATATAAATAATATGAAAATCCAATTTAGTGAAAAAAATTATGGAAAAATTGAGAGTTATCTTAATCAGCTTGCAGGCGAACTTGATGAAATAGATACAGTAATTAAGACTGGGAATGTAATGGCAGATGCTATTCTTAATAGTAAACTTTCGGTAGCGGAAAAAATGAACATTAAATTAAACGTTAAAGCTGGTATCCCTGATAATTTACCCTTAACAGATGTTGAACTTTGCTCAATACTTGGGAATATGCTGGATAATGCAATAGAAGCAAATCAGCAACTTGTTGAAGAAAAAAGGTTTATTCGTGTTTATATAGGAAAACTTAAAGGACAGTTTTATCTGTCAATACAGAATGCCTCAGGACAGATTAAGAGAAAAGGTACAAAATATTTTTCTACTAAAAAAGGAGAGCATGGATACGGTCTTATAAGGATTGACCGTATTGTTAAAAAATATGGTGGATATGTAAACCGCCAAAATGAAGATGGAATTTGTGCAACAGAAATAATGATTCCATTAAAATAATTACCTTTCATTCCATATTTAAACCATTCGTTCCATATTTAAAACGAATGGTTTTTTTGTGTTATAATTAATTAAAAGTTATTGATTATGAAAGAAGGGATAAAAATGTTTAAAATTGAAAAACCGACAAAAGAAGAATTAAGGAATGGAAAAGAAAAGAAAAAAGCTCAAAATTCAGCCACAAGTCACAGTATTATTGACAATGTACTTTATATTTTAAATGAAACAAGGAAAGCTTGTCCTCAGATGTTTTTATTGAGTATTATTGCTATACTTGCTGTAACTGCAAGTGATATATGTGGAACATACACAAATAAATATGTTGTAGAACTTGTATTGGGAGAAGAGTCCAGAGTTAAGTTGGCAATTAGTACATTTTTGTTTATTTTTGGAACAAGATTTTTGGGTGGAGTAAAAAATATAGCATATAAATACAAAAATATTGCGAGTATTAAATTTAGAAATCATTTTTTAAAAAAGCTTATGATTAAGAATATGAAAACAGATTACGAAAATGGTGAAAATCCTAAAATTAGTGATATGCTTCAAAAAGCCAGTAATGATTTATATTATACGACAAGTGGAGCATTTAATCTTTTAGAGAGTACATTTTTATCAATAGTAAGTGTAATGGCTTTTCAAGGAATTTTAGCTAATCTTACTCCATTAATGATTTTAATAGCAGGAGTACCAGTACTTATAGTATGTTATATTAGTGAAAAAAAGCTTGTTTGGCGTATTTATATGAAAAACAGGTGGCAAAGAATTGACAGGAAACTTTTGTATATTCCTGATATTGCATCAGATTATAAACGTGCAAAAGATTTTCGTATTTTTGGTTTGAGTAAATGGTTTGAGAAAAAATATGAAGCTTTTTTTCAAGAACGCTTATATTGGCATAAACAATCAGATTTATGGAATTTTCTACACGATATAATGGAAATTATTGTTAATGATTTTGGAATGTTTATAGCATATATTTATATAATTTATTCCGTAGTAAAAGGAAATATAGGAGCAGGAGATTTTATATTATATTTGAATGCAATCAAAAAACTTTCTGGTTCAGTAAAATCTTTGACTAGAAATTTATTGGAATATCAAGATTTATCGGATAAGATTTCTTCAAGCAGAGATTATTGTGATATAAAAGATAAAACTAATCATGGAAATGGAAAAGATTTTCCGAAAGAAAATTATGAAATTGAGTTTAGAAATGTAAGTTATACATATCCAAATGCTAAAAATCCAACTATTAAAAATATTTCGTTTAAGCTTAATAAAGAAGAAAAACTTGCTCTTGTAGGTTTAAATGGAGCAGGTAAAACCACATTAATTAAATTGATGTGTGGCTTATATGACCCTACGGAAGGTGAAATTTTACTTAATGGTATAAATGTGAAAGATTTTAATCGTGAAGAATATTTCAAACAATTTTCTGCTGTATTTCAAGATATTACCATACTTCCGACTACAATAGCTGAAAATATTGCAAGTGAAGAACTTAAGGACCTCGATAGGGAAAAAGTATTAGAATGCTTAAAAACATCAGGACTTTATAAAAAAGTTATGGAACTTCCTAAAAAAGAAGAAACTTATCTTGTAAAAACGGTATATGAAGATGCTATTGAGCTTTCAGGAGGGCAGATGCAGAAACTTGCACTTGCAAAAGCATTATATAAAAATGCCCCGATTTTATTGTTAGATGAACCGACAGCGGCTCTTGACCCTATTTCAGAACAGGAAATGTACCAAAATTATGCCAAATTTTCAAAATCTAAAGCCAGTGTTTTTATTTCTCATAGACTTGCATCTACTCGTTTTTGTGACAGAATTATTCTTATAGAAAATGGAGAGATAGCAGAATACGGTACACATTCCGAACTGATGAATTTAAATGGAAAATATGCTGAATTATTTAAAATTCAAAGTAGTTATTATAATGACAAAGAGGTGGAAAAAGTATGAAATTAAAAGAAAAATTAAATATAATAAAAAGAAGTATTAAACTTACAAATAAAGCATACAAAAATCACCTTTTAATAGAGGTTTTAAAAAAAGTACCGGGAATTGTATCAAGTTTTCTTGGTATATATATGTCAGCTCTTGTAATTGATAAAATTTCGGCTGGCAAAAGTTTAAATGAAATTTTGATTTCTGCAACTATTGTGTGTGGCATAGATTTTATTATACATTTTAGTTCAAGAGTTATTTCAATTAAAGATGGCAGAAGAGATTTTATGTTTTCTAAAAATCTTAGAAGTTTTCTTTGGAAAAAATTTATAAATATGGATTATATTAAAGTAGAAGATAGTAATACCCATAAGGAACAAAAACGAGCTGAAAGATATCTTGAAGAGTATAGTGGAATAAAAGGTTTAGAACATTGTTTAATAAATAGTTGTTTTGCTGGGTTAATTAAAGCTTTACTGGGAATTATATTGATTGCTCCATTTATTTTTTCTGAAACAATATCTAATGATAATGTTTTTATAAATTTTATGCAGTCAATTTGGGGATTATTTGCTGTAATTCTCATAGTTATTCTTATGGAAGTATTTAAAAATTTTATAGATAAAAAAATTACAGTAATAGAAGAAGAAGTATATAATAATGAAGAATATATGTGTTCACAGCGTATAGTAGATTTTTATGAAAATTATATATTTAGTAACTATAATAATGGAAAAGATATAAGGATTTACGATGAATCCGGTATAATATTAAGTAAATATACAGCAGAAATAGAAAAAACCATAAAATTATGGTATAGCATATGCAAAAAAGGTATTATATATCGCCTTGCTTTTCAAATTATGACTGTTTTGGGTCGTGTTGCTGTTACGGCATTTGCGGTATTGCGTGCAATTTATGGTACATTGAGTGCCGGTGAAGTAGTAGCATTTTTGTCATATTTTATAAAAATTCAAGATGGTATTAACGATTTACTTTATGGAATATTCAGAATGTTGAATTTAAATCCTCTTTATTGTAAATATGTGTTCGATTTTCTTGATATACCAGATGAAAAATATAAAGGAACAATTCCGACAGAAAAACGAGATGATGATATATATGAATTTGAATTTAAGCATGTATATTTTAAATATCCGAATACTGAAATTTATGTACTTAAAGATGTAAATTTGAAATGGAAAATAGGAGAAAAAATGGCACTTGTAGGTAGAAATGGCTGTGGAAAGTCTACACTTGTAAAACTTTTATGTAGACTTTATGACCCTACTGAAGGTGAAATTACCCTTAATGGCATTGACATCAAGAAATATAAATATGAAGATTATATAAATTTATTTTCGGTGGTGTTTCAAGATTCTAAACCTTTTGCTTTCAGTATAGCAGAAAATGTGGCGGCAGATACAGAATATGATGCGGAAGCTGTAAAAGATTGTCTTAAACGTTCTGGATTAGAGAAGTTTAATAATTTGAAAAAAGGTATTGAAACCTGTTTATATAAGAATTTTGATGAAGAAGGAATAGAAATATCAGGAGGAGAAGCACAGAAACTTATGTTAGCAAGAGCTATATATAAAGGTTCTCCGTTCATAATTCTTGATGAACCGACAGCGGCTCTTGACCCTGTTTCAGAACATGATATCTATACTAAATTTAATAGTATTGTAGGAACAAAGACAGCAGTATATATTTCTCATAGATTATCTTCGTGTCGTTTCTGTGATGCAATAGCGGTTATGGACGATGGTAAAATTGTAGAGCATGATACACATGAAAATCTTACTAATAAGGGTGGGGTATATAAACAAATGTGGCTGGCACAGGCGGAATACTATAAAGACGAAGCAGGAGAATTGTTTGTATAAAAATTCGGGCGGCATAAGCTGAGAATTACTTGTGCCGCCCGATAAATTAATCTTCTGCGTTTAATTTTGCTATTTCTGTAATGACTTCTACTGCTTTTTCCATAGCAAATACAGGAATAAATTCGTATTTTCCATGGAAATTATGACCTCCAGCAAAGATATTAGGGCAAGGAAGCCCCATAAATGATAACCTTGAACCATCTGTACCACCTCTGATAGGCTGAATAATAGGTTCAATATCAACATTTTTCATAGCTTTTATTGCTAAGTCAACGATATGTTTATTTTTATTTATTTCTTCAACCATATTATAGTATTGTCTTGTAATTTTTAATTCGATTGTATTTTTTCCATATTTTTTATTTAGGAAATCGGCTATGTTTTGCATTTGTTTTTCTCTATTTTCAAGAGAAATCAAATCAAAATCTCGAATAATATAGTGCAATTTGCTATTTTCTACATTTCCTTCCATATTGTTAAGATGATAAAATCCTTCATAATTTTCTGTATGTGCAGGTGTTTCGCTTGGAGGAAGCATTGAAATAAATTCATTTGCAATTAAGAGTGAATTTTTCATTATATTTTTAGCACTTCCGGGGTGAACATTTTTGCCATTTATTGAAATGATAGCTTGTGAAGCATTAAAATTTTCAAATTCCAATTCACCGATTTTTCCGCCATCTATGGTATAAGCAAAATCAGCTCCGAACTTTTCAACATCAAAAAAATCAGCTCCTCTGCCTATTTCTTCATCAGGTGTAAAAGCAATTCTGATTTTTCCATGTTTAATTTCAGAATGATTTATAAGATATTCACAAGCCGCCATAATTTCTGCAATACCGGCTTTATCATCTGCACCAAGTAAAGTAGTGCCATCTGTGGTGATCAAAGTCTTTCCAATATAATTTTGAAGTTCTTTAAATTCATTCGGTGATAAAATAGTATTTTGGTTTAAATAAATATCTTTACCATCATAATTTTCTATAAATTGAGCTTGCACATTTTTTCCTGACATATCAGGAGAAGTGTCCATATGTGAAATAAAACCAATAATAGGTACTTCTTCAGAGATATTTGCAGGCAATGAAGCAAAAAGATATCCTTTTTCATCTAAAGAAATTTCTGTAAGTCCGAGTTTTTCACATTGCTGTTTTAAAAGATTTGCCAAATCCATTTGAATTATTGTACTTGGGCAAGTATTAGAATTTTCATCAGAAGTGGTATGAATTTTGATATATTTCAAAAAATTTTCAACAACTTTAGTCATATAAAATTCCTCCTAGTAAAATACTCTATATTAATATATCCTAAAATATAATTTTTTACAAGAAATATTTCACGAAAATAGCTTTAAAGAATAAAAATTTTTCGCACAAAAAATAAAATATAAAATAGCCAAATATTCCTATATAGTGTAAAATATAAATATAAAATTTTATGCAATAAATAGATGAAACAGCATTGTTTAGTTTTAAAGATTATGCAAAAATGTACAAATGAATATTAAGAAAATACATTTTATTATAAAATAAAAATATTATAATAATAGGACAAAATATTTGAGATGGGAGGTAAAAAGTTTTTTAAGTACTTTTGTTTTGGGTAATATAGATTAAAAATAAAGGGGGATTTGGAGTGACGGCTTTTAAATGGTATCTTGAATTTTTGAAAAAATATAAGTATCGAATGATAATAGGAATGTTTATGATACTTATAGTTGCAATGCTGAATTTTGTAAATCCGTATTTGTCAGGAATTATTGTAGATGAGGTAATAATGGGAGGACATACAGATATTCTTCTTAAAATAATAATTGCATTAGTTGTGGTTACTTTATTTAGAACAATTTTAAGATATGTAGCTCTTATATTTTGTTTTGAAATATCCTCACAGGGATTATTATATGATATGAGAGAAAGAATTTACAGACTTATTCAAAGGCAGGATTTTGAATTTTTTGATAAAAATAGAACTGGTGATTTAATGTCAAGAATGACTGGTGATTTAGATGCTGTAAGACATTTTACATCACATATTATATATAATGTATTTGAAAATGTACTGCTTTTTGTGGTAGCAATGGTTATGATGTTTACACTTAATTGGAAGCTTGCATTGTTTATGCTTATAGTTACTCCATTTATTGCCTTTTTTACATTGAGACAATCGAAGGAAATAAAACCAGTGTTTGCAGAAGTGAGAAATCAGTTTTCAAGACTTAATACCACAGTGCAGGAAAATATAAGTGGAAACAGAGTAGTAAAAGCTTTTACGCAAGAAGATTATGAAATGGAAAAATTCAACAAGGAAAATGACGCATATAGGGATATAAATTTGGCTTCTTCAGGAGTGTGGGCAAAATATATTCCAATATTGGATTTTTTTGCAGGATTACTTTCTCTTATAGTAATTTTTGCAGGCGGAATTATGGTAATAACAAGCAATGGAGAATTTAGTCTTGGTCAGCTCGTTACTTTTAATGGTTATGTATGGATGGTAAATAATCCGCTTAGAATGGCTGGTTGGTTTGTAAATGATATTCAAAGATTTACTACATCCATTGAAAAGATATATACCGTAGTAAGGATAAAACCTAATATTAAAAATCCTGAAAAACCTATTGTTAAAGATGAAATACAGGGAAATGTTGAATTTAAAAATGTTACTTTTAAATATGATGATTATGTTATACTTGATAATATAAATTTTGAAGCCAAGGCAGGTCAGACTATTGCAATAGTAGGTCCTACCGGTTCGGGTAAATCTACAATGGTAAATCTTTTGTGCAGATTTTATGATGTTTCTGGTGGAAAAATACTGGTAGATGGAATAAATGTCAAAGAACATGATTTGTATGCTTTAAGAAGAAGTATCGGAATGGCTATGCAGGACGTATTTTTGTTTTCTGATACAGTAGAGGGAAATATTGCATACGCAGATGTAAATGCACCATTTGAAAAAGTAAAGTGGGCAGCAGATGTAGCGAGTGCAGATGGATTTATTAGAGAAATGACAGATTCCTATGATACTATTATAGGAGAAAGAGGAGTAGGACTGTCAGGAGGTCAGAAGCAACGTATTGCACTAGCTCGAGCATTACTTAAAGGCCCATCAATTATGATACTTGATGATACTACTTCAGCAGTGGATATGGAAACTGAAAGCAAAATTCAGAGTGAGTTAAAATCTGTATCCAAAAAGAGAACTACATTTATAATAGCACATCGTATTTCTTCTGTGAAAAATGCTGACCTTATATTGGTATTAAATGAAGGAAAGATAATAGAAAGAGGTACGCATGATGAGCTTATAGCACAACAGGGGTATTATTATAATGTGTTTAAACATCAGTATGGAGATTTTGAAAATTTAACTACTGAAAAGGGGGCGAAATAATATGGCAAGAAATAAGTATGATATAGATGAAAAATTGGAGTCGGAGTTTAATATTAATCATTTAAAGCGTCTTGCTAAATATGTAGTGCCTTATAAAAAGCAAATGTTTATTACAGTAATAATAATGTTTATATCAAGCTTTATGTCAATGCTTGGACCATTATTTTTACAAAAAGTAATGGATGAAATGATACCTGCAGAAGATATCAGAGGAATATTTTTGATGGGAATATTATTTATAGGTACATTATTTGTAATAGCTTTCTGTATGAAGAAAAAAATAATTATTATGTCTAAAGTAGGTCAAGAAATTATACATCAGATAAGGATAGATATTTTTGAACATCTTCAAAAACTTCCTTTTTCTTATTATGATGATAGACCTCATGGTAAAATATTAGTTAGGGTAGTTAATTACATAAATTCTTTAAGTGATTTACTTTCTAATGGTATTATAAATACAATTACTGATTTATTCAGTCTGATTTTGATTGTAGCATTTATGTTTGCACTTAATGCAAAACTTACAATAGTATGTTTGTGTGGACTTCCGGTACTGTTTTTGGTAATTCTGCTTATAAAGACCAAACAACGTGTTGCATGGAGAGAATGTAGTAATAAATCTTCTAATATGAATGCGTATATACAAGAGAGTATACAGGGAATAAAAGTAACACAGTCATTTGTGAGAGAAGATGAAAATCTTAATATATTTAGAAAAGTAAGTGGAGAATACAGGCAAAAATGGATGAAAGCGGTTAAAATTCAGTTTTTATTTTCACCTGCAGTAGATAATATTGCAATATGGACAACAGCTGCAATATATATAGTGGGTGTAGCAATGGTAACAGACCCGTCATCAATGATTGAAGTAGGTGTTCTTACAGCTTTTATAAGTTATATAAACCGTTTTTGGGCACCTATTAATAATATAGCAAACTTTTATAATTCAATACTTAATTCGATGGCATATCTTGAACGTGTTTTTGAAACTATTGATGAGCCTTTGATAGTAGAGGATTGTGAGGGTGCTGTTGAGATGCCGAAAGCTGAGGGAAATGTTGAATTTAAAAATGTTACTTTCGGTTATGAAGAAAATAATAATGTACTTGAGAATGTAAGTTTTAAAGTGAAAAAAGGTGAAAGTATTGCACTTGTAGGACCTACTGGAGCAGGAAAAACTACAATAGTAAATCTTATAAGCCGTTTTTATAACTTAAATTCGGGAGAAATTTTTATAGATGGCAATGATATAAGTAAAGTTACTTTGAAGTCACTTAGAAGTCAAATGGGTATAATGCTTCAAGATAGTTTTATATTTTCTGGAACAATTATAGATAATATAAGGTATAGTAAATTGGATGCAACAGATGAAGAAGTAATTGCTGCGGCAAAGGCAGTATGTGCTCATGATTTTATTATGAATATGGAAAAAGGATATTATACAGAAGTAAATGAAAGGGGTACAAGGCTTTCAGTAGGTCAAAGACAGCTTATATCTTTTGCAAGGGCATTGTTGGCAGACCCTAAAATACTGATACTTGATGAAGCTACTTCAAGTATTGATACTGAAACTGAAATTGTATTGCAAGAGGGATTGAATAAACTTCTTGAGGGAAGGACTTCTTTCATAATTGCACATAGACTTTCTACAATAAAAAATTCGGACTGTATTATGTATATAGGAAATAAGGGAATTATGGAAAGAGGAACACATGATGAACTTATGGCACTTAAAGGTGAGTATTACAAACTTTATACATCACAATATGCGTTTTTAAATCAATAATTATATTTAATGGGGTGTAAAATGAAATACCCCATTTTTTATAAAATGTTGAAAAAGTATTGAGGTAGAATAGAGAAAATATTAAGCTTTCAATATTATAATATATATGTAAAAATAGAAAATATATGATAATTGTTAGAATGTTTGGCAATATATGGAATAATTTAGAAACAAAATAGTTGACAAATTGCCCCACTTTTAATATAATACATTAATAAGTTGGAGAGTGTCGAATGTTTTTGATACTTAATATATTAAATGCTATGATTAAGAAAGAGTAAACAAGAATAATGGTCTTACAGAGAAAAAATCGGAGCTGAGAGATTTTGGGCATTTTTTGTTGAAGCAGTCTTATGAGCTTTGTATTAGAAAGCTTTTGAAGCAATATACAACGTGTCGCCTGCGTTAAAGGTTTTGAGTGGTGGATTTTCCATAACTAGGGTGGTACCGCGAGTCTTTCGTCCCTATTGATTTATTAGGGTTGAAATGCTTTTTTTGAGCAAAAAAAGGGGATTGTTTTAAGGAGGAAAAGTAAATGTATACAGCAATTTTAAAAATTCAGAAAAACTATAATTCTATTGAGGAATTAAAGAAAATTGAAACAGATGATTTACAGGAAGGTTTGGCACTTC
>CAZQDT010000043.1:0-8797 GCA_964592005.1 uncultured Eubacteriales bacterium
AAAGAACTTGATTTTATAAAAGTTAAAAATAAAGGTGAATTAATATTAATTAAGGCTTATCCAAAACTTAAGGATATACCTGAGGAAGATTTAAAGACTTTTTTTAATCAATTTTCAATAAAGGTATTATTAATGAATTATTGGGGAAATGTTTGTATAATTGACCCTCCAGATAATAATATGACATATAAAGAATGGAAAGCAGTGCTTGAAAAAGAAAAACTTGAAGAGGCGAGAAAAGAGCTGTTATCAAATTTATCTAATTCAAATGGAGTAGAGAATGCAGTTACTAATTTGTCTTTACACATTCAAACGGTAGAATTTGTGGAAAATAAAAAATTAAAGACAGCCTTTGCGTATAGTAAAAATTTGGATGCTATTTTATATAATCCAGATGCTATGTATTATGATGAATACGATAGAAATTTTGTTTTAGCACATGAATTATCACATAGAATAGATATACTAGGAATTTATTCATGGGAAAATTCAAAATTTATTGAAGCTGTTGAAATTTGCAAAAAGAAAGTTTATAATGAATTTGAAAGTATAAAAGAATGGTTTTCAGATGGTGGCAAATATGAATATGATGAAGCTTTGTCTGATATAATTAGTGCTTTAACAGAAGCAGAATTTAATTGTATTTTATATACTGGACATAGTAAAGAATATTGGCAAAGAGATATAGAAAATAAATATCTTGAAATTTTTGCAAATTTGCAAAGTATGGATGTGCTAGATTATAAAAGCAAAGAGGAATTTGATTATTTGTTAAAAGAACTTTATGAAGCATATAAGGAGATGATACAATAATGAGTATTATAAAAAAATTAAAAGAAGATGAAGAATTAAAAGAACTTAGAAAAAAATGGATGAGAAAGTTTGTTGTTCCATTTCCTTTGTTTAATATGGATGAATATTTGAATATTAGCGATTATAAAATAAAAATAAAAGAAGCTTTGAAAACAGGAGAACTTGAAAAAGCACACCCAAAAATTAATAATGACTTTTTGGCGGAGAATAAAGTTAAAGAAAAAAAGTGGAAAGATAATATAATTAATATTGAAAAAAATAAGATAGTGGGTAAATGTCCATATTGTGGAAGTGAGAATACAGATTATGGATTTGTTGTTTTAAAATCAAATACTAAAGTATATTATGGAAGTGTTTGGTGTAATGATTGCAAACAGGCATTTCATATTCCCAAAAATGAATTTTTAGGAGATATTTTAGAAAAAGATATACCTAAAGATTTGATATATTAGGAATTATAGTTTCCTTATATTCTCTGATATGCCATATTAAATTTAAGTGAAGATTATTTACAATTTATTGACAAAGAGGGTCAAAAAGAGTTAATATTAATACATAACCACCCAAATGGGTCACCTATTTCAATAGATGATTTACTTTTCTTTTTAAAATATAGAAGTATTAAGTATTTAATTGCATTGGGTCACAATGGTAAAGTATATATATTAAGTTTTAAAGAGAAAACATCACACCCCAATATAATATTAAATGAAGAAGAATTGAAGGAGATGTTTAGGGAAGAATACATAAAATATAAAAATATTACATATACCAAGTTGTAGTTCCCTTATGTTTTCCGATATGCCATAATGGGAACGCAAAAAGTCTTGTAAATAAAAATTACAAGGCTTTTTTTAATGTTATCAAAGCACTGACAAATCTATAAGTGAAAGAGCTTCTTTGGAGTGTGGGAACGGAGTAGCTTGCTGTTAGTGCTTTTTTATATTATCAAAAAAGAAAGGAGTTTAAAAATGAAAGGTAAAAAGCAAGAACTAAGAGATATGAATATAACACATATTTCATATGTCAATAAAGCAGCTAATAAAACAAGATTTTTTCTTTTGAAAGCTGAAGAAGAACCAGCTTTTGAAAAGGAAATACCTATTTTTATTAATAAGGCTGAAGAAGCAAAGAAACTTGTCTATGGCATTGTCTATGAGCCTGATGTTGTAGACACTCAAGGGGATTTTGCAACTGCTGAAGAAATAGAAAAAGCGGCTCATAACTTTATGGAGAATGCAAGAAATATTGACCTTCAGCACAACTTTAAAGCTGGCTATGGAAGTTTGCAGGAAAGCTACATTGCACCGGCAGATTTTAAAATTGGCGAAACCAATATCAAGAAAGGAGCTTGGGTAATAGTTACCAAAGCAACAGACGAGGTTTGGGAAAGTATTCAGAAAGGAGAGATTACAGGCTATTCAATGGGTGGAAGTGCAGTAAAGACAGCAGTCGAAGAAAATAAGTTAGAAAAGCAGGAAATTAATTCTGATGAAGTGAAAGGCTTTTTTAATGTGGTTAAATCTTTTTTTGTAAAGTCAGATAATAAAGAAGTAAATGAAAACATTGAAAAAGCAGGAAAAAGTATTTCAAATTCAAATATGGAACAAATACAAAATGCTTATAATGCTTTAGGGAAGTTAATAGAAAGTGTAAATTCAAAAGAAAGCGAGGAAACAGAAGTGAATAAAGAAGATGTAAACCAAATAGTAAAAGCGGCAGTTGAAGAAGCAGTTAAACCTTTAAATGAAAGATTAGCAAGTTTAGAGGGGACTTCAACAGAAGTAGCAAAAGCAGAGGAAGTTACTAAAGCAGAAGAAATAAGGCAAATAGTAAAGTCAACAATTGAAGCGGCTTTAAATCCTGTAAATGAAAGATTAAGCAGGGTTGAAAAAGCTAAAGGAATTTCAAATCAAATAACTGAACCAGATGAAATAAAAAAATCAAATAATACTTGGGTAGGATTAGATATATAGGAGGCGGAAAAGAATGGGATTAACACAAGCACAGATTTTAGAAATAATAAATAAGGCAGCAGTGAACACAAGTGAAAATTACGGAGCTAATGGGTTGATGAACCCGGAGCAGGCAAAAAGATTTTTAGATATGGTTTTTGATGATAGTTCTTTCTTAGGAAAACTTAGACATGAGAGAAGAACTGTTAAAAAAGGTACTATTTCAAAATTAGGTGTAGGTTCAAGGCTTATGAGGGGATTTGTTGAAAACACTGATAATGTATCAGGAAAAGAAGTAACACCTGTAATTGGTGAGATTGATTATGATTGTAAAAAGATGGTGCTTGGTTCTTCAATTACAGAAGACTGGTTTCAGGATAATATAGAAAGAGAGGGATTTGAAAACCATTTCTTTGGTATGATTGCGAATCAGATTAAAGTAGATTTACTTGATATGGCATTTAATGGTGATGAAAGTATTGTGGCATCTGGTTCTATTACAAGTGCAGATGTAGAGTTTCTTAAAATAAATGATGGTTTTATTAAGCAGATAAAAGAAAATGGAAATGTAGTAGATGGTACAAGTATAAATAGCGGAGCTTTTTCAAAGCAGTATTTCTATGATTTGAAAAGAGCAGTGCCTGCTAAATACAGAACAGATAGATTTTGTTGGATTTGTTCAGATGATACTTATACAGATATGAGTGAGTATTTGTCTGAAAGAGCAACGGGACTTGGAGATTTGGCAGTGGTAAGTGGTAAGGATATGAAAGTCCTTGAAACACCATTTGTAACTATTCCTAATTTGCCAAATGATATAATTATTTATGCAGACCCAAAGAACTTGACAATAGTAAATACTATGGATATTAAACATAGAAAGACGATAGAGGGTCACAGAGCTTTATATGAGGATAAGAGATTTTATGTAGATATTCTTAATGCTGACTTTATTATTATGGAACCAGAAGCTACTGGAATTTTGATAAATAAAGGAACTTTAGCATAGGAGGGGTAAAATGGCAGCGAAGAAAAAAGAAATAAAGATACAATTTGTGGGTAAAAATACTTCTTATACAGTAAATAAAATTCGTTTTGATAAAAAGGATAATGTGAAAGTTGTAGATGCAGAAACAGCGGAAAGATTGATTAAAACAGGTAAATTTGTAGATGTTGATGAAACAGATATTGATGAAACAGATATGAATTTGTCAGAGTTATAGTTTTAGTATATGTTTTCTGATATGCCATAATGAAAATACAGAAAGTCTTGTAAATAAAAATTACAACATAATGAATATAATATAAATAGTAAAGAAAAATAAAGAAAAATTCTTGTTTTTTGAATTATTGTATTATATACTTATAGACAGAAAGGAGTGTTTTATATGGCACAAGCAGTTAATGTAAATTTTAAATTGGACGCAGATGTTAAAAAGAGTATGGAACAAGCGTGTTCTGAATTGGGTCTTTCTATGAGTGCAGCATTTACTATTTTTGCAAAGAAAGTTGCTAGAGAAAAACGTATTCCTTTTGATGTTGCAGTAGACCCATTTTATTCTGAAAGCAATGTTCGTTATTTAGAAAATATTGTTCGTGATATTAAAGAAGGTAAAGCACGTTTTTCAGAGCATGAAATAATAGAGGTGGAATAATGCGATTGTTGTGGGAAGATAGGGCATGGGATGACTATTTATATTGGCAAATGCAAGATAAGAAAACCTTAAAGAAAATAAACGGACTTATTAAAGATATTCAAAGAAGTACATTTGAGGGTATTGGCAAACCAGAACCATTAAAGGGAAATTTAAGTGGTATGTGGAGCAGACGTATTGATGATATGAATAGAATTGTTTATTATGAAAAAGATGGTATAATTTATGTTATTTCATGTAAAGGACATTATGATAATTAACGATTTTAAAAAGCAATCGAAAGGTTGCTTTTTTTAATGGATAAAATTTGAAAGGCGGTGAAGTAAATGGAAACTCCAACTTTAGTTTATGAGGGATATGTCACTGTTGAGGAGGTCAGGGGCAGGAATGTTGAAGTTTTAAACAATATGTCTGCTGAAGAACTTGCAATGCAGATAGAGAGTATTTCAGCAGAGGTAGAGGAATACTGCAATACTAAATTCAGACCAACAACAGATAATTATAAGTTGGATTTGTGTGATAGCTTTTATTTGCGACATAGACCGGTATTAGAAGTTACAAGCTTAAAATTGAATAAAATCCCTCTAATAGAAGATGAAGAATTTTTTACATATCCTGATGTTGCAAAAGTGGTAGTTACAATAAATAAAAATGATGTAAAAACTTTCCGAAAAGCTTTGGAAATAGAATATAAATATGGTTATGAAAAAGTTCCGGCAACTGTAAAGCAGGTAATTATAGACCTTATAAAGCTTGATGAAACAGCTAAGAATTATCAAGCAGTAGGCTTACAATCTGAAAATTGGGCAGGAGATTATTCATATACTGCTAATACTTCCAAAGACTTTACTCCTACAAACCTTAGAAAGGATATATTATCAAGATTAGATGATTTTGTTGAAGAAGAATATACCGAGCCTAAAACAAACAGAACAGTTAAAGCGAGGATTTTATAATGTTTAAAGATGGTTTACATAATACAGTTGATATATTTTTTATAAATCATATAAAGGCTCAAGGCAACAGAAATAATCTGAATAATATAAAGGTTTCGGAAACAGCAGATTTGGAAGAAATTTCTTGTAGAATTATTAAAGATGAAAAAGTTCTGTTTATGGGCGATATAAAGCTTAAGGACGGAGATACTTTTAAAGATAGGGATACAGGAGTAATATATGAAGTATATAAAAAAGAAAGTGGTATTTATAATTCAAAAGGCTTAAATAATAAATCACATCATTCAAGTTACAGTATTAGGATTAAAAAAGAGAGTGATAGAAAATGATTTACATAGTGCAGAAAGATTTGGCTAAATTAAATGAAAAATATGATGAAAGGCTTGTAAACAAAGCTATAAAAGTAGTTGATAAGTACACTCTTATGATTGAAAGCGATGCTAAAGAAATTATTAAAAGTGAGGGAGCAATCGACCAAGGCGGTCTTATCGGTTCTATACATTCATCTGTAATGGCATATGCAGAAAAAATCAAAGGGGAAGTAGGTACAGTTAAAGAATATTCAAGATTTATTCATGAGGGTGCTGAACATAAAGGAGATAAAATAGTACCTCATTATGTACCTTTTGATGTAGTTGAGGGAAATGGTTTGTTTATATGGGCTAAAAGGCATAAAGTTATAGAAAAAATAAATGGTACTTGGTGGTATATAGATAAAAATAATCAAGAGCATGCGATTGATATTGAAACGGGTGGTTTAAAAGTGTATAGTAAGCCAATTAAATTTTTTGAAAAGCCTTTTGAAAGCTTAAAGGAACAGTTTGTAAAAGAACTGGCTGAGATAGTAGGTGGTAATATTTGAAAAATTATTTTTACAGTAATGAAATAGTTGAAAAGATTAGAGATTTGATAGATAACAATGTTTCAAAAGAATGTGCAAAAAATATTAGTGTGGGTGATATGAGTATTTTGCCTGCACCTGATAAGCTGAATGAATATCTTCCAGCAGTGCTTATTACTACTAATGAAGTAGAAAATGTAAGTGCTAATGAAAGCTTTGATATTTCATATACACCTTATTATTATAGGATTTATTATTTATATCCTTATACTTATGAAAATGATGGTAATACGGAAATAGAAGCTAAAAAGTATGCACAGGAAGTAGCAAATGTGCTTATGAATTATAGAACGCTGGATAATTTTAAAATTCCTGCTTCAGATGTAGAAATAGGCGGTTTGGTGATTTATTCAAAGTTATCAAATATTAAATTTGACAGTGCAGAGAGTGAGATTTTCAGAGCATTGGAAGTACCAGCTAAGATTATAACAATGGATTTCTCGGTTGGTTTTAGAACATACAGAAAAGAAAGGTGATAATATGGAGATTGTTTTTGTAGGATTAGGTCCAAAAGATACAGTTCGTTTGGGCAAGAAAAATTATGTAAATGGAAGTGTGGTAAATATTCCTGAAGCACAGGCTAAAGCCTTTATAAATTCAAAGCTAGCAAGAGAAATTGTGACACAGGAAGATAAGGAGGAAGCAGCGGCACTGCAAAAGTTAGAAATAAAAAATGCTGAAGTTCGTGCTGAAGAAATAGCAAAAGAAAAATCTAAAAAGAAGAAAGCAGGTGAAAATTAATGGCGGAAAGATTAGCAGATAGAATTAATATAGGAGTATCTGAAATATTTGCTTATGAGCAAGGTTCGGATATTCCTATTTTTTTAGGAATGACTAAAGACGGTGTAGATTTTAAATATGAAACTAATTATCATGAAATAAAGGCAGACCAAACAGGAGATACACCAATAGATGATGTTCTTATAGGTGAAAAAGCTACGGCAGAGTTTAAAATATTAGATACTTCTAAAAAGAAAATTGCTTTAATTGTTCCAAGTGCAGCATATGAGGGAGAGGCGGATAATCCAACAGCTGTCACATTTGGACAAAGACCGGGATTTAGAGCGTCTAAAAAATTTATGAAACTTAAAATACACCCTATTTCAGCAGGAGATAACACAGACTATGATGTTATTATTTACCGAACAACAAATACAGGAAGTTTGGAGTTGGCATTTAAATTGGAGGAGGAATGGGTAATACCTTGTGTGTTCAAAGCTTATTATGATGACTTTAGACAACCGGGGGACCAGCTTTTCAGAATTGGGGAAGAAACAGCAGAAACGGAAATATATAGAAGAGTAATACTGTTTTGGATTACACCTTCAAATCCTAATGTTGCAGTAGGTGAAAACGTGACATTTAAAGCTAATGCAATGTTTGAAGATGGTACTACGGAAGATGTAACAGCTAAATGTAATTGGGTTACATCTAGTTCTGAAGATGTAAGTCTTTCGGGTCAGGGAACAGATACAGTTACAGCTGAAGCTTTGACAGAAAGTTCGGTAGTTATAAGAGCAGAATACATAGGTTATTCAAATAGCACAGCAATGGTGGTGACAGCAGGTGAGTAATACTTGTTTTGAAGATAGAGCTGATTTGGTAAAGTTTTTTAATTCTTACAAAACAGAAATGATAGAAAAATATAAAGAAAAAACAAAGAAAGGTGTTAAAGGACCTTTTATGGCACAATCCCTTGCTTATTTTGTGGCAAGGGATTGTTTGGAAAATCATAATATTATGGCTACGGATTGCCAGATATATAGAATTGCAAGTTTAATTATTATGGAGGAGGAAGAATAAAATGGCTAAGAAAAATATAGATATAATGGTAAATGATGAAAAAGTGACTATTACAATGAGAAGAGCAACTTTAGCAGATGTTAAAGAAGCAGCAGTATTGATAAGTTCAAAAGCAGATGAAATTGTAAACAGTCTTAATAAGGATTTTAATTTTGAAGCTTTTATATCAAAGGATTTAACGGATATATGCAGTTATGTGATATTGCCATATACTAATTTAACTGAAGAACAGCTTGACAATATGGATATTGTGGATATAGTTGAATTGGTTAAGGAAATGCTTGAGTACAACCATATAAAAGTGGAAAAGGTAATAAATTTTTTAAAAAAATTGTTGACCCCCGATACACAGATAAAAAACAAAATAGCACAAAATCTGAATTTCGGGGGAATGAAACTGCCATCAGAGAATTAGTAGAAAAATTTTTTATAGATATATATGAAATTTTGGCAAGAGAATACAGATTTACTCCTGTTCAAGCTGATGAAATTGAATTTAACATAATAGTTGAATTTATAAACAATACAAAACAAAGAAATGAAAGCTTAAAAAATGAAAAGCTGGCAGAATATATAATGTTGATAAATATTATACATTCGTCAGAGCCACAAAAGTTATATAGTAATTTAAAAGAAATGTTAGATGGAGAAGAAAAGGAAAGTGGAATTGAGGCATTAAAGAAATTAAAAGAAAGGAGGGGCGGACTTGGCAAC
>CAZQDT010000043.1:8897-12947 GCA_964592005.1 uncultured Eubacteriales bacterium
AAGTGGAATTGAGGCATTAAAGAAATTAAAAGAAAGGAGGGGCGGACTTGGCAACTGAAAATATAGTTAAAGTTGTATTTGAAGCCTATGTAGATAAGTATAAGCGACAAGTAGAAGAACTTATAAACCAAACTAAAAATTTTGGGAATGTAGGACAGCAAATGGGTGAAAATATAGAGAATGCTATGGATGAGGCTGGAACGGAAACTCAAAATTTAAGTGAAAGTATGCAGGAAGCTGTTAAGGAAACTCAGGATTTAGGCAATAAAGGGGAAAAAGCGGGTAATAAACTGAATGATGGTATGAAAACAGCCGGTGAAGGAACACAGAAATTAATTTCCTATCTTCAAACAGCAGTAAAACTTATAGCAATTGGATTTGTGGTTGATAAGTTAAAAGATTTTTCGTTCGCTATTACAAAAGAATATGGCAAAACTCAAACAGCTTTAGGAGAATTGGCTTCTTTGGGAGTTCAAGATTTGGAAGCGGTTCGAGAAGCGGCAATTGATTTTTCAAATACATGGTCTGGTGTAGTAAGGGAAGATTTTGTAACTGCTGCATATGATATTAAGTCTGGTATTTCTTCACTTTCTGATGAAGGTGTTGCTAAAATGACTGAAATGGCAGCTTTGACAGCAAAGGCAACTAAAGCAACAGTAGGTGAAATGACAAGTCTTTTTGCACAAGGTTATAATATTTATAGAAATCAATTTGGCAGTGATTTTGATTTTGGAGAAAATTTTGCAACAGGAATATCTCAAGCTGTTAAGGCATACAAAACAAGCGGTCAGGAAATGAGCAGTTATTTATCGTCACTTGGAGCAACAGCTGAAAAAGCAGGTGTCAGTCTTGCTGAAGTATTAGCAATAGGTGGAGAGTTGCAAGGAAGTATGTCAGGTTCAGAAGCAGCTACTAAATATCAGTCTTTTTTGGATAGTGTTGTTAAAGCGGGTCAGAAATTAAATCTTGAATTTATAGATAGCACTACAAATCAACTTAAATCTACCATAGATATAATAGAACTTTTAAAAATAAAGTATGGTGAAGAATTACAACCTATTGAAGTCCAACAGCTTTCAGAAATTTTTGGAACAGATGAAGCAATGGATATGCTTAAAAATCTGTATAATAAGACAGATTCTTTGAAAAGTAACATCGCAGCTATCAATAAAGAAATGTCAAATGGTACAGATTTAGTTGAAGAAATGGCAAGTGCAATGAATAAGGGTTTACTTGAAAAAGTAGAACTTTTAAAACAAAAAATTAAAAATATGTTTGAAAAGTTGGGTAAAGCAGTAGAACCTTATATATCAGATGCTTTTGATGAAATATTTATTTCACTCGATAAACTTCAAGAAGATAAGACTTTAGATAATATGGCACAAAGTATAGGAAATATAGCAAAAGAATTGCTTGCACTATTTAAAAAGCTGGTAGATAATGTACCGGAAACTTTAGAAAGTATAGCAAATGCAGTAAGTTGGTTATCTGAAAATTTTAATATACTGATAGATGCAGTATATATAGGAGTAGGTGCTTTTGGAGCATTAAAAGTGGCTATGATGTTATTTTCAATAACAGCTAATCCAATAGTTGCCATTATTGGTGCTATCATATCAGCAATAACATACTTATATGCAACATCTGAAACTTTTAGAAAAGGAGTTCAGGGTGGTTGTTATGCTTTATTAACGTCAGTATTATATTTGGCTAGAGGTTGTATATTATTTTTTCAGAAAACAGCTGAGTGGTTAAAATATCTTTTTATCTTGATGCCGAATTTAAGTAAAAAATTTGGTGAAGTTTCAGACGGACTTAAAAATTTACTGGATGATGTTGATGATAAGATAGGTGAAACCCAAAATAAATTAAAAGAACTTGCAAATGGTGCAAATGAAGCGGCTGAAGCAATTGAAAATATTGAGCTGGAAGAAGATACAAATGGAGATGATGGCGGAGATGGAGAAGGTAATAAAGAATCAGAAGAACCTAAAATTCCAGAAACACCTTATGTAATGGATTTAAATACAGATGACAGAACTGCTTTTGAAAAAGCTAAAGATGAAATAGATGATACTTACGAAAGTAGAGAAGATTTAGTGGATTCTCAAATAGATTATGCAGATGCCACAGGAGATAACAAACTTAAAAAAATTTATCAGAATAACCTAGTTACTATTTTGTATGATAAATTGGCGGAATATATGGGACTTGAAAAATTGACAGCAAATGAGAAAGAAAAAAATATGCTTGAAATAGCTAAAAATAGAATTTTAACACAGATAGCAAATACTGTAGAGGGAATAAAAGACGGAGTTGAAAGGCTGACAGGTTCATTCAATGCACCGTCTGAGTTAGAAACATTAACAAATTATGCGTATTCGGTAAATAACAGTTCTAAAGTAAACAGAACTTACAATTTATATCTATCTGTAAAAGATTTGAGTAAGGAAAGTGCAGCAGAGCTTAAAAAGAGGGTTGATGTTTTTGCAAATGGCTTTATGGGCAAGGATGAACTTGTAGTAAGCGGAATGTCAGATGTTTCAAGAAATTATTCATAGGGGGATGAGAAATGCAGAATTTATTAAATAACCCTAAATTGAAATTGCTATATGCAAAAGATAAGATTGTATACAATGACAGCTTTGAAACTCTTACAGATTGGCTTATAACAGGTGATTGGCATATAATGACGATAGATACGAATGAAGATAAATCTTCCGGACTAGATGGAAATATTGCCATAAATACAATAGGGTCATATTTGGGCGGCTCAATTCAAAGAGAATTTGAATTAAAAAATTATAGTGAAATTTTATTTGAATATTACATTCAAAATTCGAGTGCAGAAACACAACCTAGTAAGATATTATTTTACATAGATAATATTTTGAAAAAAGAGATAAAAGGTCCTGTACCTTGGCAGAGAACAAAGCCAATAGGAATTACTCCCGGTAAACATACAATTAAATTTGAATATGTATTTGAGGGAGAGCCAGGAGATAGAAAAGCTGTAATTGATAATGTTCTTGTTTATGAGGCAAAGAAAGTAAATTGTCTGATAAGTGAATATGAACCAGCTAAGCCAATAAGAAATCTTGGAAGTAATAAAACTTTAAGAGGGTTTACGAGGTTTCAGGAAATGGCTGAAAGTGATACGGAAATATCTTTTACAGCCGCATTTAATGGACTTGATTTTATTGAATTTATGCAGAAATCTGATAATATATTTTACTTTATAGATGAATTTGGAATATGTTATCGTGGGATTTTTGCAGATGATATAAAGCCAAGTCATATAGCATTAAATGAAGTGTATGTAATAGAACTTACAATGACAGCAGACCAAAAGACAGGATTTGGGTTTTGTTAAACAAAAATATGTTTACAAAGGACATAAAAAGCATTACAATATGTATATAATATATTGGAGGAGTGATTTTTATGTCAACTGTAAATGTAAATATAAGAATGGATGCAGATTTAAAAAAACAGGCTGAAGAATTATTTGAAGAATTAGGATTAAATATGACAACTGCTTTTAATGCGTTTGTAAGACAATCTGTTAGAGAACAGAGAATACCTTTTATGCTTTCTAAAAATACTGCGATGTTAAATGAAGAAACAATGCAGGCAATAGAAGAAATACAAAAATTGAAAAAAGACCCTAATAAAAAGGTATATTCAAGCTTTTCAGAGTTATTAGAGGAAGTGAAAGCAGATGTATAAAATTGTAGCAGGTAATAAATTTAAGAAAGATTTAAAATTGGCGATTAAGAGAGGATATAATATTGATTTGTTAGATGAAATTGTTACAATGCTATCACAGGGCATTACATTACCAGAGAAGAATAAAGACCATCCTTTAGTAGGAAATTATATTGGGTGTAGGGAATGCCATATTACGCCTGATTGGTTATTGATATACGAGGTAACAAAAGATGAATTAATATTATATTTAACAAGAACAGGAACACATAGTGATTTATTTTAAAGGGCAATCGAAAGATTGCTTTTTTTAGTGGAAAGAGGGTGATAGTATTTATAAAT
>CAZQDT010000044.1:0-269 GCA_964592005.1 uncultured Eubacteriales bacterium
TTTAGATACTCCAAAAGTTCTTCTCGGTTTTCTCCTGTTGGTTTATTTTCCAAATAAATCACTTCTTTCGTGTATTATTCTATGTTTATTATAGCAAAAAAATTGAGGTTATACAACTGTTCCTTTAAGTTATCAGCAACAAAGAATAAATTTTTTGTTAAAGTCTAATTCTGGCTTATTTTATATTTAATGCTTTCTTTTAATTTTTTTTACTGCAGAAAATAACTAAAGTAGATAAAAAGTAGATAAATGTTTATTATTATGGTGCA
>CAZQDT010000044.1:279-12459 GCA_964592005.1 uncultured Eubacteriales bacterium
TAGAATAAATGCACCATTTTTTAATTTAGAAAGGAAGAATATTATGGGAGATATAATTGAAATTAAAAATGTAAGTAAGTTTTATGGAAAGAAACAAGCACTAAAAGAAATAAATCTTACAATTGAAAAGGGAATGTTTGGATTGCTTGGAAGAAATGGGGCAGGCAAAACTACACTTATGAAGATGTTAGCAACGCTGCATGGAAAACAGTCAGGAGAAATAATAGTATGTGGTATGCCTATTGAAAATTCAAAGGAAATTAGAGGAATAACAGGTTATTTACCGCAGGATTTTTCGATGTATCCATTTATGACAGTGTATGAATGTCTGGATTATTTGGGAACTCTTTCGGGTATGGAAAAGGATATTAGAAAAAAAAGAATTGATATGCTTTTAAAAAAGGTAAATCTTTCTGAACAAAAAAATAATAAAGTAAAAAGTCTTTCTGGTGGAATGAAAAGACGTTTGGGAATTGCTCAGGCACTTTTACATAATCCTAAAGTATTAATTGTAGATGAACCGACAGCCGGTCTTGACCCAGAAGAAAGAATTAGATTTAGAAATCTTTTGTGTGAAGTGGCAGAGGAAAGAATTGTTATTTTATCAACACATATTGTAGGGGATATTGAAGCTACTTGTGAAAATATAGCAATTATGAACAGTGGTAAAATTATGTGGAAAGGAACGGTGACAGAATTAATTCAAGAAGCTTATGGAAATGTTTTTACAGTGGAAATATCATTAAAAATGTTTCCATTAGTAAAAGAAAAATATATTGTCACAAGTATGTTGAAACAAAATGAAAAAATAAATGTAAGATTTATTTCAGAAAAAGAACCGGATTTAGCAGAATTTAAAATTGTAGAGCCTAATTGTGAAGATGCTTATATTTATTGTTTATATAAAAATGGTTGTGATGTGTCAGGAGGTGAAAAGTAATGTTATTTTTTAAAGAGTGTAAAAAAACAGTGTGTTCAATGGTTTTTATATTATATATTTTTACTGTAATTTTTATGTATGTAACTCAATTTAATGGGGTACTTGAAAAGCCAATAGAGCCCCCTGAAGCAGGTCAGGAACAATATGGAATGATAGAAAAAGAAATCCCTGAAATTTTAATGCCTGCTGCAATAGAAAGTTTGGTAACAGAATATTTATCGGGATATTATGGTGCATATCCATTTATGTTTTATAAAAAAATAAATTTAACAGAAAATGATGAAAAAAGAATGGCAGAAATAATTGAAAAATTGTCAGGTTTGAAAAAAGAGGAATTAGATAATTTTTCCGAATTTGAGCCGGGTGGATATAAAACAGTTTTAGATGATAATGGAAAACAAATGCTAAAATATGAAAAAGCTGTTCTTCCAGAAGTAAAAATCCCAAATGATATGACATATGAATATTTTAAAGAATTAATGAAACAAGCAGATGAAATCATAGGTGGCGGTTCTAAATATGATGAAAAAAATTTGGTAAATAATTTTTCAAATGTTTCCATGAGTTATGAAGAAGCTTTGGAAGAATACAAACAAATAAATGAAAATATTGCAGAAAGTTATACAAGACTTTTTTGTGATTATATAGGAATTATTTTGGCTATTATACCTGTCTTTGTATGTGCTTTTGTTTGGAACATTGATGAAAAATCATATATTGAACAGCTTGTATATAGTAAAAAGATTTCTTCTATAAAGATTATCTTAATAAGATATTTGGCACTTATTTTTTGTATAACCATTCCAATAATTGTAATTTTTATACATTCAATGATTGGTGTAAATAATTTATATCCAGATAGAAGTATTCATTTTTTAAAAGCAGCTGGATTAGCAGTGTTATGGCTTATACCAAGTATTTTATGTGTGACTTCTTTGGGAGCATTGCTGTCAGAAAGCCTGTCATCTTTATTGGCAATATTTGTTCAGGGAGTTTGGTGGTATATTTCATTGGAAATGAATAAACTTACTGGAAGTATTACAAAGTGGACACTGATTATACGTCATAATACTTTGGGAGATATGCAACTTTTTGAAAGGCAGTTTGAAAATTTTTGTTTTAATAGATTAATTTATACTGTTTTATCATTAATTTGTATATGTATAACAATTTTCATTTATGATAAAAAAAGAAAGGGTGAATATTATGGAAAAAAGTTTGTATTTAAAAATTTTAAGTGTAAATCTAAGATATAATTTTTTGTTTCCATTATTAAGTTCAATAGGCATTTTTTTGCTTACACTTGTTTTATTTAATATAAATGCTTTAAAGGGAATATATGTAGCTCAGCCAATAGAATTTTTACTATGTTGGATAGGGGTAATGTTTCTTACTACGATATTCTTGCCTGAACAGGACAAAGATATAAGAGATATCATATGTTCAAAGAAAATAGATTATTTAAATATATGTTTACTAAGGGTTTTATATTCTGTTATTTCTATATTTCTTTTGATATTATTATTTGTTGGTTTGATGAAAAAATGTGAAAGTGAAGTGAATTTATATCATCTGTTTGGAGGGTTTTCGTCAGCAATGTTTTTAGGTTCAGTAGGTTTTTGTGTGTCGGGAATAAGTAAAAATACAACTTTAGGCTATATGGCGGCATTGATGTATTATTTAACTAATTATGGATTAAAGAGCAAATTAGGGGTATTTTACCTTTTTTCTATGTATTCAGGAAGTATGCAGGGTAAAGGGTATATGTTTTTAGGGGCAATTGTGTTAATATTAGGAACTTTGGGAATAATTAAAATTATGAAATATAAAAGTTAAAAATTACCCCTGCTATTTGAAAAATAATAGCAGGGGTGAATAATTTTTTATTCATTTATTTCTGTTACATTTACATTTGAAACAGTAAAGTTTTCAACATAATCTTTACAGAATTTGCTTTCTTTAGTTTTAACAGTTAAATTTTCAAATGTAAAGTCTTTAAGATGATACTGGTCTTCCTGTGGGTCTACATTAAAGAATATATCACATTCGCAGTCGCAATTACGCATTGTAATATTGTTTGCAAGAGAAACAGGCATATCCGTACGACCCTTTAAATCATAGAATTGTGTCCAAGGTTTTACATTGAGGAATTTTTTAACTTTTCCTTTAATGTCTTCGATAGTAATATATTCGTAGTGCTGTGGTGTATCAGGACGCATTTTAAGCCATAAAAGATTACTTCCTGTTAAAATATTAATACGTCTTACAATAATGTTTCGATTATGTATTGATTCTGAACCACAAGTTAAGCAGCCATGACAAAAACCATATGTACAATCTTCTACAATAATTCTTTCATTTGAACCATTTTCAGGTGCTTCATCAGCCCATGGACCTTTTCCGCCTTTAAGTACAACAGAGTCATCATTAACCTCAAGATAACAATTTTTTACAAGAAAATCTGTACATACATCAATATCAATTGCATCTGTACTAGGTGCTTTTACAGGTGAAGCAGGTGAAAAAATACGACAATTAATATATTTTACATGGTTACTTCTGTAAATATGGGTTGTCCAAAAATGTGCATTTTGTAAACGAAGGTCTGCAATCATAACATTTTGTGAATTGGAAATATAAACAAGACGAGGCCGTTGCTCATCTTTATTTGTGCATTTTGGGTTCCAACTTCTGCGAAGCCAAAATGCTTTCCAGGACCTTAAACCGTTGCCATCAATAGTTCCAGGACCACACATTGTAAATCCATCTACGCCATCAGCATTTATAAGAGCTGTAAAATATTTACAGGTTTCTCCCTCGATACGTGTTTCTTTAACTGCGTAATCAGAAGGGTCATCACTTCCTTTTAATGTTGCACCTTCTCCAACATAGAGATTTACTCCCTGCTTAAAGAACAAAGAACCCGTAAGATATGTTCCGGCAGGTACTACAATTACGCCTCCACCTTCATTTGCAGCCATATCAATAAGATTTTGAATTTCCTCGGTATGTACTCTTCCATCATCAAGAATATTATATTTTGTTAAAATATATTGTTTTCCAAGTTCCTCAAGTTTTGGAACATTGACATCATAAAACCAATCATCAATAGGTGTACCATCTGGAAAAAATTCTTTTATTTCACTCATCAAAAAACCTCCTAAATAATATTTAATACATTGATATTATATAATATAATTTAATTTTATTCAAATACAAAAACTTTTGCGAGTCAAGCAAAAGTTTGGTTTCATTAAACATTGGATTATATAATATAATTTAATTTATTTCAAATACAAAAACTTTTGCGAGTTAAGCAAAATTTTTGTTTCCTTTAATATTGAATTATTTAATATAATTCTTCTTCATCAAAATGTTCCATCCATTCTTCTTTAAGTTCATCTAATTCTTCCTCAAATTCCTTTAATGGTTGTTCATTTTCCTGCACTATTTCCTCTAAAACGGCAAGTTCAAAAGCTTCTGCACCATATTTTTTCCAGTCTTTTTGAATTTTTTGACTGATTGTTTTAGGAGAATTATTTTTTTGTGCATAATTAAAACTTTTTTCAAATTTTTTAAAATCCGTAGTTGAATCAATTAAAACTTTGTCATTTTCTAAGTTTGTTATAGAATAAATTACACCTTTTTCCATAAAATAGCCCTCTTTCTTTGAGATAATATAATTTAAGTAATGAGAAGTGTAAATTGAAATTTTATATAATGACTGTTGAAAGCTTGCTTTCATAAAGACATTGTATAAAATTTAATTTATATGGCGAATGCCCATACTCATTAAAATATCATATCATATTTAAAATCTAATATCAATTTTATAAATCGGATTTATTGGTGGATAAATAAAAAACCTGAGCTTCGGGGGAAGAAGTTCAGGTTGAGGGGGGATTAATAATATTTGTACTTCATTAAGTACAATAATATTATTGCCTCCTATTATTTTTTTATTCATATTAAGAAATATTTTTATTTAAAACTAAAGCCAATGCTTGTTTCCCAACGAATAACAGCAATTATACATAAAATAATCGGTACAAATAAAAATATTCCGCTAGTGGTCAATCTTAATAAAATTACACTGAAAAGAACGCTAAAAATTTCAAAACCCTTATCAATAAGAATTTTTATAAGTTCATTTCTGTCACAATCTTCAGCATATGAAATTTTCCATGGTCCTTTTTTAAAATATATCAGAATATATTTACCTAAAATCATTATTAAACGAATTAATTCAAAAACAATTAAAAAAGATAATATATTATTTCCTTGTTCGGCATTATATTCATAAGCATAGCTATCAATGGGGCGGCATATTTGGTATTTATTATAATATATGCAAGAATTATGTAAAGAGTTGGAAGTATAATTTGTTTAATCATTCCTTTAAAATTAGATTCAAGTGGATAAAGTTTTATAAAACCATTTGTATCAATATATTTTTTTGCTTCTTCAAAATTGCGGAAACTTTCAATAGACCTGTAATTACCTCTAGTTGCATATATTCCGCCATTTATATTGAGTAATATATATTTTTTATATTTCATAAAATTCCCCCTTAAAAAATTTCACCCTAAAAATGATATTAATTTAGGGTGAAAAGTATTAGATTATGCCAATACAGATTTTAAATAATCTGCAATTTCTTTATCCTGACAGCTTGCAAAGAAATATTCTTGGAAGTTTTTACCTGAAATAGTGGCTTTAAGGAAATCTTGGTCGATATTTTTGAGAATACTCATCATATCATTGTGAGTAATTTTTTTAACTTCATCTAATATTTTTTTGTTTCTCTGCTCTGGTACAACTCTTTCTTTAGGATAGCCATTGCCCCATTCATCTACAAAAAGTTTTTCAAATATATATTGAAGATTGAGTTCAGCACCCCAGCCAAAACCTTTAGCAAAAGGAAGAGCAATAGCATTTCCGTTGTTGATTTGTGTAAACATATAAGCATCTGATGGGTCTACTACATGACCGCAAAGTACATTAGGGAAAGAGTTAGCTGCAAGCATAGCACCTTCACCTGTTCCACAGCCTGTTACTACAAAATCAGCAGCTTTAGAATTGATAAGAATTGCAGTAAGAAGACCTACTTGAACATATGTAAGTTGTGCTTCATCGTCTGCTGAATACATACCATAGTTTACTACTTCATGTCCATTAGCTTCTGCTACTTTTTTTAAAGTATTATAGATTACTTCGTTTTTAGCGGCTTGGCTATTTTCATTAATTAATGCAATTTTCATTTTTATCTTCTCCTTAAAAATATTATATATTTAACAAGGAAAGCTACAAAGCTATAAATAGACAATGCAGCTTTTCTATGTTAATTACTTTATTCTTGCATCTATGGAAATAATATAATCATCTTCAAATGTTATACTTCTTATTTCCATTTTATCTTTATTACTCATTTCATCAAAAGCTTCTTTAAATTCATTAATAGTTACACCTTCTTTATCAAGTTTTATTTCTACATCTTCATCATAGTCATAAGTAAAATCATTATCAATTATAATTCGTTTCCTAGAGGATTTGATATCTGTGATTTCACCGCCGACAGTGCTGGTAATATAACCTGTAATTTGAGTTACTTTTGAATCTGTTAAAGTAATTTCTATTTCAAATACTTTGCCACTATCTATGGCTTTTTCAAGAGCAGCAAGATTATTTATAGGGTCATTAAGTTTTCCATCTGTAATTTCAATTTTGTCTATTTTATCTGCAAAATAATATTTTGTAGAATTATCATCAATTTTAATGTAATTTTCAGTCAAAGTATCTATTGCTCCTGAAATAGTTGAAGAAGCACTTAATTCTTCAGATGAAGTAGTAGCATAGATTTCAGAAACATATCCTTCTTCATCAAAACTTAATTCAATAAGAATATATTTTTTATCTTTGTCTGCTTGAGATAATGCAGATGAGAATTTCTCTACTGTAATATAACGTCCATCAAGACTTATATCCATATCATCATTAAAATCATAAGTTTCATATTTCTCTGAACCAAGTTTAATTTTTAATTCTTCTTTTTTTGTACTTAAACTATAAAGAGTTCCTGGAATATCGGTAATTCTTCCTGTAATTTTAACTACTTCATCTTTATAAATATATAAATCAGCTTCAATTACAGCATTATTTGTTTCCACAGCTTCCTTTAAATCGTCTATTTCATCAATATATACCAAGCCATCTTGTACATTAATATCTATATCACCTTTATTTGCAAGCTCATATGTAACAGAAGATTTTTTAATTTTTAATTTTGAATTATTTGTAATGTTTGCAATCTTTACATTTTCTACTACTTCATCGTAAGTATCTACACTAGTTTTGGCAACTATTGAAGTAATTTTATTATTACTATCTAATGTTATTACAGCATATACATTTTTATCTTCAATTTTACTTTGAAGAGTAGAAATTTTTACATTTTTACCATCAAGTGTTAAAGAATAACTATTACTAAAATAATATTTAGATGATATATTATCATTGTCTTTAAATTTTAAATAACTGCTAGATATATATTCGATTTTTCCTTCTATATCAGTAGACGGTATGATATCTTTAGTAATAGTTATTTCAGAAATATTTGATGCGTCTGTATAAACCATATATATTATATCGTCTTTTGTTATATCAGAAAAACTTGCAGCATTATTATTTTTATAAACAGGAACGGAAGTATTTACTAAAAAACTTTTTTCTGTCGAAGAGTCTAAAATTCTTACAGCTAAAGAATAAGTTGTATTATTTACTTTTGTAAATGACAATACTGTACCTGTAAGTTTGGAAGGAGTCGGAACGCTAGGTTGAGGAGTTACTTCAATACCTGATTGTAAAGAGTTGTATGCTCGGTTTATAATTGTAGCAATTTCAGCTCTTGTGATATTGTTTGTTGGGTTAAAATAATTACTTTCATTTCCTGTAATTATTCCTAATCTTGAAAGCAATTCCACATAAACTTTAGCTGAAGCACTTATTGACGCACTATCTTTAAAAGTCAAGTTGACAGAAGAACTTAATTGATAATATTTAGCCATTGCTTTTCCGAACATAACAGATACGTCTTCTCTATTGGCAACATTTGCAGTGCCATTTGACATAAATTTTGTTAAATCTGAATAAGTAATCAGATTATTTTCTAAACAGTATGCAAGAGGTTCATATACCCAGTTAGGAATGCCATAAAGCTGCATAGTAGAAGACCATCTGCTGAGTACTTCTGGTGTAACGGTTAAAGATGGGTCTTGTTTTTTTAAAAGATTGTAGATTAACTGTGCACTTTCATTGTATGTAACGTGGGCATTAGGTTTAAAGACCATAACTCCATTTTCTGAACTTCCTTTCATAAGTTCAAGAGATGCCGCAGAATCAATGTAGGGTTTAGCCCAATAATTGGCTGGTACATCTGGAAAATCAGCAGCAAAAATATTGGAACAGTTGGCTATTGATAAAGTTAAAGCAGTAACTGCTGAAAGTATTTGTTTCTTTTTCATAGAAATATCCCCTTTATAAATTATTTATAAGCTAAATTTAAATACGCAAATTTTATTAAAAATGTTTCAGTTTGTCTTTTATTTATAAATATAATAACTCTATTTTAAAGCATTTTAATAATTTATTCAATGCTTAAAGTGTATTTTTTTTAATTTGTAAATAAAGATTAAAGTTATTGAAAAATTTATTTTAATATTTTTAAATGTGTCGAAAAATGACTGTAATTAAAAATAAAAAAAATTATTTAAAAGAATTTGACCTATGAATTATATTGCATTAACTTTATCAAAAAGATATAATTAATTGAAAATAAATAACAAAAAATAACTTTTAGGGAGGAAAATTACAAATGTATCAGCTGATAGCAAATTATAAAAAAGATTTAGAGGGCATAGAATATCAAACCTATGGTGTAGCATTTGTAAGAGAAGATAAGGTATTGAAAAGTATAGAGGATATAAGTACAATAAAAGATGAAATAGTGAAATTGATTAATTTATTTAATGATTTAAAAGTTTCAGAAATACATATGGAAGAGATAATATATGATTTTATTGGTTGTTGATTTTTTAAATAAATTTATATAAATAAAAAACAAAGTTGTTAAAAAAAATGACAACTTTGTTTTTTATTTATTTTTCTAAACTTTTAATTAGTTCCAATAATCTTTCTAAATCGTCAGGTGAATAATATTCTATTTCTATTTTTCCCTTTTTCTTTCCATTGAGAATTTGAACTTTTGTACCTAATATTTGAGAAAACTGTTTTTCTACTTCTTTATAAGCTAAATCAACTGCTGATTTTTCTTTAGTAATTGGAGAAGAAATTTTTTTAGAGTCATTAAGTTTTTTAACTAATTCTTCGGTTTGACGTACACTTAAATTTTCCTCTATAATTTTTTCTGCTATTTCAAATTGTAAATCCTTATTTTCAAATGTTAGTAATGTTCTAGCATGTCCATTTGAAATCTTATCTTCAATTACAAAGTTCTGTACTCTTTTATCAAGATTTAAAAGTCTTATAGAATTTGAAACAGTAGAACGATTACGTCCTACTTTTTGAGCAATTTCTTCTTGAGTGAGTCCAAATTCTTCAATAAGTCTGTGGTAAGTTTCTGCTTCTTCTATCGGATTTAAGTCTTCTCTTTGTATATTTTCTATAAGAGAAATCTCTAAAATTTCTAAAGGGGTATATTCTTTTAATATTATTGGAACTTTGTCTAAACCAGCTATGCGAGCAGCTCGCCAACGTCTTTCACCGGCAATTATCATATAAGTATCATTTTCTTTTTTTACAATAATTGGCTCAATTATACCATAATTTGTAATAGACTCTGCTAATTCTCTCAAATTTTCTTCATTAAAAACTTTTCGAGGTTGATTTTTATTTGGTTCTATTAAATTTATATCAATTTCTATTATATTTCCATCTTCTTGAATTGTTTTGTCTTCAGGTTCTGAATAACTTTCTCCGACTAAAACATTTAATCCTCGTCCTAATCCTTTTTTCTTGATTGACATATTATTCCACCTTTCCAATCACTTCATCTGCTAATGCAATGTATGCTTCTGCACCCTTTGAACGGGCATCATATTCTATTATAGGCATTCCATAACTTGGAGCTTCAGCTAAACGAACATTTCTTGGAATAATCGAAGTATATATATTTTTACCTTTAAGATATTTTTTTACTTCTTCAACTACTTGTAAGGATAGATTTGTTCTACCATCAAACATAGTAAATACAATCCCCTCCATTTTAAGTTTAGGATTTAATTTTTTCTGTACAAGTTCGATAGTATGTATTAATTGTGCTAATCCTTCAAGTGCATAATATTCACATTGAATAGGGACTATTATAGAGTCTGCACAAGTAAGTGCATTTATTGTAAGCATATTTAAAGATGGAGGACAATCTATAAAAATAAAATCATAATCATTTTTTATATCTTTGATTAAAGTTTTGAATATATATTCTCTTTTTTCTTCACTTATAAGTTCGATTTCTGCACCGGAAAGATTTATATTTGCTGGAAGGACATATAAATTTTCTAATGATGTACTTTGTAATATATCTTCTATTTTACATTCACCTAAAAGAAATTCATAAACCGTTTTCTTAAGAGAATTTTTATCAATACCAAGACCGCTTGTAGTATTTCCTTGTGGGTCTAAGTCGACAGTTAAAACTTTTTTACCTTTGCATGCTACGCAAGCCGCCAAATTTATATTGGTAGTAGTTTTTCCAACTCCACCTTTTTGATTTGCTATTGCTATGATTCTTGTCATTAAATATTCACCTCATTTATTAAATTTAAGTAAGCTCAATATAACTAAAATATTCATCTTCTGCCAATTCTAATGTTTGGTCAACCCAATATTCCAGCCAGTCAAGAAAACTCATAGGTTTTTTATTCTTAGGATTGAATATTGGTGCAATGCCAAAATCATTGCATAAATCATAAAACCATACTGTACCATAAGTTTCTTCATCTTCTGTATTTACAACTAAAATACTTTCCATTCCACAGCCTTCAGTACATAACAAAAATATCCCTGCATATAGCTTGTATCTTCATCATCATTAAAAAACTTCGCATATTCTTCATCTGTCATTTTTCCAACCCCAAAAGGATTTTTAATTGTATATGGAAAAACCTTTTCAACTATTGGGTTAAATTCATAATCAAGTTTGTTATCTATTAAACTATATAAACCATAAAAAGGCTGTGTTCCCGCACTTGCCAAAGTAGTTATAAATCTGTGGTAATCTTTTGGGAGCTTAATACCTTTTTCTTTTTCAAAAGATTCTACTATTTCTTCTGAAAGAGGTTCTTTCCATTTGGGCGGAAATTCTCCGCAGGGGAAAATTTAAGATTTTTAGTTGAAAACTTCTTCATTTTCTTCATAATCTTAGATATTCTGTTATCTATATCTATCAAAAAATTCTCCCTCCATTTCTTTTGGGGTTAAATATAAAGTTTCCACTATATTTTGTTTATCTATTTCGGGTTATTTACTTTATCTCCCACGAACCAATAGTCGCACATTTTTCCGCCAGTTGCCAAAGTCTGTTCTCTATGCAATATAGCTCCTTTAGCCTTGGCTGTAAAATAATCGGTATCACACACAACGGGTAAGATTTCCAAGTATCCATTCTCTCTAGCAAATTTTTCAATCGGACAACGAGTAAAATGATAGTATGTACCATCTTTGTGGAGTGTATCATTAAAATTAAAATCCCATGTTTTATCTTTATATTCCGGATGTTCTTCCGCCCATTGTGCCATTTTATGAAAACGTTCCGTCATCTTTTTCATTCCTTTCGGAACATTCATATCCACTCCACCCATAAATCTTATAACTAGCGGATTATTCATAAATTCTGCAATAACCTCTTTAAAATCAACAGGTTTTATCTTTCCATCTGCTGCTTTCCAAATTGCCATAAAAACATAAGCCATATAAATATTATTAGCCATTGGATTTTTAAAACCTATATCTTCTGTCCGTAAAAGCATTTCCTTATAAATAGGTTTCGTCTTCTTTAATACTGATTTCGTAAATACTCTCCCATATTTTTTATTCATTGGCTTCCGGATAAGCATTGTAATTAAATGTAAAAAAGTACATTTATATTTCATTATTTTTCCCTCCTAATACCATAGGTAGTGTCAAATCTACTACCTTTTTTTATTTATAAAACCTTTATTTTTTGT
>CAZQDT010000045.1:0-12405 GCA_964592005.1 uncultured Eubacteriales bacterium
TAAGAACTTACAATATCTCGATATGGGGATGTTTGTCCATATTTTGAGTGGCAGATTTAATTCTAAGGTGTTTTTTGTTTAATTAGAAATAGTTCATCGAAAAGATGAAACATTTTGTAATGTAATCTTTGCGATGATATTTTGAATATGCTTTAATATTTAAGTTAATAAAAATGTTGTTAATATTTTTGTTGAATTATATGTGATTATTTAAGAAAAAGTCTAGAAGTATTTTTAGAATTATATCAAATATTAAAGACTAGAATAAAAAAGAACGACTATAAAAATAATCGTTCTTTAAACGGAGAAAGAGGGATTTGAACCCTCGCACCGGTCACCCGACCTACACCCTTAGCAGGGGCGCCTCTTCAGCCTCTTGAGTATTTCTCCAAATGCCTACTACCTATTCACTATAACATAAATTTTAAGTAAATGTCAATATTATTTTAAAATTTTTTAGTGGAAACAGAGAAATAAAATATATAATATGTTTGAAGTGAAACTAGATTAAAAATGTAAAAAGTTAATTTTAAAATAGCATTTATATATTTTTTGTAAAGTTTTTTAATCTTTAAAAGATTATATAAAATGTTGTATTTTTTGATATTCGGACTATTTTAATATTGTTTTGTATATTGACATTGCCTTTTTTAAGCATTAAAATAAATTAAAAAGCTGAAAAATTCAGTAATTAATTATAGGAAGGAAGAATATATTATGAATTTTGTTATGCCTGAAGTAAAAGTTCCCGTTTTTGTGGATAGAATTTTTAATATTACAGATTTTGGTGCAATAGGTGATGGAATTTTCTTAAATACAGAATCAATAAACAAAGCTATTGATGAATGTTCAAAAGCAGGTGGAGGAAAAGTAATAGTTCCCTTTGGGATATGGCTTACTGGACCTATTGAACTTAAAAGTAATGTAAATTTGCATTTAGAAGATGGGGCAGTATTAAATTTCAGTAAAGATATAAATTTATATCCTTTGATACATTCTAATTATGAAGGTTTCCCTACGATAAGAGCAACTTCACCTATAAATGCAAAAGGAGCTGAAAATATTGCTATTACAGGAAGTGGTGTAATAGAAGGAAATGGAGATGTTTGGCGACCTATTAAAAAATGGAAAGTTACAGAGAAGCAGTGGAAAGCAATTACTTCTTCAGGTGGAGTTATTACAAATCCAGAAAGCAGTAATGCTCTTTGGTTTCCAAGTGAAGAGGCAGCACAGGGAAGAGATTATGATAAAGAACATGGCAATAAATGTACAGATTTGGAAGAATGTGAAAAATATAAACACTTTTTCCGCCCTGTACTGGTCAGCATAGTAGATTGTAAGCAGGTTTTACTTGATGGTGTTACATTCCAAAATTCTGGTGCATGGTGTTTACATCCAAGGCTTTGTGAAAATTTGACAATTCAGAATATAAAAGTAAGAAATCCATGGTATTCTGCAAATGGTGATGGTTTGGATATAGAGTCTTGTAAATATGTAAAAGTTTATAATTCGGTATTTGATGTAGGAGATGACGCTATCTGTATCAAGTCAGGAAAGAATGAAGAAGGTCGTTTGCTTGGAAAACCTACCGAATATGTAGATATACAGAAATGTACAGTATATCATGGACACGGTGGTTTTGTTGTAGGAAGTGAAATGTCAGGCGGTGCAAGAAATATTTTAGTTAAAGACTGCGTATTTTTGGGTACAGATGTGGGACTTCGTTTTAAAAGCTGTCTTGGCAGAGGTGGTGTAGTAGAAAATATCTATGCAGACAATATTAATATGACAAATATTGCTAATGAAGCTATTGTAATTACTACCGGTTATGGAATACACAACAGTAAAAAAGGTCAGCAGGTAGAGCCGGAAGAAGTTCCTGAATTTAAAAATATCAATATGAAAAATATTAACTGTATTGGAGCAGCCAAAGCTATTGGAATAGATGGACTTGTAGAAATGCCTATTAAAAACATTACTGTGGAAAATGCCAAGATTACAGCTAAAAAAGGAATAGATATAAAGCTTACAGAAGCTTCTGTTATGAAAAATGTGACTATAATAAATCAAAATGATACATCACAAGAAGTAAAAATAGATAATTTAAGTGTAAATGGAGAATATTGCACTGAATTTTAAATATATTATTGAAAAAATGGATAGTATTTACAAAATGCTATCCATTTTAGAAGTATAAAATAAAATTTTAATTTTCATATAGAGGGATTTCAACACTTACTTTAAATAAATCTCCATCTATATTTAGCTTAAAATTGCCCTTTTGTACTTCTGTAAGGCTTTGTGCAATGGAAAGTCCAAGACCGGAGCCTTCGGTAGTACGAGAAACATCACCTCTTACAAAACGTTCTGTGAGTTGTTCAGGAGAAATATCCAAAGGTTCAGCAGATATATTTTTGATTGTAAGTATTCCGTTAAAAAGGTCATGTGTTATGTCTATATATACTCTTGAATTTGGCATAGCATATTTTGAAATATTTGAAAGAAGATTTTCTACAATTCTCCACATATGTCTGCTATCACCTTTTACAAAAACTATACTTTCAGAGCAGTTTATTTTTATTTCTAAGTTATTTTTACTCAGTTTTTCTTCATATTCTCCGCAAGCCTGTTGTATGAGCTGATATAGGTCAATTTTTTGAAATTCAATGGAAATATTTCCGCTTGATGCTTTACTGGCTTCTACCAAATCATCTATAAGCTGTTTTAATCTGGCTGATTTATCATCTAATATTTGAATATATTCATTGGCTTTTGGATTTTGTATATTTTCTTTTTTTAATAAGTCCACATAATTTATTATAGATGTTAAAGGAGTTTTTAAATCATGTGAAACATTTGTAATAAGTTCGGTTTTTAAACGTTCACCTTTTATTGCTTTGTCAATAGCTGAAGAAAGTCCGTTTTGTATATTTTTTATGTCTTGTGCAAGAGTTTTTGTATTTGAATCCATTTTACTGCAATCTATATCGGTTTCAATATTTCCAATAGATATTTCATTTGCTAATTTTTTGAGTTTTTGGAAATTTAACATAAATCTTAAAAGCCATAGTAAAAATATAAAATCCAATACTATTGTAAATATAAAAATCAATATTATAGGAAAGTCTTCAAATTCCAGTTCAGAACAAAATAAAAATATATACCAAAATCCGTTTAAAATTATTAAAAAAGAAATACTTAAAAGAATTACTGGGAAGTTGTAATTACTGCAAAAATCTTTTATTCTGAAATAAATTTTTTTGGCAGAATTGTTTTTAAACAAAATTTTAGCTTTAAATTGTCTTGAAAAAGAACATAAATAACTCAATACAAGTAAAATTGTTGCTGGAAGTAATATATACGCTATTACCTGAGTATATATTTCAAATATACTTAAAATTATAAATTCAAAAAAAGCAATTACCATAAGTATAAATGACTGCATTCCTATACTAATATTATCAATAGGCATAAGAATTACATCACTGCCTTTATGAGATTGACCGGCAGTATATATAAGACTTAAAGTAAGCGTAGCAATAATTAAAGATAATACAGCAATAAAAATATAACAAAAATGGAAAATATTTTGCATATTATTACTTTGAGTTTGGAGTTGATAAAAAATATCATTTACATCTTCGTACATAGGTTCTATGACTGCACAATAAATTTTATAATCTTTTGCATCTATTTCGTCTAAATGGTAAGAAATCACGAAGTGGTCATAATAACCATAGAGATTTCTGGTACTTTTTCCATTTATAAAACTTGTATAGATATTTTGATTTTTAAGAAACTCAACAGGGTCTACGTATTCAGTAGAGCCAAGAGATAAGCCAGTAATAGGTACTTCAGAAATCTCAGAGGTTTTTTCAACTAATTCTAAGGTAGGGACACAAGTTGTTTTTAATTCTTGAACTATACTACCAGCTACATTATTTTGTCTATAAATATAAAGAAATTGCCCATTATCCATAATTTTGCGTCTGATTGAAATATGAGGGTTATTCTCAAGGTTAGAATAAACTATATTGTCATTCTTATCTTTTATTACATATATAAAATTTTTGGTTTCTTCAAGACATTCTGTCATATAGTTAAAATCTTCTATTCTTGAAGGAACATAGTCATAAGAATAATCGCCATAAAGATTGAGTATATTGTTTTCGGATTTTAAGTTAAGCTTTGTATCTATTACATAATAACAATATTCTGCAAAGGTACTTTCTATAATTGAGGAATTATAATAGTTATTATTGTATAAATATACAAAAAAAGTTAAAATACAAATGCTGCATATCAGTATAATTGCAACAGATATTTTTTTGAAAGTATCTGAAAAAATTGGGTTTTTCTTTTTTAAACTTACAAAATCATCTTTTATTTCTGTATCAAATCTATCATTGGAGTTTGTCAATCTTATATCCAATTCCCCACACCACCTTTAAATATTTTGGTTCTTTAGGATTTATTTCAATTTTTTCTCGTATTCGCCTTATATGTACTGCTACTGTATTGTCAGCAGCATAGGAGATTTCATTCCATACATTTTCATAAATCTGTTCAATAGAAAATACATGACCTAAATTTTCCATTAAAAATAATAATATTTTATATTCAGTAGCTGTAAGCCTAACTGAATCACCATCTACAAAAACTTCTTTGGTCTGCGTATTAAGTTCAAGTTGTCCTGTTTTAAGTACATTTTCTTTATGTGCGATACTTCCTAAAGTTGTATAACGCCTAAGTTGGGACTTTACTCTTGCCAGCACTTCCAAAGGATTGAAAGGTTTGGTGATATAATCATCAGCTCCGAAATTTAAACCGACAATTTTATCAGTATCTTCTGATTTTGCCGACATTATTATTATTGGAATATTTTTGCTTTCTCTGATTTTAATGGTTGCCTTTAATCCATCGAGCATAGGCATCATTATATCGAGTAAGATTAAATGAATTTCTTCTTGTGAAATTATTTCAAGAGCCTGTTTGCCGTCATAGGCTTTAAAAACATTGTAATTTTCCTGTTTTAAATATATTTCCAGTGCATCTACTATTGCGGTGTCATCATCGCATACTAATATGTTAAATTTTTTCATTATGATTTCTCCTTAATTTTTTTATTATTATACTCCTTTCTATTCAAAAATTCAGCAAAACTTTATTACATTAATTATTGAATTAAAATCAGGATATCCTTTTTATGAATTAATAGTAAGACTTTATTTTAAAGAAAAAGTTAATATAATTCTTAAAGATTTCTTAATTTTCTAAAAATAAAAAAGTTAAAGATATTAGTTTTATTATGGGATTTTGTTTTTAATAAATAAAAATTTGAATGATATTGAAAATTAAGGAAAAATAAAAAATTAGAATTTAAAAAACTACTAATTTATATGAAGAGTGTATATAAAATTTCGCAAAAAATCAATGGGATAAATTGACAATTGCAAAATAAAAAGCACCATCATCAGGTGCTAATCCTTAATCTTCGTAATGTCCTTTGCAAGCAATAATCCATAGAAAACCATTCTCATCTATATTGTAGACTAGGCGGTTGGCTTCATCTATTCGTCTGCTCCATGCTTTGCGGTGCTTTAACGGTTCAGGTTTTCCAATTCCTTCTGACAAGCCTTCACGCTCAATACTTTTTACAAGCTCATTGATACGTTTTAATGTTTTTTTATCCTGTGTTTGCCAGTAAAGGTAGTCATCCCACGCTCTATCGCTCCATAATTTTTTCATCAGTCTACCTCAATCAATTCGTGTTCCTGACCTCTGCCAGCTTCAAGCTGTGCTATACCTCTATCTATCATTGCAAGGTATTCATTGTTTCTGGCTGCTTTTTCCAACTGGTTATATTTTTCAAGGCTTATAAGAACAACATTTTTTTCGTCTTTGCGAGTAACTATTATTGTTTCATATAAATCACTTGCTTTATCACAATAATCTTTAAAGTTATTTCGGATAGTAGAATAATTTACTGCTAACATAGTCAGACCTTCTTTCTTCACTGTACAATTTTTTGTTCAATTTATTGTACAATTATTTTACTATATTAGTATGCCTCTGTCAAGTATTTTGATACTGCCTTTTTATGAATTAATAATAAGACTTTATTTTAAAGAAAAAGTTAATATAATTCTTAAAGATTTCTTGATTTTGTAAAAATAAAAAAGCAAAAGATATCAGTTTTATTAAAAAATAGTTGACATTTTTAATAAAATAAATTAATATTTATTTATAGACCGATGGTCGGTAAAAAATATTATAAGAAAGAAGGTGAAAATTTGCGAGTAGTAAAGGAATATGATGAAAGAAAAAATGAGATATTGGATACTGCACAAAGACTTTTTTCTGTTAAAGGATATGAAAAATGTTCAGTAAACGATATTTTAAAAGAAGTGAAGATTGCTAAAGGTACATTTTATTACTATTTCAGCTCTAAGGAAGAAGTCTTAGATGCGATTATAGAAAGAATTGCAGAGCAAATTCGTAAGCGTTTGGAATTTGTTATGAAACAAAATTATAGCTCTTTTCAAGAAAAACTTTTGGCGGTTGCTATAAATATGAGAGTTCAAAATGATTTAGGAACAGAGTTTATTGATGAGTTACATAAGCCTAATAATGCACTGTTTCATCAAAAATCATGGGTGGCAGTAGAAAAAGCAGTTCTTCCATTTATGATAAATGTAGTAGAGGAAGGAATAGCGGCAGGTGAATTTAAGTGTAAGTATACTAAAGAGTATATGCGTATTTTTTTGACATCAGCTATGATTTTGATGGACGATGGAGTTTTTGAACTTGATTTGGAAGAACAAGAAAAAACTTTTCGAGCATTGATTGCCTTATTAGCACAGATGTTGAATATTGATGATGAAGAATGTTGGAATAAAGTGATAAAATATTATAAATAGCGGAGTTGATTTATAACAAATGGTTTAAAGATGAAATTTTTGTTATTACAGTGTTTGGGTAAGTCCTATTTGACGCAAATACCGACCACTAGTCGGTAGAAAATTATATTTGGAAGGAGAAATTTATATGAAAGAAAAAGGTTTAGAAAAAAGTTGGAAATATGTAATAGCTGCATATATTTTATTTATTGTAATGGTATTAGGAATTTGTGGTATGGCTTCTATGGTTTTTCATGCAGAACCATTAACAATGAGAATATTGTCTAATGTTTGTGCGTGGTCACCTACAATTTTGCTTTTTGTATTATTTGGATATTGGTGTCCTAATATCAAAATTTCAGATTATTTTAAAAGGGCTTTTTTAGGTAAAATAAAGTTAAGTTTGATAATTGTAAGTATGATGTCAACAGGAGCAGTTTTTTTGATAGCAGCATTGATATATTCAGCAATAAAGGGAATTTCGATTTATTCGGTATTTACTCTAGGAGGATATCCTATTTGGTTAAGTATTCTTTTATCTTTTTTATCAGGGCCAACAGGTGAGGAGTGTGGCTGGAGGGGATATTTAAGATATGAATTTTCAGAAAAGTATGGATTTGTAAAAGGTAATCTTTTGGTAGGTCTTGTATGGACATTTTGGCATATGGTATTGTGGTTTGTTGACAGTGATTATACATCAGGGATAGAAATGTTTATTTATATACTTTCAAATATTGTGGTAATTACGTCAATACATATGATTATGGCAGTTGTTTTGGAAAAGGAAGATAATTTGATATATGCGGTAATAATACACTTTTTCTTTAATTTGCCATATTGCTTTTTGAATGCAGATATTTCATTTTATGTAATTATAATACCTTTATATCTGCTTGAGGCAGCAATATTTTTGGCATATAGATTTAGATATTTGAAGAAATAAGCAGATATATTTTTTACTCACCACACTAGAAATAGATTTCTAATGTGGTGAGTGTGATTTTATTTGAATAATTTTTCATTCAATTCTTTAATCATTTTAATTTTATCAGGTATTTGAATATGTTGAGGACATTTTTTCATACAAGCACCGCAAGCACGACATTTGTCGGCTTTTTCGCTGTCGGTCAAAGCTTCATATTCCTTTTGATATGTTTCTTTATCTTTAGAAACTGCATATTTGTTGTATATGGAAAATACCTTAGGGATATCTACGCCGAAAGGACAGTCCATACAATAAAGACAGCCTGTACAAGGTACAGTATCTTTTAATTTGTAAGCTTTAACTGCTTTATCAATAATTTCATATTCTTCTTTTGTAAGAGGTTTGAAATCAGAGATTGTATTTACATTGTCAACTATTTGTTCAAGATTTGACATACCACTTAAAACTACAAGTACATTTGGTAAAGTTGCGGCATAGCGTATAGCCCATGAAGCAATGCTTTTATCTGGTGCAGCATCTTTAAACAATTTGTTTGCAGCTTCACAAGGATTTGCCAAAGCACCACCTCTTACAGGCTCCATAATAATACATTGTTTACCATATTTTTCAATAATTTCATATTGCTGTTTGGCATCCTGCATTTCCCAATCAAGGTAGTTAAGCTGAATTTGTACAACTTCTACTTCTGGGAAAGTCTGACATGCCTTTTCTAAAACTTCCGGTTTGTCGTGGAAAGAAAATCCTAAATGTTTAATTTTTCCTTCAGCTTTCATTTTTAAAAGAAAATCATATGCCCAATCTTTATATAAAGGTAGTCTGTCTTTATTCATAGCGTGCATTAAATAAAAATCAAAATAGTCAACCTGACATTTTTTAAGTTGTTCATTAAATATTTTTTCTACATCTTCCTTAGTCTTTGCAAACCATACAGGAAGTTTTGAAGTAAGATTGAAACTTTCTCTAGGGTATTTTTTAAGAGCCTGTCCTATAAAACTTTCAGATTCACCTTCGTGATACATATAGGCGGTATCATAATAATTTATGCCATGAGAATAAGCATAATCTACAATTTCCTGTGCTTTTTCAAAATCAATGTTTGGTTTTTCAGGGTCGATTTTAGGCAGACGCATACAGCCTAAACCCAATAATGATATGTCTTCATTTGTAGCTTTAAATTTTCTAGTTTCCATAAAAATCCTCCTTAATATTATTTCCTTATAAAAAGTTTCCCTACATTTCTTCCTATTGCAATGTGTCCGTCATCAGATGGGTGTATTCCATCAATAGACAAGAAATTGTAATCTGTTAAAATATCTTTTCCTTCGATAAGACGAAGTTTAGGATTTTTTATACTTTGAACATTTTTTCTTAAAATTTTGTTAAATTGATTAAAAGCCATAAACATTTTAGAATTGCTATTTATGGATATCGAGTGACTATTTGGTAAAATTGTAAATACATAGATTTCGCTTTCAGGGTGATGTTCTGAAAGTTGAGTTATTAAATAAAGGCTTCTACTTTCAAATTCTCCCGCTGTAAATGCCCCGAGCATATTTACACCTAGTTCAAGACTTATTATTGAATATTGAGTTGGGTCAGAAGCAAAAAAGTCGGCTACTTGAGATTCACAGCGACATGAGCCGGCAATTCCTTTATTATATAAGTCTGCATTTGCGTATAAAGCTGCTTGATTAGCATAACAATTTGTATAGTTTGTAGCTTGTCCACCGTAAGTAATAGATGAACCATAAGCAAGCCATTTTATGGAAGGCTTTTCGTTTTCAAGCGGAGGGCGATGAGAATAGCCAAAAGTATCTATGTAGTTAAAAAATACATAACCTGAAAAGCCTATGAGAATACGCCATACTTTGTAGTCAAAACGTTTTTTTGCAAGAACTTCAGGACGTGAATTGTTAAAACCGGTTCCTTTTTCTATATGCAAAGATGTGAGAACACCAGCTTTCAATGTATGTTTTGAGTGAAAAAAATCACCCTGATAAATGGTAATATCTGTATCTTGTTCAATAGCAGTTAATCCTATTGAAAAATAATCAGCATCGGTAACAAAACGTATTTCACAGCCAACAGCACGTTCTGCAAAAAAGCGTCCTCGATGATGAGTGTCATCTCCTAAAGTTTCTTGAACTTTTTTAGGAAAACGTTCAAGTTTTAAACCATTTATACCTTTAACTTCATGGAGTTCAGCAACATTGTGAAATTCCAAGTTATTGTATATCATAAGAAAACCCCCTATATTTGATAGTTTATTAATTTAAATCGACAATTTAAACAAAATTTTTGCATTCTAATTATATCAAACATTTCAATTGTTTTCAATTTGTTTTAGAATAATACACAAAAAAGACACATTTTTAATTTACTATAACTAACATAAATAATATAAGAAAGGGTCTTTTATATGAGAAGAAAATTAATAAAATCGTTATTGCCATTGATGTTAATAAGTCTTTTAGCATCTTGTCAGAGTGTGGCAAAGGCAGAAAATAAAACAGGAGAGATACAACAAAACGAAATAGCTGAAAATGACTTAGAGGATTTAGGTGAATGGAAAAGTAATGAAGTAATTATAACTTTGGAGGATAAAATAAACATAAGCGGAAAGGGTGCAGTTGTAAATGGAAATGATATAACAATTCTTACAGGTGGGATTTATACTGTATCGGGAACACTTGAAGATGGAAGTATAATAGTAAATACTGAAGAAAAAGTGAAAATTAAACTTAATGGAGCAACTATTAATAATTCAGATGGAGCAGCAATATCCATATTGAATGCAGATAAGGCTTTTATTACAATAGTAGAGGGTACAGATAATTATATTTCAGATGGTGCGGTTTATGCAGAGAATGAAGAAGCTAAAGGAGCAATATTCAGCAATGATACTTTAGAAATAAAAGGTAAGGGAAATCTTACAGTAACAGGAAATTACAAACATGGAATAGTAAGTGATGACGATTTGATTATAAGCAATGGAAACATTGTAGTATCAGCTGTTAAAGATGGATTTCATGCAAATGATGATATTACAATAGATGGTGGAAATATAACGGTATTAAAAGCAGTAGATGCTTTTGAAAGTGAAGGTACTTTTTTTATGAATGACGGAGAATTAAATATTGCAGCAGATGATGATGGAATAAGTGCAGCAGGAGATTTGACTATAAATGGTGGATATATATATATTTCAAAATGTGAAGAAGGTGTAGAAAGTAAAACTAATATGATTATAAATGGTGGAACAATAGAAGTAATTGCAAATGATGATGGACTTAATGCAGGCACACATCTTGAGATAAATGATGGTTATGTTTATACAACAGTATCAAGAGGTGATGGAATAGATTCAAATGGAACAATTACAATAAATGGAGGAGTAGTGTTAGGATATGGTTCAAATGCTCCAGAGGGTGGAATAGATTGTGATGAGAATAAATTTTTAATAAATGGAGGGATTGTAATAGGTACAGGAGGCATAAATAGTGCACCTGACAGTTCTTCGGCTCAAAATATAGTTTCTTTTGGCAGTATAGCTAAAGCAGGTTCGATAGTACGCATAGAATGTGATGGAGAGGAAGCACTCACTTTCAAATTGGAAAAAACTGCCTCAAGTATTCTCGTATCTTGTCCAAAATTTGAAACGGGTAAGAAGTATACAGTATATGTTGATGGAACAGTAACAGAAGCAGAGAATTTCCATGGTGTGTATATAGCGGGAGTACAATATTCTGATGGGACACAAAATACTAAATTTGAAATAAGTTCAACCATTACCCAATTAGGTGGAACACTGGGAATGGGTATGGGCGGAATGGGTGGAGGAAGAAACCCATTTGGAGATAATCAAGGACAGTTTGGCGGTCATCAAGGTGGAGGAAGATTTGATAAAGGACAAATGAATAAAGGTGATATGACACTGCCGGAGGGAATGGAGATGCCAACGCTACCAGAAGGAATGGAAATGCCAGAGGGAATGGAGATGCCAACACCACCGGAAGGAATGGAAATGCCAGAGGGAATGGAGATGCTAACACCACCAGAAGGAATGGAAATACAGACTGAAACAAACACAGCGGGTACAGTATAAATTAAGAACTAAGAGCTTTTGGGAGAAGATTTGACGACAAGATAGCATCATATATTTATGAAATGGACGAAGCTAAAGAACTTACACAAAGTCAAAGAGATACAAGAATGGATAATTTTTATGGTTGAAAAAGAAGAAAAAAATAAATTGCCCAAAAGTCTTTGTGCTGCAGTTTCAGAGCTTGTAAGCTTTATAGACGAGCAGGATTATAAAAGAAAATAGGAAAATGAAAAAAGTTAAAGATATTTTAGTAAATGCCGATAACAATATTAGCAAAGGATTGGGAAAATAATACAGGATGTGTGTTATAAGGAGATAAAATTTTGTGCAAATTAATCACAACATCACAGCTTTAAGAACTCAGAATGCTTTAAACAAAGCAAATGCGAAAGCAGACAAACATATGAGAAATCTTTCATCAGGTTTGCGTATCAATACAGCAGCAGATGATGCAG
>CAZQDT010000046.1:0-5039 GCA_964592005.1 uncultured Eubacteriales bacterium
TAAACAAAATTAATTTGATTATTTGTTAATATTTTAGTTTCGTGCGTTTGTCCTGGTTTCTTTTAAATAAATAATTGTATTTTAAACAAAATAATGTTATACTAAAAACAATGCGATAAAATTTTAGTTAGGGGATATAATATGATTGTAAATAATGCAAAGCTTGCAGCGGTGGCGGCAAAACCTTCACAATATCCATCAGATGGAAAGCCTGAAATAGCCTTTGTTGGAAAATCCAATGTGGGCAAATCTTCACTTATTAATACAATGTTAGGCAGGAGAGCTTTGGCGAGGACAAGTTCACAGCCGGGAAAGACTAGAACTATAAATTTTTATGATGTAGAGGATAAACTGTATTTTGTAGATTTACCGGGTTATGGTTATGCTAAAGTTTCCAAGACTGAGCAGGAGAAATGGGTTCCTATGATAGAAACTTATCTTAAAAAAAGAGAAGAACTTAAGTTTATAATAATGCTTGTAGATATACGTCATGAACCTGGGAATAATGATAAAATGATGTATGAATGGCTTAAGCATTATGGTTTTGAAATAATAATAGTTGCTACAAAGCAAGATAAATTAAGTAAAAATCAAGTAAATAAGTCATTATCTGTTATAAAAAAAGCATTTAATTTGAAACCGGGAGAAATTTTGATGGGATTTTCAAGTGAAACAAAACAAGGAAAAGAAGAAGTATGGAAGCTTATAGAAGAAAGACTTTGTGAAAAAGAAGATAGGATTGATTTGGAATTATAAATTTATTAGAGAATATACAGACTTTTTTAATATGCAGACGTATAATAGAGTAACAAGAAAAACAAATGTGATAGAAAAGGAAGTGGTATTATGGAGAAAAAATTACATTTGTCATCTACAGATAAAAAAGTAGCAGGTGTATGTGGAGGTATAGCAGAATATTTTAATTTTGACCCTACGCTGGTACGTATAATATGGGTACTGTTGTGTCTTATGGGGTTTAGTATACCTGTTATAATATATATAGTATGTTGGGCAGTGATGCCGGTAGATGATATAGATAATTATTAAATATAATTTAAAAACGGAGACAAACTAATTTGTCTCCGTTTTACTTTGGGTAATTGTTTGGAAAATAGAACCATATATATATGAAGAATTATTTTTCCAGTTATCACATATGAGTTTGGCTTGTTCCTTTGAAGGAACATTTACAACTATACTAAGCAAATTGGTATTATTTTCTAAAATGCTGCATTTTACAGAAAAATCTTTGGAATTTTCTGGTGAATATTCTGCCTTTATTTCACGGTCATTTTTAATTTTTTTGCTATTTTTGTTTACATGAAGAAAAATGACTTCCTGTATATATTGAGGAATTTGGGCAGAAAACATTTCTAAAATTTTTTTACCATCTTCTGTTATATTATAATATGTCTTGTGATTTTCTTCATATTTTTCTAAAAATTCGGAAGAAGTTAAATCTGCAATATATTGCTGTACCGAAAAATATTCTGCAAAATTGTTTAAAGTTATGAAATCTGTTATTTCTGAGGTTGACAAAGACAAACCTGTCTGATATATAAGAGATAGTATTATTAATTTATTTATAGCTAATTTATGTGTTGATTCGTACAAATATATCACCTGCTTAAATTTATTTGAAGATTTTTATTACCTTTAATATCAATATAACACAAATATTTTTTTTTAACAATAGTAACTTTATGTTTGAAAGATGGGAGAGTTTTATGTGAAGTGGCTTGAGAAGAGGTATCACAGTTTAAATTTTTATTTTAGAGAAAAATTTGGAGATAAAGTTGTAAAAATTTCTTTAGATGCAGGATTTACCTGTCCGAATAGAGATGGAAAATTAGGTTATGAAGGCTGTATTTTTTGTAGTGAAAGGGGTTCTGGGGATTTTACATCACAAAAAGATAGTCTTACAGAACAGTTTGAAGAAGTAAAGAAAACATTGGGTAATAAATGGAATAACACAAGGTATATAGCACATTTACAAGCATTTACCAATACTTATGCACCGATAGAAATTTTAAGGCAGAAATATTATGAAGTTTTAAGTATTGAAGGAGTGTGTGGAATTGCAATAGCTACTAGACCGGATTGTTTGCAAGAAGATGTGCTGAATTTGCTTGAAGAAATAAATTCTAAAACTTATTTATTTGTGGAATTGGGACTTCAAACTTCAAATGATAGAACAGCAAAGCTCATAAATAGAGGCTATGAATTAGATTGTTTTGAAAAAGCAGTAAATGAACTTAGGAAAAGAAATATAGAAGTGGTAAATCATTTGATATTTGGCTTGCCGGGAGAAACAAAAGAAGATATGATTAATTCTGTAAAGTATATATCAAATATGGACATACAAGGAATAAAACTACAAATGTTATATGTTTTACCGAATACAAAACTTGCACAGATGTATGAAAGAAAAGAATTTGAACTTATGAATAAAGATGAATATGTAAAATTGGTGGTAGATAGTATTGAGCTTCTTCCACCTGAAATGGTTATTCATAGGCTTACGGGTGATGGACCGAAAGATATAATGATAGCACCTCAGTGGAGTAAGAATAAAAGAGATGTTTTAAATTCAATAGATAGAGAATTAAATTTAAGAAATTCATATCAGGGAAAAAATAGGTCAAGATTTGACTAAATCTCTTGAAGTATTGGCAAGAAAATAATATAATATGATAAAGAATTAAAAAGTTATAGACATATCAATTTTTAATCTATTAAACGAAATTCATATATTTTAAAAAATTAACAGAAAATTTATAAATATTTTGGGAGGTTTATATTATGGAAAAAATAGGATTTATAGGTTGTGGAAATATGGGATTTGCTTTGATGTCAGGATTGGTAAAAGCAGGAAAACAAGATCAGCTTGTTTGTACAGATAAAGATACCGATGCAGAAATAAAAGTAATAACTAAACTGAATATAGGTTATATAAGAACAAATAAAGAACTTGCACAGCAGGCTAAGTATATTGTACTTGCTGTTAAGCCTCAGTTTATGGATGAAGTAATAGAGGAAATAAAAGATGTCGTAACAGAAGAAAATGTAATAATAAGTATAGCACCAGTTGCAATAGAAAAAATAAAAAATGGTTTTGGAAAAGATTTGAAATATGTAAGAGTTATGCCTAATACACCAGCTTTAATCGGCGAGGGTATGAGTGTAGTAAGTTTTTCAAATGCTGAATTTACACAAGAAGAAAAAGATGTGGTAAATGAAATTTTTAAATCATGCGGTAAAGTAGAGATTATGGAAGAAAGATATTTAGATGCAGTGACAGCTATTTCAGGAAGTTCACCGGCTTATGTTTATATGTTTATAGAAGCTATGGCAGATGCAGGAGTAAAAAATGGTCTTCCAAGAAATATAGCTTATAAATTGGCGGCACAGACGGTTTTAGGTTCAGCAAAGATGGTATTGGAAACAGGAGAACATCCAGCAGTTCTTAAAGATAGAGTTTGCTCTCCGGGAGGAACTACAATAGCAGCAGTTGCAGTTTTAGAAGAAAAAGGATTTAGAAGTGCTGTTATAGAGGCTATGGAGGCGTGCTATAATAAAACGGTATCTATGTCGGCAAAGTAGGAAAAGTGAAAGGAAGTAGCAGTTATGGAAGAAATGCTGGAAGATTTTATTGAATATATGGAAGTTAAGCGAAAGGTATCAGAAAATACACTTGACGCTTATCGTAGAGATTTGAAAAGTTTTCTGGCTTTTTTGATATCACAGAATATACTAAAGCTTGAAAAGGTAAATCAGACGAGTATAAGAGCATATCTGCTTAATTTACATCAAAATGGTAAAGCAGTTTCTACGATTTCAAGAAATATAGTATCATTAAGGGCTTTTTTTCAATTTTTATATACAGAAGGTGTAATTAAAGAAATACCTACAATTGATATAGAATTTCCTAAAAAAGAAAGAAAACTGCCCGAAATTTTGTCTTTGGAGGAAGTTGAAATCTTGCTGTGCCAGCCTGATACTGAAGATTTGAAAGGTATGAGAGATAAAGCTATGCTTGAGGTTTTATATGCCACAGGTATAAGGGTTACAGAGTTGACCACTTTAAAATTAGATGACTTAAATTTGACATTGGGTTATTTAAAGTGTAGTAATTCAGATAAAGAACGTATAATTCCACTTGGTTCAAAAGCGGTAGAGTCGCTTAAAATTTATTTGGACAGGGTAAGGATAGTTATGGTAAAAGAGCCAGAAGAAGAAACTTTATTTGTAAATTGTAACGGTACACCAATGACAAGGCAGGGATTGTGGAAAATAGTTAAAACTTATGCCAAAAAAGCCAATATATGTGAAAATATTACACCTCATATATTAAGACATTCATTTGCGGCACATCTTGTAGCAAATGGAGCTGATTTACAGGCAGTGCAGGAAATGATGGGATATGCTGACATTTCTACAACTCAGGTATATACACAAGTGAATAAGAGTAAAATAAGAGAGGTGTACTTGAAATCACACCCAAGAGCATAATTAAGGGGGTATTTTTGTGATAAATCGTGTTATTTGGATAGTTTTAGATAGCGTTGGTATGGGAGAAATGCCAGATGCAGACAAATTTGGTGATGTTGGAAGCAATACAATAGGAAATATTGCAAAAGTTATGAATGGATTGAATTTACCTAATATGGTAAATTTAGGATTGGGAAATATAGAAGGAATGGTTAATCTTGAAAAAGTAGATTTCCCAAAAGGTTGTTATGCAAGGTTTGCGGAAAAATCATTTGGAAAGGATACGACCGTTGGACATTGGGAAATGGCGGGAGTTATTACTGAAAAAGGATTTCCGACATATCCAAATGGATTTCCGAAAGAGATAATAGAAGAATTTGAAAAACAGACAGGAAGAAAAATTTTAGGAAATAAGGCAGCTTCAGGTACTGAAATTATAAAAGAACTGGGACAGGAACATATAAAGACTGGGTGTCCAATAGTATATACTTCGGCTGACAGTGTATTTCAGATAGCGGCACATGAAGATGTTATTTCTGTGGAAGAAC
>CAZQDT010000046.1:5049-12171 GCA_964592005.1 uncultured Eubacteriales bacterium
AAAATGTGCAGGATTGCAAGAAATATACTTAAAGATGAGCATGGTGTGGCTCGTGTTATAGCAAGACCATTTATTACAGATTGTGATGGATTTAAGAGGACTTCAAATCGTAGAGATTTTTCTATGGAACCTCCGTATAATACAATTTTAGATGAACTCAAGGAAAAAGGTCTGGACGTTTTAGCAGTAGGTAAGATAGAAGATATTTTTTGTAAAAAAGGTATAACTGAGGCAGTGCATACAGAAGACAATAAAGATGGAGTAATGAAAACCATAGAATATATGAAACAGGAAAATAGAGGACTTATATATACAAATCTTGTGGATTTTGATGCAAAATGGGGACACAGAAATGATGTTAAAGCGTATGCAAAGGGGCTTGAAGAATTTGACAGCATGCTACCTGATATTATAGAAAATATGAAGGATACAGACATATTATTTATAACTGCTGACCATGGTTGTGACCCAACAACAGAAAGTACAGACCATTCAAGGGAATATGTTCCATTTTTGGCATATGGAAAAGAACTGAAGCAGAACGTTAATTTAGGTACGAGAGATGGTTTTTCAGATATGGCACAGACAATAGCTGATATTTTTAAGACTAAAAAACTTAGAAATGGAGAAAGTTTTTTGGATAAAATAAAGAAAGATAGGTGAATTTATGGGGGAATTTGAGTTAAAAGTGCAGGAAGCGGCAGATGCGATAAAAAATATAGCTAATGAGCCTGAAATTTGTGTATTTTTAGATACTGCCTATGATGTGTTGGCTAATGAGATAGAAGATATTGATTTTTTTAACTGTAGTGAAATCCCCAATTTTTCTCAAAATTTTTCAAATTCTTATATGGGTGACATTATTTTAGGATATATGCAGGGGAAAAGAGTAATTTGTATAGAAACAAAAATGGGAGATTTAAATAATTATTATAAAGAAACAATATCTTTTGGTGTAAGTTTATTGGCAAAGCTTGGTGTCAAAAATTTAATAATTATAAATGCTTCAAGTGCTCTTAAAGAAGAATTTTCTTATGGTGATTTAGTACTTGTAAAGGAACATGTGCTGAGAAAATATGGACTGTTTGACAATAATTTCCTAAAAATGATTAAAATGATGGCAGAAGTGCTTGAAATTGATTTAAAATATGGAACATATGGTGATATACTTACTCAAGAAGGAAGTGTTTTTGATAATATTGAAAAACTTAACAATATGGAAGCTGATTTGTATGGAAAACCAACTATATTTGAAATAAATTCAGCAATAGACAATGGTATTAATGTTTTAGAAATAAGCCATATAGATAATACTTTGGATTTAATTTGTGAAGAAAATGATAAAATAAAGGACACAAAGAATAAACTTATAGTATTGATTAAAGAGATAATGTCAGTAATATAAGGCAGAAGTCGGGGGTGTTAAAATGAGAATGTATGATATTATAGCAAAAAAAAGAGATGGATTTGAGCTTTCAAAGGAAGAAATAGAATTTTTTATAAAGAATTATGTTTCAGGAAACATTCCGGATTATCAGGCTTCAGCATTGCTTATGGCTATATATTTTAATAAAATGAACGAGAAAGAAACGGTATATCTTACAAAAGCAATGTTGGAAAGTGGCGAAATCATGGATTTATCTGCTATAAATGGTATAAAGGTGGATAAGCACAGTACGGGTGGAGTTGGTGACAAAACAACTCTTATTGTAGCACCTCTGGCAAGTGCTTGTGGTGTCCCTGTTGCTAAAATGTCAGGCAGAGGACTGGGACATACAGGCGGAACAATAGATAAACTTGAGTCATTTAAGGGTTTTTGTGTAAATATTCCAACAGAGAAATTTATAGAAAATGTAAATAGAATAAAAATAGCTTTGGCAGCACAGACTTCAAATTTGGTGCCTGCTGATAAAAAAATATATGCTTTGAGAGATGTAACAGCCACAGTAGAAAATAGTTCACTTATAGCAAGCAGTATAATGAGTAAAAAATTAGCTTCGGGTGCAGATGCTATTTTGCTTGATGTGAAATGTGGAAATGGTGCATTTATGAAAGATTTTGATTCAGCTATTGAGCTTGCCAAAGAAATGGTTTCTATAGGAAATGGTATGCATAAAGAAACTATAGCACTTATAACTGATATGAATCAACCTTTGGGAAATGCAGTGGGAAATAGTGTTGAGGTTATAGAAGCAATAGAAACGCTAAAAGGTAATGGACCAAAGGATTTGACAGAAATATGTGTTGTACTTGGTGCATATATGCTTATATTATCAGGATTAGAGAAAGATTTTGAAACAGCCAAAGAACTTATACAGCAAAAGATAGAAGATGGTTCAGGACTTTTGAAGTTGAAACAAATGGTTGAAAATCAAGGTGGCAATTTTGAAGATGATTTGGAAACGGCTTCCAATATAATAGATTTAGTTTCTGAAAAAGAGGGATATGTTCAGAAACTTAAAGCTGAAAGTATAGGAAAAGCGTCACTTATAATAGGAGCGGGTAGAGAAATCAAGGAAAGTACAATTGATTTACAAGCGGGCATTATATTAAATAAAAAAGTGGGCGATTTTGTAAAAAAAGGTGAAGTTTTGGCTAAAATTTATATAAATGATTTGAGTAAGCTTGAAGAAGCAAAGCAGATTATAAGAGATGCTTATATTTTTAGTAAAGAGAAAGTTGAAAAAGAAAAGCTTATAAAGGCGATTGTTACAAAAGATAAAGTTACTATTTTATAAATAATTCAAAAATATGAATATTTAAAGAAAAAAAGTTTAACCTAATATTAGGCAATAAAAAAATAGGAGGTTAGACTATGAGAGTTAAAAAAGTTATAGCATTTTTATTAAGTTTTGTTATGTCAAGTATGGCTTTTACGCTTAATGTGACAGCTGAAGAACTTGAAGTAAATGGGAAATCTGCAATTTTGATGGAACAAAGTACAGGAAAGATTTTATTTGATAAAAATTCACATGAAAAACTAGCACCAGCAAGTATTACAAAGGTAATGACCATGCTTTTGATTTTTGAAGCTGTGGAAAATGGCAGAATAAAACTTGATGAAATGGCAGTTACAAGTGAGCATGCTGCGAGTATGGGCGGTTCACAGGTGTTTTTAGAAGCAGGGGAACAGCAGACAGTACAGGATTTAATAAAATGTATAGCAATTGCTTCGGCAAATGATGCAGCTGTAACTATGGCTGAACATATAGCAGGAAGTGAAGAAAAATTTGTAGAAATGATGAATCAAAAAGCTAAAGACCTTGGAATGGAAGATACGACATTTAAAAATGCTTGTGGATTGGATACAGCAGGTCATGTAAGTTCAGCTTATGATATAGCACTTATGTCAAGAGAATTGATAAGCAAGTATCCACAGATATTTGAATATACCAAAATATGGCAGGATACAATTACTCATAAGACGAGAAAGGGAGAAACAGAATTTGGTTTGACAAATACAAATAAGCTTTTAAAATGGTATCCTGAATATGCAACAGGTCTAAAAACAGGTTCTACCTCAAGTGCATTATATTGTATATCTTCGACAGCCAGCAAAGACGGTATGCAGCTTATAGGAGTTGTGATGGGAGCACCTGACCATAAAACAAGATTCAGAGAAGCAATAAAGGTATTGGAGTATGGATTTGCCAATTATGCCTTGGTTAAAGGCGATGAAGCAGGAACAGAATTTGGAAAAGTTTCAGTATTTAAAGGAAAACAAGAAGAGGTATCGGCAGTTACAAAAGAAACTGTACAAATATTACTAAATAAAGAAAATTCGCAAATAACAGATAAAAAAGTGGAATTATATGAAACAGTTAATGCACCTGTGAATAAAGGCGATAAATTAGGGGAAGTTGTGTATTATTTAGGTGAAACAGAAGTAGCAAGGGTTGAGCTTATAGCTGCTGAGGATGTACCGACAGCAGGATTTAAAGCGATGCTTGATAAAATTTTAAAGGAAGGATTATTTAAATAGGAAAATTATAGGAATTTGTGTTGATGAAATTTTTATTAATACATTTTCCTTACATATAAGAAAGGACGGAAAAAATGAGTTTGTTATTAAATTTATTGGTAAGAATACCGGGAGTAATTGTAGCTGTTACAATACATTATTTTATATGTGCGGCAGTAGCTGTTAAACTTGGTGATGAGTTGCCTAGAAAAGAAGGAAGACTTAGTTTAAACCCTTTAAAGCATATAGAGCCGATAGGTTTTATAATAATGTTGATATTTATGTATGGTTGGGGAAATCCTGTTAATATTAATTCTGGATATTACAGAAATAAAAAAAATGCAGTTATGACAGTTGCTTTATCAGGTATAGTAGCAAACTTTGTTGCAGCAGTTTTATTTGGATTAGGTGTTAAATTTATGCCAGCAGTAAATGAAATTACAGAAATTGTACGTAGGGTTATGGTGTACATAGTTCAGTATAATTTAACATTAGGAGTATTTAATTTAATTCCGGTATATCCTTTAGATGGTTATAAAATTTTGTCAGTAATAGTAAAACCATCTACTTATTTCAAAATATTACCATATGAAAAAATAATGCTTATGATTTTAATGCTTTTGGTATTTTCAGGAGGACTTGATATAATTTTAGGACCTATTGTAAATCTTCTTTATCAAGCGTGTATATAGGGGGTGGAAGATTGCAGGTAAATGTAAAACTTGAAGTTTTTGAAGGACCATTTGATTTGCTTTATCATCTTATAGAAAAAAATGAAATAAATATATATGATATACCTATTGCAAAGCTTACAGACCAATATTTAGAATATCTTGAAAAAATGCAGCAGGTAAATATGGAAAACATAAGCGAATTTTTGGTAATGGCGGCAACTCTTATAGAGATAAAATCTAAATTACTTCTTCCTAAAAATAAAGCTGAAGAAAAAGAAGAGATTGACCCTAGAGAAGAGTTGGTCAAAAAGCTTGTTGAATATAAAAAATTTAAGGTTATAGCTCAGGAATTGGACAATCTTCAAATTAACGGACTGAAAACTTTGTTTAAAGAAGCCGATATTAAATTAGGTGATTTAGATGAAAAAGAAGAAGATGTAAGCAAAATTTTGAATGGCTTGTCACTTACAGATATTTTAATTGCATTTGAAGGTGTAATGAAAAGAAAGGAAAAAAAGGTAGATAAAGTAAGAAGTGGATTTAATTCGGTACAAAAAGATTTATATACAATAGAAGAAAAAAGTGAATATTTATTGGACCTTTTGAAACTTTTTGAAAAGGTAAAATTTCAGGATATTTTTAGAGAAGATGCAGATAAAATGGAAGTAGTAGTTACCTTTTTAGCACTTTTGGAACTTATAAAAGTAAATGAAGTAAATATATATCAGGATAAAATTTTTGGAGAGATTGTTGTAGAGAAAAATAATATAGAGGTAATGGTTAAAGACAAAGAGAGGGAATAAAAATGAAATTGACAGAAGCGGAAGCAGCTATTGAAGCAATATTGTTTGTGTCGGGTGAAGCAGTTTCGGCTAAAAAATTGGCATTTGCCCTAGAACAGAATGAAAGTACCACAAAGTCTATTATAAGAAATTTAATGTTAAAGTATGATAAGGCTGAAAGAGGATTGAAGATTATAGAAATAAATAATGCTTATCAGATGTGCACAAAAGCAGAATATTTTGAATATATAAGAAAACTTTATACTACTCAACAAAAGCAGATACTCTCACAAACACTTTTGGAAACTCTTGCAATAGTAGCATATAAACAGCCTATAACAAAATCTCAGATAGAGGAAATAAGAGGAGTCAGTGCAGACCATGCAATAAATAAGCTGGTAGAAAGAAATTTGGTAAAAGAAGTGGGACGTTCAGATGCACCTGGAAAACCAATATTATTTGGTACTACGGAAGAATTTTTAAGATATTTTGGATTTACCTCGGCAGATGGTTTGCCTAAAATAGAAGATATACATATAGAAGAAAATAAGGAAAATAAAGAACAAATAATTACATAAAAATTTTAAATAAGGTAAAGCTAATACAGGAAAGGACTGTATAGCTTATGAAAAGATTATTTTGTTTTTTTATAGTTTTTATTATGATGACAGTACAGGTGCAGGCAGCTGAAAATATAAAAGTAAATTCTCTTTCAGCTGTTTTGATAGATGCTACAAATGGCAGAGTTCTTTGGGGAAAAAATGAAGAAACACCTATGGCAATGGCAAGTACTACAAAGATAATGACAGCCATAATAGCACTTGAAAATGCTGATTTAAAGTCAGAAGTGACAGTGAGTAAAAGAGCTGCTTCTGCACCAGAGGTAAAGATGGGACTTAAAACGGACGAAAAAATAAGGCTTGAAGATTTGATGTTTGCACTTATGTTACAATCGTCTAATGATGCAGCAATAGCAATAGCAGAGCATATAGGTGGTACTGTGGAGAATTTTTGTGAAATGATGACAAATAAGGCTAAAGAAATTGGGGCAAAAGATACTTTGTTTGTGACACCTAATGGTTTGGATGCAGGTGACCATCATTCTACTGCTTATGATATGGCGATTATTGCCAAATATGCTTTGGAGAATGAAGAATTTGTAAAGCTGATAGGAACAAGAGAAGTTACTACACCGGTAAGTGGTGGAAATTATAAAAATTATCATATTACAAATAAAAACAGATTGCTTAATGAGTATGAGGGAGCAACAGGGGTTAAGACGGGTTTTACAAATAAAGCGGGACATTGTTTTGTCGGTTCAGCTAAAAGAGATGGTGTAGAGTTGGTATCAGTGGTGCTTGCAAGTGGTTGGGGTTCTAAAGGAAAAGAACAAAAATGGATAGATACAAAAACTATACTAAATTACGGATTTTCAAATTATTCAAATGAAAAAATTATAAATAAAGGAGAAATAGCAGCTAAAATTAAGGTTTTAAATTCTCCTGAAAATAATGAAATAGAAGTTTTATACAACAATGATTTTGAAATGCTTATGTCACAAGAAGAAAAATCAGGTATTAAGATAATTTCTGATATCCCAGATGTTTTAGAAGCACCTGTATATAAGGGACAGACAGTAGGAAAGGCTGACATATATATATATGATGAGTTGATAGCTGAGATAAAACTTGTAGCAGAAAAAGAT
>CAZQDT010000047.1:0-12121 GCA_964592005.1 uncultured Eubacteriales bacterium
AAGTAACTGTAACAGAGAATGAATCTGAAGAAACAGTCGATGAAACCTCCGAAGAAGAAACTGTTGAAGAGACAGTTGAGGACGAAGACACCGCTGATGAAGTAGCTGATAGCGATTCTAATGTTGTCGAATATTCGTTTGAAATTGCTGGCGAGCTTAGAAAATTTGCCGTTTCTTTACAGGATAAAATTTATGCAATCCAAGACCTTGTTAATGCAACATATGCAGAGGCAGATGGAACATATTACGGTGTGACTGTTTACGAAGATTATGTTGTAATGCATGATTGGTGGAATGATAGATCGTTTAAACAGACTTATACATCTGATGAAAATGATAGTTATACACTTACCGGCGATAGGGTTGAGGTCTATGCCGAATTCGTCACAGCCGAAGAGCAGGCTGAACTTGACTCTATGCGTTCTAACTACGCAGCGCTCAAAGAGTTTAAAGAAACTGTTGAGAAAAACGAACTTCATACACAGAAGGAAGCTGTTTTAGCAGATGAGAAATATTCCGTATTATCTGAAAATGAAGCATTTGCAGAATTAGTTAACAATATGGATAACTACTCTCTCGCTGATTTAGAGAAAGAAGCAAAGGTTATTTTTGCTGACCATGTTGCTTCAACTGGCAATTTCTCATTAAACGAGAAAGTGTCAAAACCTACATCTATTAAACTTTTCGGTAATCCTAGTACAAAGCGAAAAAATAATAGATACGGAAATCTTTTTAACAAATAAAATTAAATAACTTCATTTATTTCACTCTCATTTCGAGGGTGTTTTTTCATTATTGCTCCCATTTTCGGGAGCTTTTTAATTACAAAAAATCAAGGAGGATACACAATGTTACAGTTAAATATTGCAAAGCACACAGTAGCTTTTCCAAGCAAAACTTTAGCGTCTAACGGCGGAAAACATATCTACAATATCCAGTTAGCTGAAAATGCTGAGAAGTTTGTAGATAACGGCTGGTTCACAGCTAAGGGGGATTTCGTTGAATTAGATCTTTACAAAGCAAAGGCTCCGACTAAATTCGAGGGTAAATTTGTCAAAGTGGCAGACAACGGAAATTATTACATCGAGGTTGTTGAACCGGGCGATGCTTTATTCATTTATCAGGTTCCGATGATTGAGGAAACCTACAACAACACATTCAAGAAGGAATGTAATTACACAAATGCTCCTACTCAGGTAGTTGCAGGCTATGAACTTGCAGTTGGCGACATTGTTGAAGTTTCGGCAGATGGTTTCGCAGATACTGTTGCAGTTAATGATTCTGTAGAGCTTAAAGCTATTGCTGGTATGACAGCAGTAAAACAGCTTGCAAAGAAAAATTCATAATTTTTGAGAAAGGAGAATCGAGATAATATGTTATTAGATACAAGTGTTAAAAATTTAATGTTCGACTTGGGCGCAGGTCGTGAAATTTATGATGCCGAAGCTAATCGTGTAGTTTCAAAGGCTGAGGCAAGCGATACAATTAGAAATGCATGTTTTGAATATCTTGGACTTGACAAGAATTCAACTGAAAAGCAGATTAAGAGAGCTTTAAAATCAGAAAGAGGAACTCAGTTCTTCGAGGTGATTGAGGAAATCATCGACGTTCAGATTGCTCATGGTCTTGCAGAAAACGAGTTCTTCAACGCTTACGTTGATTCTAAGAACATGAAGGATGGCGACAGAAACGAATTCTGGACAGATGACGAAGTTATCCTTTCTGTAAGCAAGGTTGCTGGTGACAAACATGATTTGTCAATTCAGAGACTTGGCAGCGGACAGTCTTACCATGTTGATACTGCTGTTTATGGCATCAAGGTTGGTGGAGATATTCGTCTCTTCTTGACTGGACGTAAAGACTGGAATGCGTTTGTAGACGCTGTTACAAAGGCATACTTAGTTAAAGTTCAGACTCTCATCTCTTCTCAGTTTGCAAATGGTGTAAACCTGCTTCCTGTTCCGTCTACTCTTAAAGGTACTGGTGCATTGGGCGCAAGCACTAAAGCAAAATTTGATGAAATCATCGAGAAGGTTTCTGCTGCAAATGAGTGCTCTGTTGTAATTATGGGTACTAAGACAGCTCTCAAGAGCTTGAATGCTCTCACTAAAGTTGATTGGGCTGACCCTGCAAACTCAATCAAAGAGTCTGTTGCAAACACAGGTATTATCGGTGGATACGAAGGAACTCCGTTAATGGAAATCCCGCAGAAATTCACTGATAAAGAGCTTGCAACTCCGCTGGTTGACAACAAAAAATTGTATATCATGCCGGCTGTAGATGAGAAGTTCATCAAATTCGTTGATTACGGCGAGACAGAGCTTGAAATCTCTGAAAAGGGTGCAACGAAAGATGATATGCAGTCACTTGAAGTACAGAGACGTATGGGCGTTGGTACTTTGATGACTAAATACCATGGTGAGTGGTCATTAAGCTAAAGTAAATAATTCTCCACTTATATAAAGAGAAAATTATATAAGTGGAGGTGTTTATGAAAGGATATATTTACGTTATCACAAACCTTATTACAAATAAACAATATATAGGACAAACAATTCAGACAATAAACAAAAGATACAATGCACATATATCTGATTCAAAAAATAAAACTGACAATATGTATATACATAAATCTATGAGGAAACATGGTGTAGAAAACTTTATTGTTGAAGAAGTTGATTGTGTAGAAACAGATAATATAGATGATTTAATGAGTAAATTAAATGACTTAGAAAAGCATTATATATTATCATATAATATTCTGATTCCACATGGGTACAATTTAACCAAAGGTGGAAATGAATATTCTGAAAAATTCAAACTAAAAGTTGACGAATATGATTTGGACGAAAAATTCATTCAAACACACGATTCAATTATTGATGCGGCTAAAAGTGTTGGTTCAAATCATAATATTGCTATAAGAAAATGTTGTTATGGGGAAAGTAAATTTACTTTTCAAAGAATTTGGAGATTTAATGGTGAGCCATTTGATAAATATGAATTACCAAACAAGATTTTAGCAAATCGAAGTTATAAATTGGCAAGTATTGACCAATATGATTTGAATGGGAGATATATTAAAACATTTGATTCAATAAGTAATGCATGTAGAGAATTAAATGTAAGTGAAAAAAGTTCTCATATTTCAGAATGTTGCATGGGTAAAATTCGTTCTATATATGGATATATATGGAGATATCATGGTGATCCATTAGGAGATTATTCTGATTCAAGAACAGTTTCTATAAATAAATTTGATTTAGATGGTAATTTTCTTAAAAATTATCCTTCATTAAAAGAAGCATGTTTAGATATAGGTAAGGATTATAGTGATACAATTTCTGGAAACATTAGACGTTGTTGTAAGGGTGAGCGTAATACTGCATATAAATTTAAGTGGAAATACGCAAGTTAATATCGTAATACGAAATATTCAGAGAGTGGTAAAATGCCACTCTCTTTTTTGAAAGGAAAAACAGGAAATGGCATACACAAAAAAAACAAATGTTACTGAAACAGCAACTAAAGAAGAAGTAAAAGAAACGAAGACAAAAAAAGCAGAAAGAGTATTCGCACCAGAAGATACTATTCCGTGTCGCTCATTGGTAAGCGGAGGTCTTTATATTGAAGGAGACCGTTCCCACATCTTATATAGCTGGGCTGATTGCGGAGACGTTGTAGATGTTGAATACCGTGATTTGATTTATCTCGTAAGAACCCGTGCTAACGCAAATATCTATGCTCCAAGAATTATCGTGGATGATGAAGATTTTGTAAAACAGAATAAAGCCTTAAAGGATTTATATGATTCATTGTATTCAGATGGCGATTTGATGGCTGTTCTCTCTCTTCCTGAAGGTCGAATGAGAAAAGAAATCGAGAAACTGCCAGTTGGTGCAAGAGAGTCTTTAAAAGGTATGGTTTCGACCATGATTGAATCTGGCGCATTGGACAGTGTGCAGAAAATTAAAGCTCTTGATGAAATCTTTGGCACAAGACTACTTCTTACTTTAGCACAAGAATAATGAAGGAGGTGCATTATGCTCTCCTATTCTACACTCTTTTCAAGAGTATTAAACAAAATAAACGACCCAAAGGAATTATCTTTGGAAGAAAAAGATTTGCTTGAAATTTATACTGAAAGATTGCATTCCGCAATCGGAAAGCCAAGAGTCCGTCGGCTCTTCTCTTCTATTATTTTTGATGATGAATTACAAGAAATGCAATTCACATTAAACAACTCGGTAGACGAAGAATCGGATGAAGGCTTCGTATTAGAGGTTTTATCTCTAGGAATGACAATTGAGTGGTTACAGCCACAAGTGGATTCTGTTCTACATACTTCTGTAATGATAGGTGGCAAGGAAGAAAAAAAGATTCTCGACAATCATAAAAACATGATTGACCGCTTAGACAGCATGAAGAAAGAACAAAACAAAATGATTAGGGATTACGGTTATCTTTATAACTCGTATATTAACGGTGACTAATCATGCAGTATAAATATGGAGAATTTTCAAACGAGCAAATCAATGAAACTGTCATTTCAATGCACAATAATATTCACAAATTATTGTTGCATAAAGACAGAAATATAACCGAACAGATTTTTGATACAGATGAAGATTTTAAGAGTTACTTCAAAAATCTTCTGTTCTGGTTTGGCGGTCTTAATGAACTGTTGGGCGAGCCGCAAGAAATGGTAGATTTAATGTCAACGCTTCAAGGGGCGTATGACGAAATTTTTAGAAAACCGTTTCGTTACTACGTGTTCCGCCGTGCAATTTTGGACTGTCATGGATATATCAAGGAGATGTTTGAAGTAGAGGAGGTATAAGTATGCCGAGTTTAGCAACAGCAAGGCGTATTGCCTCTGTAAAAAATAATGGTGCAAAAACAATTGGTCAGATTCATAAAGAAAACGCCGACTTCGTAATGGAGAATACTTGGCATAACGATCCGCAGTCGAAGAAGTGCTACATCTATGATCATTTTCATGATGACCAGCCTGATTTGAATGTGGGGATGACTTATGAAAACACGACCAAAACACCAATTGACGCAAAATTTATCATTAAATCATATCAGTCGATGGATAAAGACCAAGTAGATTATTACTTGCAGTTCAGACCGTCTCAGGCGGTTTATTTTACCGAAGAGGATGAACTTTATTATTATGAGACAGATTTTAGATTGAGATATAATGCTACATTTCCAGTTGGTTTGTACGTGGATATTCCTGATGATAGGAATATTTATCGCAAGTATTTGATTTGTCGTGAAGAACGGGCAAATCAGTTTCCTAAATACTTGGTTCTTCCATGTGATTACCATTTACATTGGATTGAACACAATGGGAAAATGCGGATCAAGAGAAAAATGTGGGCTGTACTAAGAATGCAAAGTAGTTACACCATCGGAGAATACCGAGACCGGGTATTTGCTAGAACCGATAATCAAAATAAGATTTGGTTGCCTATCAATTCTATTACTGAAAAGTTCTGGTATACAAACGACGAGAACACAACCATGAGGCTCATCGTTAGTGCTCCAACGGAGCATCCGCTAATTTGGTCTTGTACGAAAATTGAAAATGTCCAACCGTTCGGTATCCAGAAACTCACAATCTATCAAACCGTTTGGTCTGACGACAGAGATTATATTGAAAAGGACGAAGACGGTAATATCATCGGAATGTGGGCTTCCTACTATGATTCAAAAATCGAACCAGAGGAACAGCCAACTATCGAGGAAATTAGTACGGAAAATGCCGAATTCAAGGTTAAGATTACTGCTGCCACTTTTACCATTAAAATAGGCGGTAGTTATAAAACTTTAACTGCAACCGTTTTTGACGAAGAAGATAATGACAAGACAAACGATTTCTTGGATAAGAGATTCGTCTGGAAATGCTTTATTGAAAATTCGGATTACACAGACAAGGTAACTTGGCGCACCGTCGAAAATAATAATCAAATCAAGCTTAAACTTCCGTCGGATATGAGTCTATTAGGAAAAATTCTCGAAGTACAGTGTACAGTGGACGAGAATGTTGCGTCTGATGTTTTTAAATTAGAAATTAAGTAGTTAGGTGGTGGATTGATGGAGAAATTATTAACTAAAGATGATTTATTGAATAAGCTTCGCCTTTACACGGAAACGCCTGACGACGAAACTATTCGGTACAAAATTAAAATTGAAAATTGTTTAAAACGTTGCCCCGAATTATTATATGCTCTCAATGAGAAGTCTTTAGAGTCAGAACTGTTTGACGAAGACGGAAATATCAATTGGGAACACAGCGAAGAGACTGGGCAGTTTGAACCGCTTGGCGAATGGGATAGATATTTTGGTAATACATCAAATATTAGAAATACTCTCATCTTTCCTGAAACTCAGACGGAAGTAAAAAATTATGTTTGTTATCAGGTAGGATTTGATAGATTTCCCAACAGTTCGCCTAATGGTTTTGAGAAATATTCTTTAATTACATTTACAATATTTGTTAACGAAAACAATATCATAGATAGATTGACTGGAATTCCGAGACACGATTTGATTTCATCTATTCTTAGAGAGAAATTTAATTGGTCTTCTATATTTGGTATGCAAGCCGTACTAATCTCCTCTAAAGAGTCTACAACGGATAGTCATTATGCCGTTAGAACTCTAGTATTTCGGGTCAAAGATATCAATGGTGCTGCTTACACTCCTTATGGCGAAAATACACGTTTAAGGAATAACGATTATTGGCAGTAATTAGAGAAGACTATCTCGGTCAAGACGAACTTAAAATCTATCGAGGAGAAGATTTTAAGATTTCAAACGGCATCAACATCCATCAACCTTCGTTGGATGAAATATGCAAATTCGGAGAGCAGAAATATTTTTCTATGATTTATTCTCTTACTTCTACCCCATCATCTCTAAAAGGTCAACTTTGGGAAATGGGTGTTGATTTTACCACAATTACCCCTTGGCAATTGTTCTATGCTTTATTATCCAAATCTTTCCCACAAAAGGATACTTCTATTATTTTCGGCAAACTAGATTTGACAAAATTTGAAGTTTGCAAATATGAGGATTCCAACGATTATTATCTGTATCAAAAAATCAAATATCCTTTATGGAAACGTATTTGGAATAAGATTAAAAAGAAGCCAACATCCGAAGAAGTAAGAATAGATGAATTTACTTATAATCTCATTGTGGACTATATATGTAAATCACACTTTATAAAGCGGGATTTTAAAATGCCCGGAAATAACAGCACAAAAATGATTCTTATTGAAGATGCAATTGATGAGATGAAGAAGGGAAATAAGAAGCCTTATATTTCACAGCTTAAAAATCTTGTTTCTTCAATGACTAATAGTGCTGGATTTAAATATAATCATTCTCAAGTTTGGGAAATGAAAATTGGCGCATTTATGGATTCTGTGAAACGAATCTCAAAAATGCAAACCGCAAATTTATTGCTTCAATCCGGGTATTCTGGATTTGGCGTAAATTTGAAAGAAATAAATGAAAAACAATTAGATTGGTTAGGGGAACTTGATTAACAAGTTCTCTTTTTAATTACAAAAAACGAGGAGGAATAAATATGTTTAATCCTAATGAATTAGTATTAGAAAAGATTAGAGCTGTTGAGGAGTATGACACAAAGACAATGGAACTTATCAGTCGTACAACTCAGCCGGAAGATGCCAGTTTAAAGACAAGTGCTGACGCTTCAGAAGTTACCGACGCTTCAGGTGCAACAATTGCAACCTTCTACAATGCACAGAAAGGTACTTTTGAGTACACAAATTCTCTCTTCTCTCTTGACTTGGCGGCTTCTCAGTTTGGTACAGAAAAGGTTGTTGCCGGTTCAACAACTAAGATTAAAATTCCAGTATCTGAGGTAATCGAAATTGCTTCTGACAATACGGTTACATTGAAGTACACACCTGTTGGAACAAGCAAAGCCGAAGTTAAGTATGTTAAAGTAATTGACGAAAACAACAACGTATCATCAACTCTTGAAGTGTCTTCTACGGATGCTGCTGGAAAATTTACTCTTGATGCAGCTAGCAAGAAGCTGACTTTGCCGACAGGAACAAAGGGACGTGTATTCGTTAACTACGAAAGAGAATCTGAGAAAGCGGTTCAGGTAACAAAAGATACCGAAAGCTTGCCAAAAGTAAGAACTCTTTTGATTCATGCAATCTTCCACAATCCGTGCGACGAAAATACGGTTTATGCTGGTGTTATCAGATGCCCTAGAGCAAAGATTGACCCGTCAAGCGTTGAGCTTGCTCTGAAGTCTGATGGTAAACATCCAGTTACCTACAATCTTCAGAAAGAGTATTGCTCTGAAGCTGGAAAACTGTTTGACATCTTCGTATCAGAAGACTAATTTTTTTGGTGGTGTCAAGCGGCACCACCTTTTTTAAGAAAGGAGTCGAACGAAAATGGCTGTAGAATTAAATGCTACTTGTGCTATTTGTGGTAAAAGATATCATGTTTGCAATTCATGTGGCGAAGTAAAATCATTCACGCCGTGGAGATCCATTGTTGATACTCTTGAACATTATCAGATTTACTTTGCTCTTCATGACTACACTTTAAATAAGAACAAAGAAAAAGCTCGTGAAGAATTATCAAAGTGTGATTTAACAGGTTTTGAAAATTTTCCAGTTCATATCAAAGAAGCAATCAATGAAATCATGGAAACACCAAAAGAACAAGTAAAAAAGGAACAAAAGACAAGTAAAAAGACAAATAGTAAGTTAAAGAATCAGGGATAATTATTTACTATTTGTAGTAGATTTTTATCCCTATTTTTTACGACTATGTGGAACGAAAGGAAGTAATTATTATCAAAGAATTTAGCAATATTTTTAAGACCGAATACGATTCAGATTCAGCAATCTATATTCCTAACATGCGTCAGAATTATAAGTATTTAAGTTCTCCTCTTTCTCAGGGAAAATTGCTAGACGTAATTTGTGGTAAGGAAGACAGAATTGTATTCGTATGGGAAAAGTGCGATGAATTAAATCGTTTATACACCGAATGGTGCAATAGAGATAATCGGAGGATGTAAGGCATGAAAGATTTATTGATGACATTAGACTGGAACGAAGTAATTGTAACTATTTGGTCGGTAGTTCTGCTTCCAGTTTTAACTTATATTGGCAACGAAATCAGAAAGTACGCTGAAGCCAAAAAGATTTCTAAGTACACAGATATTTTGCAGGCGAACGTTGTGTCTGTAGTTAAAGACGTATATGAGACCATTGTTAAAGAAGTAAAAGGCACAGATGAGTGGACTGAAGAAAAGAAGGATGAGGTTCGTGAAATTGCAAAGAGCAAAATCGTTTTTGCGTTATCAACTTCTGCCTATGAATGTCTTAAAACGGTAAACGAAGATTTTGATGAGTATTTAGATTCTTTAATTGAATCTAGCTTATACGACCTTAAAAAAGCTAAATAATCGAGGTGAGAAAATGGCTTATAAATTAAAAAAGAAACTTAGTAAAAAGTGTAATTACGGTACAAAGAGAAATACAAAAAATATCAAATTTATTGTAATCCACTTTACGGCTAACGACGGAGATACTGACGAAGCAAATGCAAACTATTTTAATTCGAGAAATGTTGGTGCATCTGCTCATTACTTTGTAGACGACGATTCCGTTACTCAGTCCGTGCCTGATAACTATGTTGCATGGGCAGTAGGCGGTAGCAAGTATTCAAATTGTGCTAAGACCGGCGGCGGTAAGTATTATTCAAAATGTACGAATGCAAACAGTCTTAGTATTGAACTTTGCGATTCGAAGAAAGACGGAAAAATCTATCCTACAGATAAAACTATCGCAAACGCTTTGGATTTTACTAAGAAAATGATGAAGAAATATAATGTCTCTGCGTCAAATGTAATTAGACATTTTGATGTAAACGGTAAGAGCTGTCCGGGTTATTGGGCAGGCACAACCGCAAAAAATAAACTGTGGAAAACTGCATTCCATGACAAATTAACTGATAAAAAAACTACTTCTACTACTGCAACTACAACTGCAAAAAAAGACAAATCTTATAAAGTAAAAGTCACAGCAGATACATTAAACGTAAGAGCTGGTGCCGGAACGAAATATAAAGTGACAAAGACCGTAGAAAAAAATCAGATTTTTACAATCGTTGCAGAAAGTAACGGTTGGGGAAAATTAAAATCTGGTGCTGGTTGGGTTAGTTTGTCATACGTTAAGAAATGTTAAGGATTTCTGTATATGAGCGACATACAGAATTTTTTTAATTCTTTAAGTCAATTACCTTCTGTTATGTTATATATTTTCGTATTGATTGCCGGCGTAGTTGCTATTACAACTCTTGTAGAGAAATTTTTGGCAATTATCGGCAAGCCTATGGGCGCAATGAAACAACGTAAAGAAGATCATGACCTCTTGCTTAGAACAGTCGAAGATCTAAAAATCTTACATGAGCAGCATGAAGAAGATACTAGACAGTCGATTAGACATGACAAAATGATTGAGGGAAAATTGGAAAGTCTTACGGATATGATGGTGAAGAAGAATATTTCAGACATGCGTTGGGAAATCAACAATTTTGCAACAAAAATATCCGAGAATAAACCTTGTAATAAAGACTGTTTCCAACATTGTTTCAAAACTTATCAAGATTACGAAGATATATTGAAAGAATATAAATTGACTAATGGTGAAGTAGAAATCTCTATGAAAATTATTAGAGAAGCTTATCAGAGAAAAATGCAGAACGGAGAATTTTAGACATAAAAGGGCGGTTTCATTTGGAATCGCTCTTTTGTGATTGTAAGGAGTGAATGGAAATAAAGCTAATTTTAAATAATGATGTTGTAGATAAATATAATAAATATTATTTTTCTCTTCATCCAAAAGCAAAGAAAAAACAAATAGAACATCCTTATCATCCGTCCATAAATGTATGGGCTATCAAACCACGTATCCAAATGAATGCACTAAAACAAGCATGGAAAACTTTCATAATGTGGTGGATTAGAGATTTAGGTTATGAAAACAAAAAATTAGAAAATGTAGAAATCATATACGACATATATCATCCGACCAAACGAAGAACTGACCCGGATAATTACACTCCAAAATTCATTCACGACGGGTTTGTTGAATCTGGCTTCTTGTTGGACGACGATAGAGAACATTTACGTAGTTTAACAATTCGATGTCATGTGGACAAAGAGAATCCACGAACAGAAATTGAAATTGTAATCAAAGGAATAAAAGGAGAATAATAATTATGACAATTAAAGATTTTATGACTGGTTATGAAAAAAATGGCTCTGAGAGTTTAAGAGATAAATATATTAAGGAAAAGGTAAAAGTTAAAACATATCTTCCTTTTCTGGAAAAAGTTACAGTTGCTCAGATGTTGGCAAAGCACACAACTTTAGATAAAGAAACCGGAAACATTAAGGTTGATTCATGCACTAATTATCTTCTCTTCTATCGTGTAATTATTGAAAATTATACAAATTTAGAAGTAACGAATGATAAATTTTACGAAGAATACGATTTGCTCAACAAGTCTGGCGCATTAGTTAAGATTATTCAGATGATTCCGGAATCTGAAATCAAAGAATTTAAGATGTTCTGTGATATGAAACAGAGCGATATTATGACTAACAAGGGAAGTGTTTATAGCTTTGTAAGTGAACAAGTGTCTCGCTTTGGCACGTTGACTGGCGTGACCTTAAAACCTATTCTCGATAGCATTGCGGAAGCGGCTGAAAATATTGACGAGAAAACGGTGATTAAGAATAGAAAAACTTTGAAAAATTTTTTCAAACGTAATAAATAGGAAAAATATATGATTGTGCCATTACCATTATTGGAGTTAAAAAAATGCGAAGACACTACCAATGAACCAAATGAAAAAATGAAACATTTGATTGAAATTTTAGAAAATATTCTACCAGAATATATTGGAGTTTAGTGATTGAATTATGGTTTCATGGAAGAATTAACCAAGAATAATTTTCTCACTATTAGACAAAAATAAATGAGAAAAACTATTTTATTACGGAGGAATATAGAATGGAAATTTTTGATGTGCCGAGAGG
>CAZQDT010000048.1:0-11932 GCA_964592005.1 uncultured Eubacteriales bacterium
TGAACTTATAGAAGCATTTATAAAAGTAAGACAGGAAATGGAATGCCAGCTTTTGGTTATAGGTTCTTCTGAATTTGGAGAAAGAGATAGTTTGACGGTTGAGGTATTTAAACAGAAAATAGAAGAAAGTGGATTTTCTGAAAATATTATTTTGGCAGGTCATAGAGAAGATATGGTACAATGCCTAAGTCTTATGGATGTTTTTGTTTTGCCATCGTATAGAGAAGGAATGGCAGTAAGTCCTTTAGAAGCAATGTCTATGGAAATTCCTGTCATAGTGACAGATATTAAAGGTTGTAGAGAAGAAATTACCGAAGAAACGGGAATTAAAGTACCAGTACAACAGATAGAGCCATTAGCAGCAGCTATAAAACAACTCTTAAATGATAAAGAAAAAAGTCAAAAAATAGGAAAATTGGCAAGAAATAGGGTTATAGAAGAATTTGAAACTGACAGAGTAGTTGAGGAGCAAATGAAAGTTTTTAGAGAAAAATTTAAAAAGTTTTAAAAAAAGCTTGCAATTTATAAAGAATTATGATATCATTTAATCCTGTGAGTACGGGCGGTCCTCTGTAATGAAAACATGAACGTCTATGAGGAAAGGAGGAAATACAATGAATTACAATATTATCAGAGAAATCGAGCAAGAGCAGTTAAAGAAAGATATAGTACCTTTTAAAGTAGGAGATACAGTACGTGTATATGCTAAGATTGTTGAAGGTACAAGAGAAAGAATTCAGATGTTTGAAGGTACTGTTATTAAAAGACAGGGTGGCAGCACAAGAGAAACTTTTACAGTAAGAAGAATTTCTTATGGTGTTGGTGTTGAAAAAACATGGCCTTTACATTCTCCAAGAATTGACAAAATCGAAGTAGTAAGACAAGGTAAGGTTAGACGTGCTAAATTATTCTATTTAAGAGATAGAGTAGGTAAAGCAGCTAAGGTTAAAGAAGTTATAAAATAGTAAATAATGGGCTGTTGCAAAAATGATTTGCAGCAGCCTTTTTTCTTAATTTTTAGTAAAGTGAGTGATAATTATGATGAAATTTGAAAAAGATGGTTGGAATGGTAAAGAAAATCCGATAGAGCATACAAAAAATATGAATGAAAAATTTTCAAAAGAAATAGAAGAAGCTGTTAAAAATACTATTATTTATGATGTGGATTTTGTAAGCACTAAAAGTACGGAAGATAAAAATACTAAATTTATTTTAGAGGCGTTAGACAGTGTTTCGGCAGTTTTAAAATATTTTGAAAATGAAGAAAAAATGGCAGTATTAAATTTTTCTTCATACAGACATCCGGGTGGAGGATATATAAATGGGGCAAAAGCACAAGAAGAATGCCTTTGTCATGAATCGTTTTTATATAACGTACTTTCACAATTTGAAACGGAATTTTATGGCTGGAATGAAAATAACAAAAATAAAGCATTATATTTAAACAGAGGAATGTATTCACCTAAGATTTGTTTTATTAAAGAAGATAGACAATGTTTCTGTGATGTAATTACTTGTGCAGCACCTAATAAATCAGTGGCAAGAAGATGGCAAAAAGTAACAGAGGAAGAAAATTTACAGGTATTGAAGTCAAGAATTAAATTTGTATTGGATATTGCCAAAGAAAATGAGGTAAATACTTTAATATTGGGAGCTTACGGCTGCGGAGTGTTTGGACAGAATGCAACAGAAGTTGCACAGATATTTAAAGACTACCTTGAAACGGAATATAAATGTTTTGATAAAGTAGTTTTTGCAATTCCTGAAACAAGAGAAGGAAATTATTTGAAATTTAAACAAGTTTTTTCAGAATCAAATTAAAATAAAAGATGAATTTTAGGAAGTGATTAAATGGATATACAGAAATTAAATATACAATGGTATCCTGGCCATATGACTAAAGCTAAAAGAATGATGAATGAAAATATTTCTTTAGTAGACATAGTTATAGAGTTAGTAGATGCAAGAATACCAATAAGCAGTAAAAATCCGGATATAGATAGTTTAGCCAAAAATAAATATAGGATTATTATATTAAATAAAACAGATTTAGCTGATGAAGCTGCAACTAAACAGTGGGTAAAATATTTTCAAAATAAGGGATTTGAGGTAATACTTGCAAATTCGATAAATGGCAAAGGGCTTGCAGAAGTAACAACTGTTTCAAGAGAACTTATGAAAGAAAAGATTGAAAGAGATAAGGCAAGAGGGAGAATTTATAGACCTATAAGAGCAATGATAGTAGGTATTCCAAATGTGGGAAAATCTACCTTTATCAATAAGTTCGTAGGAAAAAATACAGCTCAGACAGGAGATAAACCGGGAGTTACTAAGGGCAAGCAATGGATAAAAATAAAAAAGGATTTTGAACTTTTAGATACACCGGGAATATTATGGCCAAAATTTGAAAATTATGAGTCTGCTTTAAATCTTGCCTTTACTGGAGCAATAAAAGATGAAATTATTGATTTACCAACATTGGCATATGAATTTATAGAACATATAAAAAAAATAGATATTAATATTTTAAAAGATAGATATAAAATAGAATTTGATATGGATACACCTCCTCATGAAATATTTGACAGTATTGCAAGAGCAAGAGGATTTTTGAAAGCGGGAAATACTATTGACTTTGAAAGAACAGCTAAAATAGTATTTGATGAATTTAGAGGCGGAAAACTTGGAAAAATAACGTTGGAACTTCCGGATGAGAATTAAAAGATTGGAGAGGTTGAAATGTGTACAGCGGCAACATATAAGACAAAAGACCATTATTTTGGACGAAATCTCGATTTGGAATATTCTTACAAAGAAACAATAGCAATAACACCAAGAAATTATAAATTTAAGTTTAGAAAAGTTAAAAATCTGGAAAATCATTATGCGATGATTGGAATGGCATATGTGGTAGATGGTTATCCGCTTTATTATGATGCTACAAACGAAAAAGGATTAAGTATAGCGGGCTTAAATTTTCCTAAAAATGCAGATTATAAAGAATATAAAAATGAAAAAGATAATATTTCACCTTTTGAATTTATTCCTTGGGTGCTTGGACAGTGTGCAAATATGGAAGAAACTTTGGAATTATTGAAAAACATAAATCTAGTAAAGATAAATTTTAGTAATGAATTACCATTAAGTCCACTTCACTGGATTGTTTCAGATAGAGAAAAATCAATAACTGTTGAATGTGTAAAAAGTGGTTTAAAAATTTATGAAAATCCAGTAGGAATTTTGACAAATAATCCACCTTTTGATCATATGTTTAATTTAAGTAACTATATGAATTTATCAAGAGATAAAGCAGTAAATAGATTTTCGGAAAATACTGAAATAAAGGAATACAGTAATGGTATGGGAGCTATGGGACTTCCGGGCGATTTATCTTCAGCTTCACGTTTTATAAAAGCAGCATTTACAAAATTAAATTCTGTATCAGGTGAAACTGAAATGGAAAGTGTAAGTCAATTTTTTCATATACTTGGTTCAGTAAAGCAACAAAGAGGTTGTGTTCGTATGGGAGAAAATTTATATGAAATTACAATTTATAGCTCATGTTGTAATACTGATAAAGGAATTTATTATTATAAGACCTATGAAAATAGCCAGATTACAGCGGTTGATATGAATAAAGAAAATTTGGAAAGTGATAAGGTTATAGTTTATCCTTTAATTAAAGAACAACAAATAAATTTTCAAAACTAAAAAGGGGCATTGCCCCTTTTTTTAAAACTTAAATTGTTCTATTGCATTTTTTAGCTGTAACGCAACATCTGTTAATTTATTTGTAAATGAAACAACACTTTCCATTGTCATATTTACCTGTTCAGCAGAAGCGTTTACCTCTTCTGAAGCGGCTGCTGATTCTTCTGAAATAGAAGCAATATTTTCCATTCTGCTTACTACTTCTTCTTTATTTTCAGCCATATTGTCATTAAGATGATTTACTTGAATAAGTCCATTGAGGAGATTATCAATAGAATTTGAAATCTCTTCAAATATAGTTTTAGTATTTTGAATTGAGGATTGCTGTTCCTGAATTAATTCATTGTTCTGTTTCATTGTATTTTCTGCAAGATTTACCTTAGAAACAATTTCGTTAACAATACCTTTTATTTCATCAGTAGATTGTTTGGATTGTTCAGCAAGGTTTCTGATTTCATCTGCAACTACTGCAAATCCTTTTCCAGCCTCTCCAGCTCTTGCAGCTTCTATACTTGCATTTAAAGAAAGAAGGTTTGTCTGGCTTGTTATATCAGCTATTACATCTGAAATATAATTAATTTTATCAACGCTTTTAACAACATCATTTATTACTTCCATAGAAGTATGTGATTTGTCCATAGTAGCCTCTGATTTTTGGATAAGGCTATTTACGATATTAACACCTTTATTGCTTAAATTATTTGTATCAGTGGACATTTGATTTATGTTTTTAACATAAGCTTTGGTTTCTTCAAGGCTTTCAGCTAGTTTTTCGACTTCTTGATTAGCTTCTTGCGTACTTTGAGCCTGTTCGGTAGCACCTATGGCAACGCTATTGATAGCCTGTGTAACATGTACAGTAGTTTCTTTGGTATCTTCTGCGACTTTTGAAATATTAGAAGATACATTAAATAATATCTGAGTTTTATCTTCAATATTTTTTATAAGAGAAGAAACAGAATCTACCATTGAGTTGAAATTACTTTGAAGTTGTCCAAGTTCATCTTTTCTATTTATAACTATACGCTGGGTAAGATTACCATCTGCTACTTGTTTCATAGCTGAACTGACCCTTGAGATACTTTTTGAAAAATTCAAAGCTACAAATATTGCTATAAAAATACCAACTATACAGCTCACAATAGCTGAACTAAAGATAATCGCACTTATTTCAGCAAGGCTTGCAGCATTTTCTTCATCATTTATAAGACCTATTAAATTCCAGCCGGTTATTTCATCGTGAAGTATAGTGATTTGCCATGTATTTCCATTGATTTTTTGTTCAAATGAAGTTTCAGTGTTGTTGAGGAATTTTTGCCAAAATTCAAACCCGCTTATATCACCATTACTGAAAGTGTCTTTTTCATTACCAACAAGAACTTTTCCGTTTTCGTTTACTAAAAGAACAAAACCTGTATTCAACAAGCTTATATTTTGCACATATTCTTCTAATGTAGAAAAATCAATATCTATTGCTACTGCACCATAATTTGAACCATCAAATTTAATTTCTTGAGAAACTGTAAAAATTTTTGTTCCTGTTTCTTTGTCTATATAAGGTTCTGTAAATGTAGCAAATACATTATTTCGGCTTTTAGCTCCCAGACATTTGGTATACCATTCTTTTGAAGTATTGTCTATTCCTTCATAAAAGGTTTTTATACCTTTAATAGAGCCTTCTACTTCTTCAAGATGTCCTTGAATATAGTGTCCTTTAATTGTAGAATAATAACATCGCAAAGGTTTATCTACTACTTTAAGTGAAGCAATAAGGGAATCCTGGATTGATTTGACATTATCTTCAAATACCCCTTGGTCCTCTAGATGTTTTACTTCATTTTTTCGAGTTACTAAATCTACAGGCTGACTTATCGTTCTAAGGTATGTTTGAAATCCTTTTAAGGTTTCCTGTACTGTCTGTGAACTGGTAAGTTTCATATTATCTTCAAGTATTGAATTTGTGTCAAGATTAACCATAATACCACAGATTAATGCAACACATAAGATAACTAAAACAAAGTAAGCTATGAGTTTATTTCTAATGCTATTCATGAAATCCCTCCAATTATAAAAATATAACAATTTATTCTAAAGAAATTATACCATAAAATAATAAAAATGTCTTGTTTTTTATTGAAATTAACAGGAAAAACGCAAGAATATTATTTTGTATAAATTTTTTGTTTATGCGTTTTTCCTGTGTAAAATAAACTTCTTTCTTGTAATACTGTATTTATTATGATAAAATATATAAAAAATTGACGAAAGAAGGATTTTTAAAATGAATTTTTTAGAAGAACGTATTCAAAAAGATGGAGTAGTAAAAGCAGGAAATGTTCTTAAAGTGGATAGCTTTTTAAATCATCAGATGGATATCAAGTTGTTGGACCAAATAGGTGAAGAATTTAAACATCGTTTTGCAAATGAAAAGGTAGATAAGATTTTAACGATAGAATCATCAGGAATTGCGATTGCTTGTATGGCAGCAAAGTATTTTGATGTTCCGGTAGTATTTGCAAAAAAATCTAATAGTGTAAATTTAGATGGTGAAATGTATATTGCAGAAGTGGAATCATTTACTCATAAATGTAAAAATCAAGTTATTGTTTCTAAGAAATTTTTATCTAAAAATGAGAATATTTTAATAATTGATGATTTTCTTGCTAATGGTTGTGCATTGCAGGGATTAATTTCTATTGTAAAGCAAGCAGAGGCTAATGTAGCAGGCATAGGGATTGTTATTGAAAAAGGCTTTCAGGTAGGAGGAAGAACTATAAGAAATTTAGGATATCATTTGGAATCTTTGGCTATTGTTGATGCTATGGATGATAAAACAGGTATTATTACTTTTAGAGAACAGTGATATTGGAGGAATATAAAATGGATAATCTTTACAAATTGGATGGAAAAGTACCTTTAGCTAAAGCTATACCATTTGGATTACAACATATTTTAGCAATGTTTGTAGCAAACATTGCACCTATACTTATTGTAGCGAGTGCAAGTGGTTTATCGACAGAGCAGTCGGCTATGTTAATTCAAAATGCCATGATTATTGCAGGTATTGGTACACTTATTCAGATGTTTCCTTTGTGGAAAGTAGGTTCAGGTTTACCGGTTGTTATGGGAATTAGTTTTACATTTGTTTCAATTTTTTGTTATATAGGTTCATCGTATGGTTATCCTGCAATTATGGGGGCAGTTCTTATAGGGGGCATTGTCGAGGGAATACTTGGACTTTTAGCAAAATATTGGATGAAGTTGATTACTCCTATAATATCCTCAAGCGTTGTTACAGCTATTGGTTTTTCATTATTATCAGTGGGAGCTTCTTCTTTTGGAGGTGGAAGCGGAAGTGAAAACTTTGGTTCAGTACAAAATTGGATTTTAGGAATTGTTACATTAATTGTATGTATTTTATTTAATGTTTTAGCTAAAGGCTTTTGGAAACAACTGTCAGTATTGGCTGGACTTGTTGTAGGATATATAGTTGCAATTTTTATGGGAATGGTTGATTTTTCATCATTATCAGGACTTTCTATTATTTCCTTACCTAAACTTATGCCTTTTGGGGTGGAATTTAATATAAATGCAATTATTTCAGCAGTTTTGATTTTTTTAGTTTCAGCAACGGAAACAATTGGAGATACTACGGCACTTGCTGCAACAGGACTTAACAGAGAAGTTACAGAAAAAGAAATTTCGGGTTCATTGGCTTGTGATGGTTTTATAAGTGCATTGTCTTCAATATTTGGCTGTTTACCTATTACATCGTTTAGCCAGAATGTTGGACTTATTGCAATGACAAAAGTTGTAAATAGATTTACGATTGCAACAGGTGCAGTAATTATGATTTTAGCGGGAATTTTTCCTATATTTGGTGCATTACTTGCTACTTTGCCAGAGCCTGTATTAGGTGGTTGCACAATTATGATGTTTGGTACTATTGTAGTAAGTGGACTTCAGATGGTTGGAAAGTGTGGATATTCCCAAAGAAATATTACGATTGTAGCACTTTCTTTGAGTATAGGAATTGGTTTTACACAAGTTCCTGAAATATTTGATATATTTCCAAGCATTGTAAAAAGTGTATTTGCTGAAAATTGTGTTGCAGTTGTATTTTTGGTTTCTATTATATTAAATTTGGTATTACCTAAGAATATGGAAGTTGAATAAAAATAGTTGTACAAGAATTAAGTTTGTGATAAAATTTTAGTGTTGGATAAAATTTTAAGGAGGTATTGAAAATGGATTTAAAAAAATATATAAGAGATATTCCTGATTTCCCTCAAAAAGGTGTGTTGTTTAGAGATATTACAACAGTCCTTAAAGATGGAGAAGCTTTAAAACAGGCAGTTGACCAGATGGCGAAACTTATGGAAAAGACTGAATATGACATAATAGCAGGTCCTGAATCAAGAGGATTTATATTTGGTGTACCTATTGCTTATAAGCTTTCAAAAGGATTTATTCCTATCCGAAAAAAAGGAAAACTTCCAGCAGAAACTATAAGTAAAGAATATGCACTTGAATATGGTACAGCTACCATAGAAATGCACAAAGATGCAATCAATAAAGGAGATAAAGTCTACATAGTAGATGATTTGTTGGCAACAGGCGGTACGGCTAAAGCTATGGCACAAATGATAGAAGAAGCTGGCGGAGTAGTTGCAGGATTTGTATTTTTGATAGAGCTTGAAGGATTAGAGGGAAGAAAGGCTCTTGAAGGATACAATGTTGAAGCGGTTTTAAAATATTAAAATTATTGTAATTAAAAGAGCTGTCGATAATTGGCAGCTCTTAAATTTATAAATATTTCCTTATATTTACAGTGAGTTCTTCTTCAAGATTTATAAGTCTTTTTGTAATATCTTTTACCTTTTCTTCAGCCGCTTCATACTGATTGAGGTATTTGTTGAGAGATTTTACACCCATATTACACCCATCAGTCATTAAATCGGCAATAGTGCTATCAGAATCGTTGATAGCAAGCATAACATTTGTTTTAAGCCACGACATTCCTTTAGCCATTGGATTGGGTTCTTTAGCTGTATCATGATATTTATTTAAAAGATTATCAGTTTCATTTTTTAGCTTATCATGTTCAGCTTTACATTTATTTAAAAGTTCTTTAAATTGGTGATTTCCTACATAATCTAAAACATCATCAATGGATTTAACACCCATTTCAATTCCTGCACTACATTCTTTGAGAAGTTTAATTGTATCTTGTTCAATAGCCATAATTGCACCTCCTATTTTATCACGTCGACTGTCGTCTTCAGGTGATTTTTCGCCTTATGTCGATACCAGCAAGCTGTTATCGCCGCAAGGCTCATTTTATCATAAAAATAGTATGTACAATATTTGGTGGATTATTCAGGAAAATTTATTTAATTTTTTAATGAAAAAATCATTCTATCATTTGCCAATTCTTTTTTTCTTTCTTTGGAATAATAGGTAAGAAGTTCATTGGCTGTCATATTTTTTCTTTCATCCCCTTTAATGTCGAGGATAATTTCACCTTCGTCCATCATTATTGTACGATTTCCTAAACGTAAAGCAGCATTTATATCATGCGTAATCATCATTGTCGTTATTTTATATTTTTCTACAATTTCGGTAGTTTTATCCAATATTTTAGCGGCTGTTGCTGGGTCTAAAGCAGCGGTATGTTCATCTAGCAGAAGAAGTTTTGGAGAAGAAATTGTACACATAAGCAGTGTAACAGCTTGTCTTTGCCCGCCTGAAAGATGACCTACTTTAGTTTTCATTCTGTCTTCAAGTCCTAAATCAAGAGATTTTAAAAGTTCCTGAAAATATTGGGTATCTTTTTTGTTTAAGGCAAAAAAGCTTTTTTTAGCTTTTCGTCCATATGCCAATGCAAGATTTTCTTCGATTGTCATAGATGGAGCTGTTCCTTTCATAGGGTCTTGGAAAAGTCTACCGATATCTAAAGAACGTTTGTAATCTGGCATTGCAGTAATATTTGTATTATCTAAAAATATATTTCCGCTGTCGATATAGAAAGAACCACCAATTGCGTTAAATAAAGTAGATTTTCCAGCACCATTTGAGCCTATTATCGTAACAAAATCACCTTTTTCTAAAGAAAGATTGAGATTTTTTAAAGCTTTTTTTTCATTCACAGTATTAGGATAAAAGGTCTTATTTACATTTTTAAGAGTTAGCATTTTTTATCTCCTTTCTTGCTTTAGCTTTTTGAATATTGAGTTTTATTGCAGGTAAAGATAAAGCAATAGTTACTATTATAGCAGAAATAAGTTTAAGTGCATACGATGGAAATAAGTTAAATTTAAAGGCGAAAGCAATTATAATTCGGTATATTACTGAACCAACTGTAACGGAAATAAGCCCAATAGTTACGGAACGTTTTCCAATAAGAGTTTCACCTATTATTACAGAAGCAAGGCCTATAACTACAATACCAATCCCTGAGTTTACATCTGAAAATAGCTGATATTGGCAGATTAAAGCACCTGATAAAGCAACACAGGCATTTCCCATAGCAAGTCCCAAGCATTTTATAAAATCTGCATTTACGGAAGAAGCACGAACCATATCTTCATTGTCACCAGTTGCACGTATTGCAAAGCCTAAACGTGTCTTAAATAATATAGCAAATATTATTATGACTAAAATACAAAAAAGTAAGCCAACTAAAGTCTTTCCTAATCCCCAGTCGGTTTGTATTAAATTTTCAGCTATGGAAAATAAAGTAGATTTTCCGTTTAAAGAGATATTAGATTTTCCGCCCATTACAGCAAGATTTACGGTATATAGTGATGTCATAACTAAAATACCTGCAAGAATTGGGTGAATGCCTACTCTAGTATGTAAAATACCTGTAACCGTACCAGCAGCAGCACCTGCAATTATTGCCATAATCAAGGCAAGAAAAGGGTGTGAATTTATTGTAAATACAGCAGCGACAGCCATACCGAAAGTAAAACTGCCTTCTACTGTAAGGTCTGAAAAATTTAGTATTCTAAAAGTTATATAAAGTCCGATTGCCATAAGAGAATACAGCAACCCAAGTTGTATAGAGCCTATTACAAGAGTCATATTAAAAATCCTTTCTTATATTAAAATCCTCCCTTGTATTTATTTTAAGGGAGGTAGATAAATTACTCGCTTATAACCATAAAATCTTTGAGAATATCATCTGAAAGAGATATATCAATTTTTTTAGCAGTCGAAGTATTTATGATTTTGGAATATTCTGAAAGTTGTTCAACTGGGTTTTCAGAAATACTTTGACCATCTATTAATATTCTTTTTACCATTTGTGCGGTTTGCTTTCCGAGATTTGTATAATTGATGCCCACAGTAGCAAAACCACCATCTTTTACCATAGAATCTGCACCAGTAAAAATAGGAAGTTTATTTTCATTTGCAATCTGTGTATAAGTAGCCATAGAAGAAGCTATTGTATTGTCATCAGGTGTAAAGAAAGCATCGACATTTCCTACCAAAGAAGAAACCGCTTGGTGAACATCGGAAGTAGCAGTCACAGTTGCCTCTTTATAAGCTAAACCATTATTTTCACAATATTTTTTTGCACGTTCTATTGCTGTGATAGAGTTAATTTCGCTACTGTTGTAAACAAAACCGATGGTTTTTAAATTTGGAACAAGAGTCTGTGCCAGAGATAAGATTTCATTTACATTTACAGAATCTGAAACACCTGTTATATTTTGTGTTGTTTGGTCAAGTGCTGTAACTAAACCTGCTTCTACGGGGTTACTTACAGCTGAAAAAACTATTGGAATTTTTGTAGTAGCAGCGGCAGCCGCTTGAGCAGTATTTGTTGCTATTGGTACAATAACATTTACATTGTCATTTACAAGCCCCTGCATTATTGTAGGGAGTAAACTCATATCACCGCTTGCGTTTTGAGTAATAATTTCGATTTGGTCACTCAATCCAAGGGCATTAAGTTCAGCTATTATGCTATCTCTTATTTCATTAAGAGAGGTATGTTCCATAGGTTGAACAATGGCAACTTTTAGTTTCCCATTATCTGAATTTGTATTAGAACAGCCACTAATACAACCTAATACCAAAACACAAATCAATAAAATTGATAAAAATTTTTTCATTCTAAAATCCCCTTTAAATTAAAATTTGATTTTTTAATTATATAATATAATTTAATTTATTTCAATTATGAAAACATTTGCGGCTTGAGCAAATTTTT
>CAZQDT010000049.1:0-11922 GCA_964592005.1 uncultured Eubacteriales bacterium
GAAATAAAGTAAAATTTTGTATGTTTATAACTTTTTACAAGTTTTATGCAACGGATATAATATGCCAAGACCAAGATTACCTGAAAATAAATTAAAAAAGAAAGTAACTCTCAGAATTACCAGTGAAGTACTAGATGAACTTAGAAAAATTGAAAAATATACCCCCAAGGTAGAAGCTAAAATTATTGAGCTTATAGAAGAAGAAAAAGCTAAAGCAGCTAATATGACTGAAGATGCTAAAAAAGAAGCTGAATAAAAAATATAGAGCTTTTACTTTAGTAAAAGCTCTTAAATATTACCCATGAATGTCATAAAAATACATATTTATATTTTATCAACAATTTTTAAAAATAACAGGAGGAAAAAATGGCAAAATTTGAAATTAAAAATAAAAAAGCGTTTAAGACTGGATTACTGGTTACGGCATTTTGGCTGTTAGTTATATCAATCATGCTGTTTTTTTATCTGAGAGAACCTCAGAGAAATTTGTTATATATTGATACAACGGTATATACTAAAGTAGTTGTACCTACAAGAAATATAAAACCGGGCGAAGAATTAAATGAAAATAATATAGAAGAAATATATGCAGATGAAAAATATTTGGGAAGTAAGTCAGGTCTGATTAGTTATTCCGATGCTATTGGTAAAAAAGCAGGCATTTCTATCCTTTCAGGAGAATTTATTTACAGTAAAGATGTCATAGATATAAAAAAAGAATATGAAGAAATGATACCATTTCCAATAGAAGTAGATAGTTTTTCAACTATTGCAAATATGCTTAAAATAGGCGATTGCATTGATATAAATATTACAACCGGAGAAATAGGAAAGACATACTGTATATACGATGAAGACGGAAATATTGTATGTAATAATTATAGAACAGTTGTAGGAAATAAATACATACAGGATTTAAGAAGCGGTGATGGTATATCTATAAAAAACAGTTCAGCAGTTCCTAAATATGCAATAGTATATTTCAACAAAGAAGAACTTAATACATATCTTGAAGCCTATGGTTCAGGTACCCTGTTTATGGGCATTAAACCGAAAGCAGGTGATAAGATTGGGTAAAATAATTACAGGTTGGTCACAGATGGGGCATCAAAAAGGTGTTACTTCAAATATGGCAGTTTTATCATATATTATGTCAGAAAATTTTCCACAAAAAAATATAATTACATTAGATACAAATACAGTATACACAGAATTTGAAAATATTATGAAAGCAAAGCATTCTAAGAACTTAAATATGTCAAATATTAACAATTGTCTTGAGTTAGGAAAACTAAATAAAAAATACTTTTGTGACTGTTGTGTTAAAGTAAAAGGAAATCTTTATAATATAAATGCAGCAAAAGAGCTTACTGGAAGCAGACCAGAAAAAAATAAACTTATAGAAATAATAAACTTTGCTAAAGAAATATTTGATATAGTTATTATAGATAATTCACCTGATGTTTGGGGAATTGCTGATAGAGTAAATGATTATTCAGATGTAGTAATAAATTTTATAAAACAAAATAATTCAAGATTTGACTATTTATCAGAACAAGCAAATCTTCACAATTCCAAGAAAGTTATAAATGTTATAAACGAGTATTCAGAAAAAAAAGGATTAAATATAAAGGATATTCAAAGATTTTATAATTTGGACAGTATCTTCACAATAAATTATTACGAAAATATTGTATATAGTATAAATTTGAAAGAACCTGAAAGATTATGTAGAAAAAATATTGAAGAAAATGATAATTATATTAAACAACTTAATGCCATATTAAATGAAATTTGCAAATATATAGGCTTTGAAATGCAGCCAAGACAAAATATTAAAAAATATTTTAATCCTTTTAAAATGGCGGTGATAAGATAAAATGAAAGAAAAATTAAGTATATACGAAAAATTAATTCAAAAAGAAAAAGAAATCAGCTTAAAAAAATTAATAAATACTGTTAGAGATGAATTTCCAGTATGGAAAAAAGATAGTGAACAAAATAGAAGATTATCTGAATATATAGATAATTCAACTAAAGGCGATTTAATTTATAAAAAAATTGTAAAAAAAGAAATAAAAAATTATTTAACAGAAACTCAAAAAAGTATAATTCCTGATAACATTGATATGTTTATAAAACAATATCATATAGATTATTATAATAATTTTTTTATAAAAACAGAGGATTATAAAGAACACGAAAAATCTTTAAATGAGTACGAAAAAAATATATATGAATATTTTCAAAAATATGTAATAAGTGAAAAAAGCAGTTATGAAGAAAAATTTGAAAGACTTTGTTCTATTTTGTATCAGGAAAATTATGGCTTAGGAGTTATTGATGAAATAGCAGATGATTATGAAAATATAAATGGGCTTTGGACAAACAGTAAAGATGATATATACATACAATTTAAAGGATTAAAAGTAAAAATAAGATATTTATTTTTTGAAGACAACAGCTCATATGAAAATGTTATAAAAAATTCTACATCATATGATGCACAGTTTGATATCTCACAAGCCGACCCAATAGTATTCTGTTCAAGAAAAAGCGGCAGCAGAGTAACCGCAATATTTCCGCCAGTAAATATAAATCCATGTCTTAATATTAGAAATTTTGATGGAGCAATCAATTCTTTGGAAAATCTTGTAAAGTTAAAGACTATTGATAATAATATCAAAGAATTTTTAGAAATTTTAGTAAAAGGAAGACCAAATTTTTCTGTAATAGGCTCTATGGGAAGTGGAAAAACGACGTTTTTAAGAGCATTGATGGGAATTTATGACCCTAAATTAAGCTATTTGACATTAGAGGCTTCAGATGAACTCAGACTTTATAAATTCTTAAAAAATTATGATATACGTCCACATATATACTCTAAAAAAAATCCTCCTGATATATGCCTAGAAGCAAGTTATAGAGAGGATAGAGATATAATCTTGCAAGGAGAAGTAAGGACAGCCATAGAAGCATATAATGCAGTCTATGTAAAAAATAAAGTAGCAAAGGGTTCAGGCGACAGTTACCATGCCGCAGGATTTAGGGAATATATGATAACAAGAAGAAATCTTCTTATGGAAACGGGAAAATATCAGAATTATATGCAGGCAGAAATGGATTTGGCATATAGTGAAGATATAATATATATGTTTAAATATGAACCTAATACAGGTTACCGATATCTTGATAAAATATCAGAGCTTGAAATACTTTCAGATGAAAGTTACAGAGAAAGGGTGATTATAAAATATGACGAATTAGACAAAAAATGGTATAATGTAGAACCTATTTCAAAACAGCTGGAAGAAAGACTTTTATATGAAAACAGCTTTACGCAGGAAGACTTAAAAAAACTTCAAAATATACTTTGTAAGATGAAGAGAGTAGGGTGATAAATGCTTTATATAAATTATTTTTTAAAAAATATATATTTATTCTTAATTATTTTAAGTTTATTAATTATTTTATTGGCTTTTAAAATCGAAAAAATTTCAAAAAAAGTAAAACTTAAAACCATTTCATCTAAAAATAAAAGACATAGATTTTCAGAAATTATAAGGAAATTTAAAATTACAAATTTGCTTATAGGAAAATTGGGAGAAAATATAAGCTTTATTACAAAACTTTCTTTAGAAATATCAGATATCTTAGCCGTTTTTGTATGGATAATATATTTATGGTGTGTAAAAGCAACCTATTGCTTTTCTCAAGATTTTTATATACTTTGGTATCTTAAACTTATAAATCTAATCAATTCTATGCTTATTCCCATTATTATATTTAATGTTTTTAAAGATTTTTATACAAATAAACTTTATAAACAACTTCCTATTGCCTTTTCAGAAATTTCATCTGCATATAGGTCAAAGTTAAGACTAAAAGAAGCAATAGAAGAAGCAATTATTTATATGCCTCAGGAAGTAAAGAAAGAATTTGAAAGATTTTACAATTATATACAATCAGATATGACATTCAAAGAAGGATTAAATTATTTGAAAAATAAAATATCATATTCTTATATAAAAACGTTTTGTGCAATACTTGAAATAAGCAGAAACAAAAACAGCGATATATCAAAACAACTGGATAATTTGAGTATACTTATAAGGACTGCTGAATATAGCCGAGAAAAAGCACATAAAAAAATGATTTTCTTCAGAATATTGTCATTAATATTTATAATAGCAATTCCTTTTATAATGAGATTTTGCAGAATTTTTGATATAGAAGCCTATGATTTTTATTATACCTTAGAAGGAAGTATTTTACTTTCTGTAACATTACTTATAGCATTAATCGTACATTTAGTAATCAGCTTTCTTGAAAAAAGTGTTTAGGAGGGATTTTATGGATATGAGAGCAAGTCCATATATAGTCTTTGTTTTATCTATAATTTTTTTCCTGATGGCAAAAATTATAGATAACCAAAATTTTGAAATTAAAAGTATATGGAAACAAAAATTTTACAAATTAAAAAGAATATGGGAGAAAATTATAGATTTTTTAATTCCTCCCAAATCAAATAAAGCTAAAATTTTAAATCTAAAGTTAAAAAATATGGGGAAAAATCAAAATACATATAAATTTTTCTTCTATAAACTCGCATTTGTGACTCTTGTGGGTCTTTTATCATACACCATATATATGACAAATTTAAATTATAATATAAATAATGGCGGAAAGGAGTTGCGAAAATGGCTCTATATTATAGTTTCAATTTCAGCATATTGGATTCCAGATATTTTTATGGAATTTTATATAAAAAATAAATATATAAAATATGAAAAAGATTTAACAATTCTTAAAATTACTACATTTTTATTAGCAAGTATGGGGCTTCAAGTCAAAGAAATTTTGTATTATTTAGAAGAACTAACACCTGCATACAAAAACATTTTTAGAAAATGCTTGAACAATTACAATTCAGTACAAATAGGGTCACAAAGAGCAGTAATGGAAATGACGGAAGATGTAAATGTATTACATTTCAGAAAACTCTGTATGACATTGAGAGATATGCTTACAGGTGATAAAAAAAGAGCTGTAAAAAATCTTGAAATAGATATGGAACTCGAGCAAAAAGAAAATGAAATGAGAATAGAAGCAAAAATAGATACAAATGCAATGATTTCAGTAATTCTTATAATGCCTGTTATGTTTATGCTACTATTAATTATGTTATTTCCACTGTTAAATTATTTAAAAAATTTTGAAATGATATTAGGATAGGAGGATTTTTAATGTTAAAGAATTTAGTAAACAAAATCAGAAATAAAAGTGGTGAAGGAGAAGGAAAAACTTCATACGATTTAATAGGACTTATACTAGTAATAATTATAGTTGCTATGGTCAGTGTGCCTATTACAAATACAATAAGAGCTGGCGGTTCCAAGACAAATGATAATTATAAAAGTGTATACAACAGTATAATAGATGCCGCTAATGGAAATAAAGACGTTACAGTCACTTTGGACAAACTTCCAACGGGGGAATAAAATATGTTCAAAAAAATAATGGAAAAAAGAGGAAGTATGAGTAAAGTAGCTTTAGAGGTAGTGCTTATAGCACTATCCCTAGGGCTAATATTAAAAGTATGTATACCGCAGACAGAAACAATTGTAACTATTGGAAACAAAAGCAATTTACAGTTAGAAAGTCTTAATGAATGTTTGGAGTGATTATATGTTTAAAAAAATAAAAGAAAAAAAAGGAACATCATCTATTATACTTGCAAAATGCTGTATGCTTGTACTCACAATTATGTTTATAGGGAAAATAATTATGCCTGCCCAAAACAGCAGTAAACAAATAGTAAATAAAATTAAAATAAATATAGTAACAAGTGATGAAAGATTTAGAATTAAATAAGCTTGGATGGTGATAATTTGTTAAAAAAATTAAAATGTCAAAAAGGTGCAGAATCTTCTGTATTAGCATTTATATTTGGAACGATATTTTTAATTTGGATTTTAATTATATCAATAAGTTATCAAATTAGAAGTGTCCAACGAGATTATATAACAAATTGCTTGGAAAATTCAGTAAAACAAATTTGTAAAAATGGAGAAATCACATCTGCCATTGATGAAAATTTAAAAAATAATATAAACAAAATGTTTAAAGAAAATACATATAAAATCACCTATGGTTTTAAAACTTTAGAAAATCTTAATAAAGATACATTTAATCAAGCCGCCACAGGAAACAAATTCTATATAGGAGATACAGTTTGTATACAATTTAATTTAGATATAGATATTGATAATCCGACAAGTGAACAGTTAAAACTGCAACCTTTATATTCAAAAATAATAAATATCTGGTGTCAAGTTTTAAATACTGAAGTCTTACCTGACCGTTTAGTTCAGGTAAGAGAAGGGATGGTAGAAAATAATGCTTATTAAAATTAAAGAAAACAAAGGTTCATCTTATTTTGTTCTAATAATTTTGGTATTGGCGATATTTCTATGTTCAGGCTTTGTAGAATGGGTTAAAAAAGATATCTATAAATATTGGGTAAAAAAATGTGAATGGGGCATTCAATCAGGAACAAAAGCGGCAATGATAATGCTTAAAAATACAGCTGAAAATATTAGTAGTGTAGGAAATGGTTTTTTAGAAGAAAATATCGAAAAAGAAAGCTATAATAACAATATAAAACTTGAACATTTGAGTTCAATAGAAGTGTTTTTTGAAAAATACTACGAAGCTGTTGAAAATACAAAATTAAAAAAAGAAGATATGCTATTAGAAGACACTACACTCATAGCAATAGTTGAACTTCAAAATGATTTATATAATATTTCAATATATAAAAACAACAATTTAATAAATATTGGCTCTTGTAATTCTCTTTCTGAGGTTGAAACTTATATAAATCAAAAACTTCAAAAAACTGAAATTTTTTTATATGAGGATAACGAAAAAGGGGTATTTGATTTAGAAAATAGAACATATTTTATAGCCATTACCGAAAATTTAAAAATTCCTAATTTTTTAGACGAGCAAAATATAAATGTTTTTTATTTTGAGGGAAGTAATATAGAAAGATTAATCAATATGAGAGGTGATAATTAAGCTTGTTTTTGCTAAGTATAATATATTCAGAAAATATTATCAAACTTTTAAACAACATAATAATTCAAAAAAACTTTTTATATTATAAAATTTTGTCAGTTTTTATATATTTGATAGGAAGTATTTTTTACATAAAAAATACTGAAATAAAAAATTTTTTTCTATATTCCTTTGTATATGCAATTCTCTTTCAAGTAGCATTGATAGATAAACAAGAAAAAATAATTCCTGATAAATATAACATTACCCTTTTTATTATGGGGATTTTTAAAAATCTTTATCAAAAAAATTTTTATTTTATAATTTTTACAATATCTGTAAGTTTGGGTTTAATGTTGATTTTATGTATAATTGAAAAATTTTTAAAAAAAGATTTGTTAGGGGGTGGTGACTGCAAACTTTTAATAGCACTGCTTCTTTTATTAGGTTTAAAGAAATGCTTTTTATTTTTTATATTTTTAGAGATTATATTAATATTTATAAATAAAAGAAAAAAATACTTGGAATTAGGATATTACATACATATGGCATATATGGCGGCATTTATCTGTATATGGTAAAAGAGGTGTTTAAATGGTTGCAGTAGTTTTACAGGAAAAATATAAAGAATTAGTGGAAAAAGCAGTAATACAAAACAATGAAGATATAGTTTATAAATCAGTAATAGAAAAAAAAGATTTGTGGATAGAACTGGAAAAATTAAACAGAATTGATATAGACATTTTAATGATTGATTTAGAAATCGCCTTAGATGATAAAAATGCTCTGCAAGCAATAAAAAATTACAGAATGTTAAAAGATTTGACAAGAATAATTATTATTTGCAAAAACCGAAATTATGGAGATAGAACTATTTCGGAATTAGTTAAGCTTGGTATATACGATATTATCGTTGATAATAAGAAAATTTATGAAAATTTGATTAAAGCAATAAAAGAAAAAACTTCTTATGCCAAAGCTCAAAAGTGGTCAGTCGAAGATAATTTTGTAAAAGAAAGAAAAATTTCAACAGAAAATTTTATAGGAAGTGTTACCATAGGAGTAGGTGGAATTTTAAATGGTTGTGGAACTACTCATATAACACTTGCTCTAGCAGAATTTTTAAGTAAAAAAGGAAAAACTGCCATAGTCGAATTAAATAATCCAAATTCAAATATTTTTGAACTGAAAAAGGTATACAAAACATATTCCATAGAAAATATACAAGGCGATATATATAACAACAATATAGGTTTTAATATGGCAGGCATTGATTTTTACAAAGAAACAGATATCATTGAAGTCATAAAAAGACAATATAATTACATTATATTTGACTGTGGGACAGTAAATAATAATGAAAATGAAATATATAGATGTAATGTCAAAATTTTAAATATTAAATCACATATTTGGGAAAATTCAAAGCTTTTAGAATTTTTTAACAAAGAAAAAGATTTTACAACATGGAATATCTATTCTAGTTTTGCAGATAAAGAATGTATTGATTACATAAAAGAAAATTTAAAAATGTATAAAGTATTTAGTATCCCTGAAATAAAATTATTTAAATTAAGTAACGAAATACAATCTATATTTTATAATACGCTAGAAAACTATGTAGAAAAACCAAAAAAACGATTTAGATTAATAAGATAATTTTAAATGGAGGATTTTATGGCAAAAATAATTAACAAAAAAGAAAAAAATAAAATAATTACTAAAAAACAAATTCATGAAAAAGATAGTATTTTAAAAATAGTATTTCAAGACCCTGCAAGATTTGCAGAAGTTTTTAATAAAAAAATTTTTTCACAACAATACTTAAATGTAGATGATTTAAAAGAAGCTGACCCAACAGAAACAGCTTATGTTGATAATATTGTATTTCAAAAACATAGAGATGTTTTAAAAATGTTGTATAAAAATAAAATTTTTGCTATACTAGGGATAGAAAATCAAAACCAAATTAACTATATGATGCCATTACGACTTCTTCATTATAATTGTCTGAATTATTTAAAACAATGTGATGTAATTAATAAAAACAGGAAAGAAAAACTTATTGGTGATGAATATTTAAGTGGTTTTTCAAAAAATGACAAATTAAATCCCGTTATAACACTAGTTATTTATTATGGAAATAAAGAATGGGACGGACCTCGATGTTTAAAGGATATGCTTTACATAGAAGATAATATAATTGATGAAGTCGTTTGTGATTTCCCTATGTATATTATAGATGTACGGCATCTGTCCAAAACCGAAATAGAAGATTATGATGGTGAAATTAAAGCATTATTTGGTTTTTTATCCAATGATAAAAACAAAGAAGAACTTGAAGATTTTGTAAAATCCAATTCAGAAATATTTTCAGATTTATCAAAGGACATAATAATAGCAATTAATAAATATTCAGATTTTATGATTAATGAAGATTATATTAGTCAGGAAGGAGGAACGAATATGTGTAAGGCAATTGAAGATATGAAAGCTTTTGAAAGAGAAAAAGGCAGGGAAGAAGGTAAAGCTGAAATGTGTAAGGCGATTGAACAAATAGCCCTTAATTTATTAAAAAACAATGTTTCTAAAGAACAGGTAATACTTGCTACTGGTTTAACAGCTGAAAAATTGTCAGAACTTGAAGAAAAAATTTAATTTATAAGCTTAAATTTTTTACACCGCAAATATAAATTAGCAAAATGCTCCTATCTGGTGAAAAATTTTTACACCACATAGGAGCATCTATTATTAAATATTAGTTTTTATAATATAAATTAATGTCTGCATTTTTATCTTCATTTCCAATATATTCTATTGTACAATCTATATCCGTATACAATACTTGGTTACCATCCGATGGAAAAGCAAGCTGTATATAATTTCCTTTTGAAATCGTCTGAGAATAAACTTTTTCCTTTTCTGTCTTAGCACTTTCTGTAACAGTAACTGTCCTTCTATCTCCATCAAATACAGCCATCTTTAACTTCTCATCTACTACATATGTTTCTGGATTTTCTACCCTTTCAGATGTAACAATATCTCTCTTTTCTCCATCTGACATCACCAATGAAACTGTCGTTGAGTATAATTCATAGTTTTCTGCATCTACTTTATAAGTATATGCAATCTTATTTATTGTTTCTTCTTTGAATAAATATTCTTCCTCATACCACTTTATAGTTTCCTCATCTTTATTTTCCGTATTAAGAGTAATAATTCCATCTTTCTCTTCTTGACTTACTATTACTTCTATATCTCCATCATAAAAATATCCTGCTAAATCTGATTCATCATAAAATTCCTTATAAGAATCTCCTATAAACAAATAACGAAACGCTAACTTTTCCTCATTATCAAAACCATATACATCGCCTTTTTCATCTATATATATAACATAATCATTCTCCTCTACATAACGTTCCGAATCTTGATAACAATATTCACTGATAATTTCGTCAGGATATGTATATGTTTTACGAAATGCAATTTTTTCATATTTTGCTGTAAGTGTTTCTCTACTGTTTGCTTCTCCCATTTCTTGCAAAATATTCACTTCTGCTTTTTGAAGTTTATTTTTATCCTCATTACAAGCAACCAATGCCAACATACACATCACAAATAATAATAACAAACTCTTTTTTTTCATTCTTTTTGCCCCTTCCTAAATTTTTTTGTTTTATCAATTTTATATAAAAACTATCAATCAGATTTTACACATTTCAAACAAAATACAATCAATAAAATCAAAAGTTTTTACTGAATAATGATAACATAAATTAAAGATTTTCGTCAATACATAGTTAAATACAAAAAAGTCCAAAAACACATATTAAATAAAACAAATTTTTCCTTGACAATTATTCAAATTTATAGCAAAATTACTTATATGGTTGTTTAAGAAAGATGTTAGGAGTGATTTTGTGGATACAAGAGGAAGTATTTTGATTGTTGATGATATGGAAGTAAATCGTACTATACTTTCTGAATTATTTAGCTACGGATTTAATATACTTGAAGCAGAAAACGGAAAACAGGCTTTAGAATTACTTGAACAGCACAGAAAAGAAATAAAAGTAATTTTATTAGATATAATAATGCCAGTTATGGATGGTTTTGAAGTATTGGAATATTTGGTAGCATATGGTGTACTTAAGGAAATACCCGTTATAATGATAACCGGCGAAAATACAGTTGAATCTGAACAGAGAGGTTATGATATGGGTGTATCAGACATTATAGGTAAACCATTTGACCCATATATTGTACTAAGACGTGTAGAAAATATCATAGATTTATACAGTTACAAAAATCATTTAGAAGCTATGCTTCAAGAAAAAACAATTGAACTTCAGAAGAGAAACGAAGAATTAGAAAATAAAGTAAAAGAGCTAGAGGCCAAACTTAAAAATTAACAAGACTTCTTTAAGACTAAATTTTTATTTATATGTTTTTGTACCTTTTCAACCACCTGTACAGCAGGTGGTTTTTTTGCAAATAAAAACAGCAGGAAATTTTATTTCACCTGCTGTTTTTATAAGGGCTGCCCCAAATTATAGAAAGCTTGGGTAGGCAACGACCACGGGTAAAAGTCATCGCCACTTTATATAACGTACTTGTGACAGCCCTACGTTTCACTTATTCACAAACTGTTACACTACTTGTAACATCTCTTACTTCTTCTATATTGCCTTTTTTAACTCTAAATTCAGCATCTACATAATATTTTCTTCCTACTTCTCCCTGATAGTATTCATATACATATGCTGTCTGATAATCTTCCCAAAGAGAACTCCATGTATCTACTATCATCCATACTCCATTGTCCTGCTGTTCGTATAAATCTACATAGACAACTTC
>CAZQDT010000050.1:0-11917 GCA_964592005.1 uncultured Eubacteriales bacterium
ATTTGGGAAACTTTCTGTAAAAATGTAGGAAGTAAAATTGATTATCACTTGCTTACTGAGGCTTTTAGAAATGTTTCCTTTGATGAAAATATGATAAATCTTGCAAAAGAACTCAAGAAAAGCTATAAAATCGGGCTTATAACCGACAACAAATGTGATAGAATAGAAGAAATTCTTGATTTTTACAAATTAAAAGATTTATTTGACGTAGTTACTATTTCAGCACAATATAAATCTGGAAAATCTGAAAAGCTTGTATTTGAAAAAACTCTTTCAGCACTTGATTTAAAACCTGAAGAATGTATTTTCATTGACAATAATCCAAACTTTTTAATAGCTCCACAGGCTATCGGAATACCTACTATTTTATTTGATGATGAAAATAGAGATTTTCAAGCTTTTAAAACAACATTATTTTCTATGTTGTAAAATTTTTATAAATCAAAAAATAAATTTTTATTAGGAGTAAAAAAATGATATATACTAAGGATAATTTAAAGCAACAATTAAAAGAAATAGGACTTAAAGAAAATGACAACTTAATGCTCCATTCTTCAATGAAAGCTATCGGAAATACCGAAAATGGTGCAGATACCGTAATAGATGCCTTTATGGAGTATTTATCCCAAGGACTTTTTATGACACCTGCTCATACTTGGAAACAAATGAATGAGGAATATAATATATTTGACCCTAAGACCGAACCTGCCTGCGTTGGAATTATTCCCAATATTTTTCTAAAAAGGAAAAATGTTGTTCGTTCTCTGCACCCTACACACAGCATTGCCGCATATGGTATAAATGCCGAAGAATTTGTAAAAGGCGAAGAAAATATAACAACTCCTTGTGGAATAGGCGGCTGTTGGAATAGACTTTATAATATAAATGCCAAAATTTTGCTTGCAGGTGTAACACATATAAGAAATACATATATTCATGCAATAGAAGAAGTCTTTGATGTCCCTGAAAGATTTACAGAAAACCCTACCTTATTTAAAATAAAAATGCCTGATGGAAATATTAAAGAAGTAAATATGTATAGACACTATAACCCTAAAACAGCTCATATTTCAGAAAGTTTTGATAAAATGCTTAATGCCTATTTTGAAACAGGTGCTGCCAAAAAGGTTAAATTTGGAGATGCAGAATGTATTTTATGTGATGCAGTCAAACTTTTTGAAGTAACTGAAAAAATTCTTAAAAAAGAAATTAACTGCTTTATCGACAGAGAAGAAATTCCCCAGCAATGGTACAAAATTTAACTTGATTTTATGACAAATATACTATACAATTAAAAGTCGTTAAACTGTACCTAAAATACAGTGAAATTTTCACATAAGTATATTTTTAAAGGAGATTTTTATTTTGGATATAAAGCTTTCTAATAATTTAACCATAGAAGAATTTTCACATATACGTTGTTCCGTAGGACTTAGCACTCTTCCTCCGGAACAGATAAAACGTGCCATCGAAAATAGTCTTTATGTAGTTTCTGCCAGAGATAAAGACGGAAAAGCCATAGCAATGGGGCGTTTGGTAGGTGATGGTGGATATGTATATTATTTACAAAATATCAACGTTATGCCACAGTATCAGGGGATGAATATAGGTACTCTCATTATTGACAATATTCTTGAATACATAAAAAAAGACAAAATTCCCGATACTTCTGTTATGGTACTTTTAATGTCTTCAAAAGGTGCAGAAAAATTTTATAAAAAATTTGGATTTCGTTCAAGACCTAATGACAATGAAGGTCCGGGAATGATATTAAATCTTTAAACAATTTTATCAAGGAGGTTTTATTTTGAAAAAGAAAATTTTGTTTCCTGCAATTATTGTCGTTATATTACTGGTTTGTATTATATATATTCAAAATTCCAAGACCCAAAATACTTCTACTCAGGAACAGACTTCAATAACATCTAGTTCTTCTTTTAATGAAGATACTTTAAGTTCTACACAAAATGCTTTAACTACCGAATTATTTTCTTCTGAAAATTTTTCAACTCCTGAATTGACTTCTTCTGATGCTTCTATTTCTACAACAGTTGAAAGTACTGAAATCGAAAGTACACAGGATGAAGAAAAAAAATGGGTTGTATGTATAGACCCCGGTCATCAAGCTAAACAAAACCTTGAAAGAGAACAGCGTGCTCCCGGTTCAGACAAAACAAATGTAAAAGTCGCAGGCGGGGCTTGGAGTAGTGTTTTTAAAGCTGAAGAATATGATATTACTCTCGGAATTGGTCTTAAACTTCGTGACTTATTGATTGAAGAAGGATATGAGGTACATATGACACGTGAAATAAATGAGGTAAATATCAGCAATCGTGAAAGAGTTGAGTTGGCAAATTCTGTAAATGCCGATGCTGCAATACTTATTCATGTAGATGGCTATGATGATACTTCCGTAAATGGATTTTCATTACTTGTACCTACTAAAGACTATGTTTCTGAAGAAATTTATAATGAAAGTCAAAAACTTGCTGAAAGTTTAAAAGAAATATACAAAGAATATACCGGTGCAAGACTTAGAGGACTTTATGAAAGAAATGATTTGGTTGCATTAAATTGGGCAAAAATTCCTATTGTTTTAGTAGAAACCGGTTTCCTTTCAAATCTTGATGAAGGTGCACAACTTTTAGACGACGAATATCAAATGTCTATCGCCAAAGCATTAAGAGATGGTTTGAAAACTTATTTTGAAACTGAAAATTCTTAAATTAAAAGCTGTCATATGAGAAAAACTCTCATATAACAGCTTTTTTAATGTTTATCTAAAGATTCCACCCAACAGTAATACAAAGGGATTGTTAAAAATAAAATCCAACCCGGATGCCACCATCTAAATAAAAATCCTACTACCAAATATAGCATTGTTATGAGTACAGGATATGGAAATGCTAAGAGTACCTCTTTCTTACTCCTTCCCATTTTAATCATAGGTACAGCTGTTTCATACAAAGGTACTGTTAAAAACAAAATCCAAGCAGGATGCCACCACCTGAATAAACAGCCTAATACAATATATAAAATAGTAATAAATACAGGATATGGCAGCCAATCCCATCCATTTATTTTTTTAGAAGTTTCTTTCTTTTCTTCTTCCTTATGTACTGCTCCATCATTACTTACATATACTTCTTCATCAAATCTTTCTTCTTTATCTAAACTTTCTTCTGCAATATAATCATAATCGTATTGTTCATCTGATTTCAATAGTTCATCTAACGATATGTTATAAATTTTAGATAATGCCATAAGATTATCTGTATCTGGCGATGTCTCCGCCCTTTCCCACTTTGAAACTGCCTGCCTGCTGACACCAAGCTTTGCAGCCAGCTCTTCCTGTGACAAATTATTTGCTTTTCTGAGCTGTAATAATCTGTCTGCTATTTCGATATTCATCAAAATTTCTCCCCCTTATAATATAATTGTTTCATTTAAATAGTTATATTCAAATTTCTTTAAAAGCATTATACTATATTTCCCGTGGTTGCACCAGCAATTTTAGCTTACGCAACCACTTTTTTATAAAAAATAAAATCATTGCAACCAAAAGTTGCGAAGTAATATCAAAATTTAAAATATATAAACGGATTATATGAACCCATTACAACATACATAATTGAAATCAAAAATACAAATATAAATCCTGTATCTAAGACCGCCCTGACTTCTACCTTATTTCCAAAATTTACATTTATTTTAGAAAGTATTGGCATTGAAAAAATTATTCCTATAATAAAAGCAGTTACATATCTTACCTTCAAAATTTGCGTATATACCATAAAATTTAAACTTCCACTACCATAAACACCAATCATTGCTTTTAAAATTTCAGGTATCTGAGATACATTTTCTGTCCTAAATATTACCCAACCTATCATAATAAATATAATTGCATACAAATGTTTAATTAATCTTGGTATTTTAATTTCAAACCTTTTACTTAATGCTCTTTCAATAAAAAGTAAAACCGCATAATAAAGTCCCCATAAAACATAATTCCAAGAAGCTCCATGCCATAACCCTGTCAATAACCATACTATAAGTGTGTTCCTTATAGCATGACTTCTTCCTCCTCCAAGCGGTATGTATACATAATCTTTAAAAAAACTTGATAATGAGATATGCCACCTTTTCCAGAAATCCTTTATAGAAGTAGATATATATGGATAATTAAAATTTTCTTCATAATGAAAACCGAGCATCTGTCCAAGTCCTATTGCCATATCTGAATAACTACTGAAATCATAGTATATCTGTAAAGTGTATGAAATCACTGCTATCCATGCTCCTATCATTCCATAACTATTTACCGAATGTTCAAAAATAGTATCTGCTATAAAAGCTACATTATTCGCAATAAGAACTTTTTTAGCCATACCGACCATAAATCTTCTAGTTCCCAATGAAAAACCTTCTATTGTTTCTTTTCGATTTTTCATTTCATCTTCTATTGTCTGATAACGAACAATAGGTCCTGCGATAAGCTGAGGAAATGCAAAAATATATGCTCCTAAATACAGAGGATTTTTCTGTACTGACACTTTTTTACAGTATACATCTGCCAGATATGACAATATCTGAAAAGTAAAAAATGAAATACCTATTGGTAATGAAATACCTAAAAGTTCTATTTTTGTTCCAAATACAGCATTTATATTTGATATCAAAAAATCCATATATTTGAAAATTATCAAAACTAAAATATTATAAAAAATTCCTATAAATAATACTAACTTTCTTTTTTTACCTTCCAAACTATCTATAATTCTACTCAAGCTGTAATTTATCATCATTGAAATAAACAAAAATATAACATATACCGGCTCTCCCCACGCATAAAAAATCAGCGAAAAGATAAATAACATTACATTTCTCCATGCTCTAAAAGGAAGTATAAAATATAAAAATAAAAATATTGGTAAAAATAAAAATATAAATTCCAAACTCGCAAATACCATTATTCCGCCTTATCTCCTAACTTATCTATATAACTTCTCCAAATTCCATTTGTACTGGAAAGTATAAGTACATCTGTGATATCATTTTTTTCAACAAACTCCGAAAGCCATTGCTCATTACCGCAAAATTCGGCATACATTCTTATATCTATCACATATGTATTATCAAAATGTGATGCCAAATACATTTCCATTGAATTTGAATTGGAATCTGCTATAAATAAAAGATTTTTTCCTGTGTTATTTTCAAATATATATTGAAGCTTTGCATAATCCGAATGATAATAATTTCCATAATGTGCAGCATATGTATCTGTTGGAAACTCTCCACTGTCATACTTATCTTTTTGAGAAAAATTTTCATCTGGAATGGTATCATTTAAATAAATCTCATATTCATCAATATTAGTATCCAAAACTTTCCAATCATCATAAAATCTATCTATCAGGCAAACCCTTGCCATACTTCCTCTTGACTGCAAACCTTCTATTATTCTTTTACCCGTAATCTGAACTTTTTGTCCTAAATCACCATTTTTACTTTCCAAAAGCTCAACCATATCTAAATATCCCTGATAAGCTCCAATACTATTCCAATGATGGTCTGTCTTAAAAAAATATTTATCAAATTCATCTATATCCTCAATATACAACAAATCTGCTGCTATTTCATCATCCAAAGATTTTTTAAAATTATCAAATTGCTCATATTCATCATAAGGATACAAATTATTTTCTCTTTCTTTTGAATTCCAACTTAAGGGAATAGCATATATGTACATATTAATTCCTAATGGTTGCAATTCTTCGTAAACTTTATTATAATAATCTGCTGCTATTTTTAGTTGATTTTCCATATCTTCGCCATCATAATTCAAAAGTCTAACAAATCTTCCTCTTTTTTCATTTATATAATAATAAACATTTGAATTTAAACTCACTGGAACAAAATCCAAATCTTTATAAAAAATATTATCCACTGTATTTTCTATATCAGAAACTGTATCATTTATTTCATCATACAAAGGAAATCTATCCAGCAGTAAATTTTCTATCCCCACAGTGATTTTATCAGAAAAATTTCTAATACTGCTAAATCTTTGTCCTGTATAATCTGTATTAAGCCTTATATTTCCCCTTTCTTCCGCTTCACTTTTGATACCTTTAAAATACATATATGGCAAAAATAACAAAAATATTGAAATTATTAAGATAAATATAGCAATAAAAAATATATCTTCCGTCTTTTTTTTCTCTTTTTCTTTAATTTCCATCAAAAACCTTCCTCCTTGCAATCTACATCATTAATAATAACATATTTTTGTCAAAAATCTACTATAAATAATTGGGAATTGTTAGACAAAAGATAGTTATATCAATTTTCAACCCAAATTTTGTAAAATTTTCTTCTTCAGCATATTGACACAAACAAAAAATTGGATATAATAAAATTGTTGTTATATAACATTTGTTATATAACATTCACTCTATAAAAGGATTTCCTTTACATCAAAACTAAAAGACAAAATATTTTACAATGTTTAATAAAACCGTCAAGCAGATATTCGCAAACTATATTCATTGTTTACTCATAACCAAAAAACTACTTTGTCATTTATCAGGTGAACTTTAACTATTCTCTTTACCATATTTGCTATAATAATGCTTCATTTGCAGATTTTACAAGAAGAAAAATACCTTGTTTCTACGTTTGGCTTGGAATATCAAATGTACCAGAAACAAGCGTTTCGATATTTCGGTAAAAAATGTATTGTAAAGGAGAATTGATATGAATGAAATAATTTGTAACTTGACTGTCTATTTTGAAAATCCATTTTGGATTGGCATATTTGAACGTATTGAGGATAGAAAACTATCTGTAACTAAAGTAACTTTTGGTGCAGAACCAAAAGATTATGAAATACAGTTGTATATTCAAAAATATTATTCCAATTTGAAATTCAGTCCGGTTGTTAAAACTATTGCAAAAGAAATAAAAAGAAATCCAAAAAGAATGCAGAGTGAAAACTCGTGAACAAAAAGAAGCTGAGAATCGCTCCCAAAATCTATCTGCCGAATAATAATTATATCCAAATTTCCTGTAAAATTCTACTGCTGTAATAAATATTGGTATCTAGGCTTACAGGAATTGGATTATTTGTATTTTCCCTTGATTTTTCATGATTGTATTTCACGAATTTCATAGTTTTGTGCGTAATATTTTCTTTTGCAAAAGTCTTTGTACTGAAAATGTACTCACGAATTATCTTGGGTATTATTCCATATAGGACTAAATTTTAACAGAATTTATTAATTTAATTCATGCGTTTTTTCTACAAACTTTTATTTATCTTTTTATTTCTTTATTACTATTTTTCACCAAATCTTTTACTGTCTGTGTTTTTTGTTTTGCATATTGTTTGGCAGCAAGCCTCATAGGCATTATATTTATAGCATTTTGCATACGTTTTTGATTATTTCTTTCTTCAAGACGTATTCTTATTTCCATATCCATTATCGCTTTTATAAGCCTTTGCATTTCTGCTATATAGGTTTTATAAGTATTTTTTTCTTTTTTAAGTATTTCCATTGTTTCTGCAAAAACTTTGTTAAATATATCATCACCTGTGGAAATACTGTCTATCCTAGTCTGTTTTTCTTCAACCATACCCATAAACATTTCTCTTTCTTCTGGCATTGTTTTAAGTATCATTCCCTGATTTTCAGTAATTGACAAAATTTCCGAAAGTGTATCATATTTTTTAGTTAAAATATCAATTAAAAGTTTAAACTGTGTTTCCATAACATCGCCCTTTTTCATTTTATAAAAAAATCCCCTCATATATTTAGAAGGGATTTTAATTTTTATATACAATTACATCATCTGAAATAAACTTAACAAACTACTTTGTTGATGCTGTTTCTGTGCTTGTGCGAAATAAGCGTATTGTTCAAGAACTTTTTGTGTGGAAATATTAGTTATCTCCTCCGCTATATCAGAAGCTTCCATTCTATCCTGTGATGCTGTTAAATTAATAGATGCTGTCTGATTGTAATCTATTGTATAATCAAGTCTGTTTGACTGTGCTCCCAAACTTGAGCGTGAATTGCTTATTTTTTTTATCGCATTATCTATATCTGACATATTAAAATCTTTTGTAACATCGAAATCTGCTATGCCAAGAGTTTCAAGAGTAGTATTTGCTGTATGTATAGTCATTCCTAAACCTGAAGGATTTGTAGCCAAATTTATATCTGCTTTACCTCCATCAAGCACTTTAATTGTATTAAATTCTGTATTCTTAGCTACATCCGTTATATGTTCCTTGAGCTGGTCAATCTCATACTGCATAAATTGTCTATCTTCTGCTGTATAAATACCATTAGAAGCCTGAACCGAAATCTCTTTCATACGCTGTAAACTGTCTGTAATGGAAGACAATGCTCCATCTGCAACATTTATAAAATTCTGTCCGTCTTTGGCATTATTTGTACCGATACTATAACCGATAGTCTGTGATTGTATACCCTGAATAATTGCCAATGCTGCTGCATTGTCCGCTGCATTATTAACTTTTTTACCTGTACTTATATTCATATAACTTCTATTTATATTGTCACTTATACTTAATATACTCATAAACTCAACCCCTTTCAAAATAAATTCCTTTTCTTACCTTTATTATAAATCAAATCTATAACAAAAACAATATTTTTAAATTAAAAATTGTTTAAAATTTTATGACAAAATAACAATTTTTATAAAACTGCTTTCTTTACATTATCTATTACATATTTTATTTCCTCATCTTTAAGTTTAGGGTATATTGGTATACTTATTATATGCTTATAAATTTCTTCTGCATTAGGACAACTCACATTTTTATATCCATTATTTTGATAATATGGATGTTTATGTACGGGTATATAATGAACATTTACACCTATTCCCTGACTTCTAAGTTCATCAAAAACTTCTTTTCTATTTTTTCCCAAAATCTGTATTACATAAAGATGATAGTTGTTAAAACAACCCTCTTTCTGATAAGGAATTATTATATTTTCATTATCCTTAAAAGCCTCATCATATATCTTTGCTATTTCCCTGCGTCTTTTTATAAAACCGTCAAGTTTTTTAAGCTGGCTTATACCCAAAGCACATTGTATATCCGTTATACGATAATTATAACCTAAATACTGTTGTTCATAATACCAAGCTCCCTCATTATTTATAAGCAAATTTTCATCTCTGGTAATTCCATGTGCTCTGAAAAGCTTAAGTTTTTGATAAAGTTTTTCGTCATCTGTAACTATCATTCCTCCCTCACCTGTTGTTATATGCTTTACAGGGTGAAAACTGAAGGTAGTCATATCCGATAAACTTCCTATCTTTTTGCCTTTGTACTCTGCTCCAAGTGCATGAGCTGCATCTTCTATTACCAAAAGATTATGTTCTTTCGCTATTTTATGAATTTCGTCCATATCGCAAGGCTGACCTGTAAAATGAACTGCTATTATAGCTTTTGTTTTATTAGTTATTTTTTCTTTTATACTTTCAGGGCTTATATTATAAGTTTTAGAGTCGATATCTGCAAATACTGGTTTCCCTCCGCAATATAATACGCAATTTGCTGAGGCTGCAAAAGTTATTGGAGTAGTTATAACTTCATCACCTTCTTTTATTCCTGCTGCAAAACAAGCTGCATGAAGTGCTGCTGTACCATTTGCTATTGCTACTGCATATTTAGCTCCTACATAGTCAGCTACTACTTTTTCAAATTCATCTACTTTAGGACCTGTGGTAAGATAACCGGAACGTAGTACCTCGCTTACTGCCTGTATATCATCTTCTTCTATCCATTGTGTTCCATATGGTATATACATAAAATCACTCTCCTATATAAGTTCCGGATTATTCTTTATCCACTCTGTCGTTTTTTCTATTCCCTGCTCTAAAGTAAACTTAGGTTTCCAGCCTAAAATTTTATTTGCCTTTTCTGAATTGCACAAAAGTTTCATTATTTCACTTTGAGGGTGTATATGTTCTATATGCTTAATTTTACTTTCATCTTTTGCAATAAGAAGTGCTAAATCATTTACCGTAATATCTCTTCCTAATCCTGCATTTACAATTTCTCCATTTACTTTATCACTGTAACCACAATTTACAACAAAATCTGCACAATCCTCCACATACAGAAAATCCCTTGTCTGTTCACCTGTTCCATATATGTTTAAAGTTTCTCCAGCCAATGCTTTCTTAATAAATATGGCAATTACTCCGCCCTCACCACCTGTCTTTTGGAAAGGTCCATAAGTATTAAATGGTCTTACTACAACCGCTGGCATATGATAAGCATACCAATATGAAAGTACCATATTTTCTCCAGCAATTTTGCTTCCTGCATATGGTGAAGCTGGCTTTATCGGGTACTTTTCATCTATTCCTTTTTCACTGTCAGCTCTATCATAAACCATACAGGTACTCATAAACACTATCTTGGTATTATTTTTTTTGCAGGCTTCAAGTATATTAAAAGTACCGACTGCATCGTTTTCAAAAGTAGTTCTTGGCTCATCTATGCTATCTTGTACATTTATACTAGCACCCAAGTGATAGCAGATATCAAACTTGTTTTCAAATAATTTATTTATTATCTCTAAATCTTTAATATCACCTTTAACAAATCGCATAAAATTGGGATTATTTATAAATTCTTCAATATTTTTTTCTCGTCCGTTTGACAAATCATCTAATACCCATACTTTATGATTATCATTTAAAAGTCTTTTTACCACCCATCGTCCTATAAAACCGGCTCCACCTGTAACCAAAATATTCATCTTTACATATCCCCTCTATTACTTATTTTCATTTATCAGCTTTTCTGCAATTCTTCTTGCCCCTTGCCCATCTATAAGCTTTTTCATATCATAACTAAGTTTTTTTCTAAGTTCATAATCCTGAATTATTTCAAATTGCTTTAAAAGAGATTTTTCAAAAATTTCTATGCCATCTCTTATATCTCCAAGATAAAGCATTACCTTTTCATTTGCCATAATTTCTACACATTTTGACTGATTATCTGCCACCATAAAACAAAGTGATGGCACTGCACAGGCACACAATTCATAAAGAGTAGTACCACCAGCCGATATTGCTACATCACATTTTTTCATCAATTCAGCCATATTTACATTTTCATATAAAGTTATATTTTTATATATTTTTTTTAACTCATTCAATTCTTCTCTATTTTCAAAAAATCTTCCAACCACTATATGAAATTTTATCTCTGGATAAATATTTGCCAAAGTTTTAATTACACATTCCGAGATTTTATATGTATCCGCCCCTCCGGTTGTAACCATAACATTTGTAACACTTTCTTTAACTGTCTTATATGGTACATTGCTAAATTCTTTACGCAGAGGAGTGTACTGGCAACCCAGCCACAACTTTACATTATTTCCCAAATATTTCTTTTCATAATTAAATTCATTATAATAATCATTATAATTAATTATAATATTTACATCATAAAAAAAGGCATTTATATCATCTAAATAAGCAACTTTTGTCTTTTTCTTCAATGCCTTAAAATATTCCGGTGTAACCTGATATGAATCTACCAACAACAATTTAATATCTTTTTCTTCAATTAAATTTTCTAATATAGGAATTTCCAAATTTTTATTTTTCCAGTCAGTTCCTAAAACTATCGTGTTAAAACCTTTATCTTCAAGCATTTTTAAAGGAAATTCATCTGCTATAATAAATGTAACCTGCTCACCCATTTTTTTCATCTGTAAGGCAATAGCCATACATCTCATAATATGACCTGTTGCAATCTCCGAATTAGCATCTGCTCTTATATACTGCATTTTTCTGCCACTCAAAATATGGACAAACATCCCCATATCAAGATATTGTAAGTTCTTAC
>CAZQDT010000051.1:0-11822 GCA_964592005.1 uncultured Eubacteriales bacterium
AATCTACCTAATCAAAACTCAAACATAATAAGTATACCATATATTTCTTCTATTTTGTATATATTTTTTATTTTTCACCAAATTTATAACAAAAAAGACACCCAAAAGATGTCTTTTTATATATTTTTTATATAAATCCAATTACTGTAACAGAATATGATGGAAATGTATACTCTAATTTATTTTCATCAATAATGGCTGTTTCTGTCACAGGTATTATATTATCAGGATTTTCAAATGAATTTACCGCATCAAGTTCACAATCTTGGAGTGATATAATGTCTGCCAAATGCTTTTCATCACCATCAAGTTCCAATAAAACCGTTTTATTGTATTTGGTAAGATTTACCACTTTTACAATAGTTTTATTTAAATTTTCATCTATACTTGCTGTTACATAGAGTTCTTCTACAAGAGGAAGCTTATCTTCTGTATCATCATACAAAACTCCATTTATATAAGTTTTTATATGCCTACCTTTTACTTCAAGTCTGAGAGAATAATCTATGTCTTCCACATGAAATATTTTATGTGCAATAGTCGAACCTCTGCCATTTACTATTGAAGATATATTACAATCCCAGTTATCCCAGCCGCCAAATTCCCAAAGAAGTGTATCTTTATCTGTTTTTCCAAAGAAAATTTTAAGTCCTTTTCTTCCTTCACTTCTCTTGAAATTAAATTCACATACATAATCACTGCTGTCAATATCTGTAAGGAAATTTTCCTTATTGTCTTCAATTAAAATTTCTGAAATAGTTGTAATCTTTCCCGATATATTATCTTTAATTTTTACATCCCATATTCTTCCTTTTATATCATTGCCACAAATAGAAACCCTGCCAGCAATATTTTCATTGTCATAAAGCTTTTCTATTTCATCTAGACCTTCCATTTCAAATCTTATTGCATCTGTTCCCTGATTTTCCATAAACATTTTTTGAACATAATAATTTGGGGTTTTCATTATCGAATGATTGTTAAACCAAAGCATATCCGGTTTCCAATTTACATAATCCACATTACACAACATCGGTGCATAACAGGCAAGTGCCACCGCTTTAGAACGTTCAAGATGTGTCATATAAGCAGCTTCAACTATTGCATTGTAATAAGTATTTCCCCAAGAAGCATATTCTCCTAAAAATACTTTTGGACCATTTTCATCATAATCTTCATAATGGTGCATATTTGCAATAAACCATTCTGGCGAAGAATAATAATGCTCATCTATTAAATCCGAACCATATTCCTTTGCTGATTTCCAGCCTTCTTCATATCCTTGACCTACCGCAAAAGGCCCTGCGGTATTTACAATTTTTATATTTGGATATTTCTCACGTATTGCATTATGAAAATATGGATATCTTTCAAAAAATCCATCACCAATTTCCTCATTGCCTATACCAATATATTCCAGTTCAAAAGGAGCTTCATGTCCCATTTTCTTTCTCACGTTTCCCCAAATAGTATCCGTACCACCATTTGCAAATTCAATCAAATCTAAAGTTTCCTGTACCCATTCATCAATCTCTTCAATAGGCACACCCTCTCCTTTATGTGGGTTAAATCCTGCTGGAACTACCGGGAGGGGTTTTGCTCCTATATCTTCACAGAAACAAAAATATTCATAATATCCCAGTCCTAATGTCTGATTATATCTCCAATTATTACGCCATGTAGGGCGTTCCTCTATCGGTCCAAGAGTTCTTCTCCATCTGTACATAGAATTCCTGTCATGGTCATTTAAACTTCCATCATGTGTCAGACAACCACCTGGAAAACGCATAAATTTAGGTTTCATATCTTTAAGTGCCTGTGCAATATCTTTCCTTAAACCATTTTTTCTTCCCATAAAAGTATCCTGTGGAAATAAAGAAACCATATCTAAATAATATTTTCCTTCATCTAAAAAATAAATTACTAATCTACCCTCATAAGTTGTTCTTTGTACTTCTAACACAAGCTTATATTTTTTCCATTCTGTACTGTTTATAATCATTATACTTTCTGCACATTTATTTTTCTCTTTATCTTCTATAACAATTTTTATGCTTTTTGGGGCATTTGTTTTTCCATAGAAAGAAAAATCATATTTTTTATCCATTTCAACATATATTCCGGTATTAAATCCTAAATTTTTGATATACGAATTTTTCTTTGTTTCTACTTTTAAATAATGAATATTTTCTTCATTTAAAGGTGCTTTAGTTGAAACTTCCCATTCCAAATCTTCTGATTTTTCCCATGCTGTCAACGAATGATAATCAGATTTATCTATATTACAAAATTCAAAAGAACGATTTTGTACAAGTTCTGCATAAAGACCTCCATCTGCTGCATGATTAATATCTTCAAAAAACAAACCATATAAATCTCCAAGTTTTTTATAGCTTTCATTTTGAAATACTTTAATTTTTTTCAAATTAAATCCCCCAATCTACTTAAAATAATGTGCTGTAATAATTGTATAACTATAAGAATTAATTGTTATTTTAACATTGTCAATTTCGCAATACCAATTTTTACCTTGCTTGTAAATCTTGCAATTTTCATCTAAAATTTTATTTTTACAATATTGAACCACGTCACTAACATCTAACTCAAGATTTTTATTTATTCTGTTTAACCCTATTTCAGTAGTATGAATTTTATCTATATTTGATAGAAACTCTTTATCCATTTATTCCCTCCATACAAAAATTTTTATTTTTTTAAATATGTAATAATATTACCTACTAAAAATATAACCGGCTGATGAAGCATATAAATTATCAAAGTATGTTTTCCTATGTAAGAAACAAAAGGTATTTTTAATTTTAAAAAATTCTTCGCTTCAAAATTTTGTAAAATAATACCAAACAAAAAATAGCCTGTCCAGAACAAAAATAACCAAGGAATTAAAGGAAAATAATCCGTTGAAAAAAATTCTTTGCTTTTTATCCCCAGAAAAAATAATCCTTTAATATCAAATCTGTAATTTGTAATAGGTTTCGTTACTAAAAATAAAATAAACATAAATACTGACATTATTTTCTTATTTAATTTTTCAAATACAGGCATAAGAAAATGTGTAGCGATAATTGCTGTACCCATAAAGCTTAAAATTCCAAAAATAATTCTATTGGCAGGTGTAACCAAAATTGTAACCAATGTAACAATTAAACCACAAAAGAAAATTTTAACACCTCTGACAAGCTGATTATTACTTAAATTAAGAGTAGCACCTGCTACAAGAATAAATGTCCAACAAATACACTGCTGCCAAAATTTTGCCAACTCTCCATCAAACCATTTTATAGGATAATTAAATATATAAACCATACTGTAAAACAAATGATATAGTGTCATATTTATAAGTGCAATCCCTCTTAATGTATCCAAAAGATGATATCTTATTTTTTCTTCCGTCTGCAACAAAATTCTATCCCCCTGATTACAGAAGTTCTCGTCTTAACCAATCAAGTGCCAAAAATACTGCTCTATTTCTTACTTTTTGTCTGTCACCTGCTAAATGTAATTCTTTTGATTTTACTATCCCATTTATACAAAGCCCTACATATACCAATCCCACAGGTTTTTCATCTGTCCCACCACCTGGTCCTGCTATTCCGGTAGTAGATATTCCAATATTTGTATTAGCTGAATTTGCTATTCCCTGTGCCATTTCCATTGCTGTCTGAGAACTTACTGCTCCATATTTTTCTAAAGTTTCAGTTTTAACGCCTAATCTCTTCATCTTAGCTTCATTACTATAAGTAACTGCCCCCTCAATAAATACCTCTGATATTCCCGGATAATTTATAAGCGTACCAGCCAACAGTCCACCTGTACAAGACTCCGCACAAGATATAGTAAATTTTTTATCTAAAAGCATTTTTGCAACAACATTTTCTATTACCTCATCATTTTCAGCAAATATATTTTTATCAAATCTTTTTCTTAATTCTTCAATTACAGGTTCTAAAAGCTCCTCCGCCTTTTCTTTTGTTTCAGCTTTTGATGTAACTCTCAAAAGAGAATAATTTTCTTTAGCATATGGTGCAATAGTCGGGTTTTTCTGATTATCAATCAAATCTTTGACTATTGTTTCCATTGCTGACTCTCCTACATCTGAAATCAACAATGATTTTGAAACCAATATACTTTCCTGTTTCTTTTGAAGATATGGTCTGATAGACTCCTCAAACATTCTTTTCATTTCTCTTGGAGGTCCGGGCATCATTATAAGAATTTTCCCATCCTGCTCTATAATACAACCCGGTGCAGTGCCATTGTTATTTTTTACAATAATACAATCTTCCGGCATATAAGCCTGTTTTTCATTATTTTTTGTAGGCACTCTGTTTAATCTTTTAAAATGAAAATTTATGTTTTCAAGGGACTCTTTATCTAATATCAGCTTTTTACCAAAATATTCTGCACCTATTTCTTTTGTCAAATCATCTTCAGTAGGTCCTAGACCACCTGTCACAATTACCATATCCGCACGTTCAAAAGCTAATTTATAAGTATCATAAAGCCTCTGTGCATTATCTCCCACTACTGTCTGAAAAAATACATCAATCCCCAAATTTGCCAATTCCTGCGATAAATAATGTGCATTTGTATTTACTATATCACCTAATAATATTTCTGTTCCTACTGAAAGTATTTCAGCTCTCATAATCTAACCCTTCTTTATAAAATTATTTTTTCAATTTTACAATTATGTCGTTTAGTTTCTTTATTATAACTTATACCTGCCAGTATTACTTCTCCTCTATAATTTTCAAAAACTTTTATATACTTTTTTTCTTTTATTTGTCTAATGGCAGTATCTGCTGACAAATCCCATTTCAATTCAAGAATTATTGCTGGTTTTATTATATTTAATCTCGGAATAAGTACAATATCCGCAAACCCCTTTCCTGTCGGCAACTCTCTTATAAATAAATAATATTCTCTTGCACTATAAAAAGCTAGCGACAATACACAACTTAAATCATTTTCATAATTATAAGTCAATATAGATGATGTTTCCATATGAACATTATCTATCCCTTTTGCAACAGTTTTTTCATCTCCTGATAACAGTGCTTCCAGTAAATCATTTGAAGCTGATATAGATTTCATTACCTCCTGCCAATTTGAAACTTGGATTGCCGTAATATATTCTTCTCTTATTTCTTCATTGGGAATAAATACTTCCTTAGTTTCAGCTTTATAGGCAAGATAACCCAAGTGAATAAGAAGTGTCATAACATCATCTCTGGTTTGAAAAGTAGTCATATCATTTTGGAAACTTCTAACATTTACTTTGACATTTTCGCCCGCAAGCATTTTTATTATAGAATCTTTTAAACCATCAAAATTCATATCAATATAAAATCTAAGTGCCTCATATGTTTCCGTACTTGTCCAATAACTATGATATTCTCTATATCTCATTGCACTTACTACCGATTTAGGATTATAAATATTTCCCACATTATTAAAAATATATCCATTATACCAACGTTTTGTTTCTTCAAAGTTCATTTCATACTTATTACATAAATTTTTAACTTCTTCTTCCGTAAACCCTACATATTCAGCCAATTCTTTCGGCTCTGACATTGAAAATTCATCAAACATATTTAAAGCCGAATGTATTCCATATTTTTTTACGGGAAGTATACCTGTCATATAAGCTAAGCTTACATATTGTTTATCTTTCAATAAATTCCTTAAAAAATCCAAATATCGTGCTTGTGCATCTGTATTATTTTTGTTTACCCTAAAAATACAGTCCCATTCATCAATTAATATTACAAAACCTATTTTAGTAGATTTATAAATCAAATTTAAAACTTTCGACAAAACAGTTTCATTTTGATTTACAATATCAGGATATTCTTCTTTTAAATCCTCTATTACTTCTTTCTGTAAATAAGATATCATTTCTTCAGCACTTTCAGCTTCTGTTAAAAAATCATACATATTCAAAAATAATACATTATATTTATTCAAATTTTTCTCAAAATTTCTATTTCTTTCTATTTTAAGCCCTTTAAACATCTCTTTAGAATAATTATTCCTGCTATAATATGCTGCAAGCATTTCAAGTGCCATAGTTTTACCAAAACGTCTTGGTCTGCTAACACAAATATACTGTTGTTCAGTATTTATTACTTCATTTGTATAGTCAATCAACTCTGTCTTATCTACATATATTTTTGAATTTAATGCTCTCTGAAATCCATTATTATTTGGATTAAGATATATTCCCATATAACCACTTCCTAAATATAAATAATCAGTCTTTCAATACATTAATATTCTTTACTATATAATCTACTCCTGAAACTACTGTAAATGTTACTGCCAAAACCATCAGTAAACTATTTACTGCTTCAAAAATAACCCCTTGAAATCCTATAAGTATAAATATAATCATAAGCATCTGACTTATGGTTTTTAATTTTCCCCACCAGCTTGCTGCCAGTACCACATTATTTGAAGCGGCTATTGTTCTAAAACCTGTAATTATAAATTCTCTAGCTGTAATTATTATTACTACCCATGCCGGTAAAAGTCCTAATTCTATCATTGAAATCAATGCCGATGTAACCAAAAGCTTATCAGCCAAAGGGTCCATGAATTTACCAAAATTTGTTATCATATTTCTTGACCTTGCTATATATCCATCAAGTGCATCAGTCAAAGATGCTATTATAAATATGGCCACTGCTATATACCTATTTAATGGCGATGGAATAAGTGGAGAAAGCAAAATAACTACAAATACGGGAACCATAATTACTCTGCTGATTGTAATTTTATTTGCAAGATTCATCTTCATATACAACCTCTCCTTCCAAATCATAATCTAATGCCCCTGTTATAAATACATCTACAAAATCACCTGACAAAAGTTCCTCATCAGATTTTATAAATACTAATCCATCTATATCAGGTGTATCCTTATATGTTCTTCCACAATATATACCATCTTCTGGAAGTTTCCCCTCAACAAGAACTTTATAAGTCTTTCCGACTGAATCTTCACATTTTTGTGCAGAAATACTCTTTTGAAGTTCAAGTATTCTCTCTTTTCGTTCTTCTTTTATATCCTCATCTATTTGATTATCAAATTTTGCTGCTGGTGTTCCATCTTCTTGAGAATAAGTAAATACACCAAGTCTGTCAAATTTCATTTTCTCTACAAATTTGAGCATATCTTCAAATTCTTCTTCCGTTTCTCCCGGAAAACCTGTAATCAAAGTAGTTCTTATTGCTATATCAGGTACTTTTTCCCTAAATTTTCCTATAACTTCTCTAAGCTGAGCCTGTGTACTTCTTCTTGCCATTCTTTTAAGAATATTATCATTAGCATGCTGTATAGGCATATCTACATATTTACATATCTTAGGCACTTCAGCTATTGTATCTATAAGTTCATCTGTTACCTGTTCAGGATAGCAATATAAAAGCCTAATCCATTCTAAATCCTCTATCTCTGCAAGTTTTCTCAAAAGTTCAGGCAGTTTCTTTTCTCCATATAAATCCACACCATATCGTGTACTATCCTGTGCAACTATAATTAATTCCCTCACACCCTGATTTACAAGCATACGTGCTTCTTCTAAAAGACTTTCGATACTTCTGCTTCGATACTTTCCCCTTACTTTAGGAATAACACAATAAGTACAGAAATTATTACACCCCTCTGCTATTTTTAAATACGCAAAATAACCTGCCGTCGTTAAAATTCTGTCTTTATAGTTTTCTTCGTTAATTTTTGCATTGAGGTCATTAAATTCTGAAAGTTTCTTTTCTTCTACATAGCTTTGAATTGCCTCTACGATTTTTTCATATGCTGTTGTTCCCAAAACTATGTCTACCTCTGGAATTTCATCAAATATTTCCTGTTTGTAACGTTCAGCCATACAACCTGCTACTACAAGTATTTTACATTTTCCTTCAGATTTATATTTACTTACTTCCAAAACATTTTCAATACTTTCTTCTATTGCACTTTGTATAAAACAGCAGGTATTTACAACTATTACATCTGCCGATGATTCATCTGATATAATTTCATAGCCTGCTTTATTCAATAATCCAAGCATTACTTCACTGTCAACTAAATTTTTATCGCAGCCCAATGAAACAAATGACACTTTTAACATTTTATTCCTCCTACAACATAACTCCTGTTTGATTTACAGCAGCCTTGACACAGTTTTTCATAAGCATTGCTATTGTCATCGGTCCTACCCCACCCGGAACAGGAGTAATAGCATATGCACGTTCTTTACAGTCTTCAAAATCAACATCTCCGCAAAGCTTTCCATTTTCAAGTCTGTTTATCCCTACATCTATAATCACTGCACCTTCTTTAATCATATACGCTTTTACAAAATTTGGCTTTCCTATTGCAGCAATTAATATATCAGCCTGTTTACATATATCTGACAAATTTTTAGTTTTTGAATGACATATTGTAACTGTTCCATTTTCAGCTAATAGCAACTGTAAAACAGGCTTACCTACAATATTGCTTCTTCCAAGTACCACACAGGTTTTACCTTCAATTTCTATACCTGAACGTTTAAGAAGTTGTATAACTCCTGCTGGGGTACATGAAAGCAGGGTATCCTTTCCAATACTCATCGAGCCTACGTTGAAAGGATGAAAACCATCTACATCTTTTTCAGGTGATATAGCCAAAAGTACTTTTTCTTCATTTATATGCTTAGGCAACGGAAGCTGTACCAATATTCCATTTATATCCTGCCTGCTATTCAAATCTTCTATAAGCTTTAAAAGTTCCTCTTGTGTAGTTTCAGTCGGAAGTTCAAAAGACTCTGAACGAATACCAGTATATTCACAGGCAAGTTTCTTATTTCTTACATATACAGCAGATGCTGGATTATCTCCTACAAGAATAACCGCCAATGCTGGTTCTATACCTTTAGCTTTTAAATTTGCTACCTCTGCTTTAACTTCATTCTTTATATCCATAGAAATTGCTTTTCCATCTATAATTTTCATTTTCCATTCCTCCCAAAATTAGAAAAGTCCTACAATTTTTTCATTTTCATCTAAATCAATATTCATTGCTGCCGGTTTCTTAGGAAGTCCTGGCATTACCATTATATCTCCAGTAAGTACAACTATAAATCCTGCACCCGCTGAAACAGTCATCTCTTTTACAGTTATTTCAAAATTTTCAGGTCTTCCTAAGAGATTTGGATTATCCGAAAGTGAATACTGTGTTTTGGCAATACATACTGGCAAATTCCCAAGTCCGATTTCTTCTATTTTTTTCATATCATTTTGAGCTTTTTTCTCAAAAATTACTCCATCTGCACCATAAATTTCTTTAGCAATTTTATTTATTTTTTCTGCTATGGTAGTATTTTCTCCATAGATAGGTTTAAACTCGGATTTTTTAGTTTCCAAAGTTTCAAGCACTTTTTTAGCAAGCTCAATTCCACCTTCTCCGCCTTTCGCCCACACCTCAGATAAGGCAAAAGTACAGCCAAGTTTTTCACATTCATTCTTTACAAATGCAACCTCTGCCTGTGTATCAGTAACAAAAGCATTAAGTGTAACCACTACCGGAACCCCGAATTTATGTATATTTTCAATATGTTTTTTAAGATTTTCAATTCCTTTTTCAAGGGCTGCAAGATTTTCATTTCCTAAATCTGCTTTGGCAACACCGCCATTATATTTCAATGCTCTTACTGTTGCAACTAAAACCACTGCATCAGGTTTAAATCCTGCTTTACGACATTTGATATCAAAGAATTTTTCTGCTCCTAAATCTGCACCAAAACCAGCCTCTGTGATTACAATATCTCCAAGTTTCATAGCAAGCTTTGTTGCCCTTACACTATTACAGCCATGTGCAATATTGGCAAATGGACCACCATGTATAAATACAGGATTATGCTCTAAAGTCTGAACCAAATTAGGTGAAAAAGCATCTTTTAAAAGTACAGTCATAGCTCCTGCCGCTCCTAAATCTCCCGCAGTTACAGGCTTACCGTCATATGTATAAGCTACTATTATTTTACTTAATCTTTCTTTTAAATCTTTTAAATCTTGTGCAAGACAGAAAATTGCCATTACTTCTGATGCAACCGTTATCTGAAAATGGTCTTCGCGAGGTACTCCATTTACTTTTCCTCCAAGACCTATGGTTATATTTCTTAATGCTCTATCATTCATATCAAGTACACGTTTCCAAACTATCTGACGTGGGTCAATTCCAAGTTCATTACCCTGCTGAAGATGGTTATCAAGCATTGCTGCCAATACATTGTTAGCTGCTGTTATTGCATGTAAATCGCCCGTAAAATGCAAATTAATATCTTCCATCGGTACAACCTGTGCATAGCCTCCGCCTGCTGCTCCCCCTTTAATGCCCATACAAGGTCCTAAAGATGGTTCACGAAGTGCAAGTACCGTTTTCTTACCTAAAATATTAAGTGCTTCACCCAAACCTATTGTAGTGGTGGTTTTACCCTCACCTGCCGGAGTAGGATTGATAGCTGTAACCAATACAAGCTTTGCATCTTTGTTATTTTTAACTTTATTAAAAACCTCTTCTGAAATCTTGGCTTTATATTTACCATACATTTCCAAATCGTTTTCTTCAAGTCCAAGTTTTTCTGCTACCTGTGATATAGGCTGCATAGTAGCTTCCTGTGCTATTTGAATATCTGTTTTCATTTAAAATCCTCCTAAGCCATTATTATTAATCCATATCTTCTATTTTATCAAAATCTGACTTATTAATCAATACTTTACGTGGTTTACTTCCTTCATCTGGTCCAACCACCCCTTGTTTTTCCAATTCTTCCATCAATCTTGCAGCTTTATTAAATCCTATTCTAAAATATCTTTGAAACATTGTTATAGATGCCTTTTCTTTGTCTATCACAAGGTCTATTGCTTCTTGAAGTAATTCGTCATCTCCATCTAAATAAGTTTCTGATTTTCCATCTGCATCATTTCGTTTGTCTATTTTTTCCATTACTTCATCACTATATTCAACTTTCGAATTGTTAGATTTTACAAATTCAACAATTCTTTCCACTTCTTTATCCGATATAAATGCCCCTTGTATACGTGTAGGCTTATTTGTTCCATAAGGTGCAAATAACATATCTCCTCTGCCCAAAAGTTTTTCTGCTCCCACTGTATCTAAAATTGTTCTGGAGTCTATTCCCGAAGAAACTGCAAATGCAATTCTTGAAGGTATATTTGCCTTAATTACCCCTGTAATTACATCTACAGAAGGTCTTTGAGTGGCTATTATAAGGTGCATACCTGCTGCCCTAGCTTTTTGGGCAAGTCTGCATATAGAATCTTCTACTTCTTTTGGTGTTGTCATCATCAAATCAGCCAGCTCATCAATTATAATGACTATATGTGGCATAAAATCTTCTTCACCATTTTCTTTTTTATAAGAATTATAACCTTTTATATCTCTTACATTATGTTGTGCAAAAGCCTTATATCTGGTATCCATTTCCTGTACTGCCCAATTTAAAGCACTTGCCGCTTTTTGAGGTTCTGTAACCACTGGTATAAGAAGATGAGGTATTCCATTATAAATACTAAGCTCTACTACTTTAGGGTCAATCATAATAAGCTTAACCTCTTTAGGTTCTGCTTTATAGATTATACTTGTAATAAGTGTATTTATACAGACACTTTTTCCTGAACCTGTTGCACCTGCTATAAGTGCATGAGGCATCTTTGAAATGTCTGAAACCATAATATTTCCGCTTATATCTTTACCTACTCCAAACGCAAGCTTTGAGTCAAAATCATGAAATTCT
>CAZQDT010000052.1:0-11800 GCA_964592005.1 uncultured Eubacteriales bacterium
TTTTTGCTACCATGAAAATTTGTTTTGTTAAAAAAACAAAACAAATTGGAATAAATGAAATACATCTGGGAGATAAAACCTTGATAGAGGCAGTAGTATAGAAGGTGATTATATGAAATTAAAGAAATTTTCATTATTTATTTTATTATCATTTGTTTTTATAGTATATTTTGATGTTTTAATATTTGCAGGATATCCTGATGTGCAGGAGAATAGCTGGTACAGTGAAGCAGTTGAAAAAATGAGTGAGAAAAACTATCTTACAGGTTATCCTGATGGAACATTTGGACCACAAAATATTATAACAAAGTCTGAGTTTGTAAATATAATTGTAAAATGTAAAGGTCTTGCAGATTCGCCGACTTCAATAAATCATTGGGCTGGTGGTAAGCTTCAGACAGCACTTGATAATAATTGGTGTGATTGGGATGAAATACCTCCAACAGGTGATTTAGATGAAGAAATTCCAAGACAGCTTGCGGTAAAAATTATAATGAAAGCATTTGCACCACAAGCAAAAGGAGAATATAACAAGTGGTCAAGTCAGATAAAAGATTTTTCTTCTCTTTCTGGACGTTATTATGATGTGACTTTTGCAGCATATGAAGTAGGAATTGTAAAAGGTGACAGTGAGGGCTGTTATAGAGGAAATGAGGGAATGACAAGGGCAGAAGCTTGTGTTATGATTATGAGAGCATTGAATAAATATGGTGGAGAAACTTATATAGAGCAGGAAAGTGTTTTGCCTATTCAAAATAAAAATAAGGATAATGATACAAAAGAAACTTCAGATATAAAACCTGTTGAGTACATAAGTGGCGGAGTTAGTCAAAATGGGCATTTGCAGGTAATAGGTACTAAACTTTGCAATGAAAAAAGTGAGCCGATAATTCTAAGAGGGATGAGTAGTCATGGTATGCAGTGGTATGGCGATTTTGTAACAGATGGCAGTATTAAAATTTTGTCGGATTATGGTTCAAATTTATTCAGAATAGCAATGTATACAGCTGAAAATGGATATATTTCTAATTCATCGTTTATAAAGCAAAAAGTTATAGATGCTGTTGATATGGTGATTAAAAATGATATGTATGTGATTATAGACTGGCATATATTGAGTGATGGAAATCCTATGACATATCTTGAACAATCAAAAGCATTTTTTAAAGAAATGGCACAACGTTATAAAGGAAACCCAGCAGTAATTTATGAAATCTGTAATGAGCCTAATGGAAATGTATCATGGCAGAATGATATCAAACCCTATGCACAGCAAGTTATTCAAGAAATACGAGAAATAGATGAAAAAGCAATAATTCTTGTAGGAAGTAGTACATGGAGTCAGGATGTGGATATTGTGGCAGATAATCAGCTTGAATTTGATAATATAATGTACACTTGTCATTTTTATTCAGGCACTCATACGGATTGGCTTCGTCAGAAAGTAGATTATGCTTTAAGTAAAAATGCACCTATATTTGTGACTGAATGGGGTACAAGCGATGCCAGTGGAAATGGTGGAGTTTACAAAGAAGAAACTCAAAAATGGTTGGATTTTATGAAAGAAAGAAATATAAGTTGGGCAAATTGGTCATTATGTGATAAATCAGAAACTTCAGCAGCATTGGTAAATGGAGCAAGTAAAAATGGTGACTGGACAAAAAAAGATTTATCAGAGTCGGGAAAGATTGTGTTTAAGGCATTTAAAGAATAATGGTATTAAGGTACTGTTATATTTTTGTACAGTCCCTTTTAAATTGCTATTTTTTATATATTTTTGATTTGTTAACGATTTCGGGAAATATATATTTTATAATTAAAAATAGAAGATATCCTATAAATGTACCTAAAGTATTTAACCATAAATCATCAACATCTGTTCTTCTGGGAAGAAACAACTGTGAAATTTCTATAAATAGTGAGGTAGAAAATCCTAAAAATACAGTTAAAAACCCATTTTCAAATTTTTTCCAAAGTAAAGGCATAAATAATCCTATTGGTATAAATATTAAAATATTTCCTAAAAAATTTATAAGGAAATAACTCCAATAATGTTGTACAAAAAGAGTATAATGTGTCTGCCTGAAAATTTTAAATAATTCTAAATTTATATCACCCATATCATTTTCTAAATGAAAGTCAGGTAAAATTGTCTGTGAGGCTAGACCTATCATAAATACAAAAAATATAATACAAAATATTTCGTGTAACAGAGTTGTCTGTATATTTTTGGTTTTTAATAAATTTACAATTATAAAACGTATAATTATAACAAATGGTGTGGCAAAGAGCATATAAGCTACCATATCAAGTACATAAGAAGATACTATATTCAATTCAACACTTCCTAATAATTATTTTTAAATATTTATTTGTTTTTTCTGAAATTAATATATTTTTCTAGTACAGGTTTTATAGGAGGTGAGATATTTTCAGGGAGTTCATTTATATCAAAAAAACTGAGTTCTTTGCTTTCAACTCCGTCAGCGATATATTCCCCAGAATATTTACGACATATAAATACTATATCAATATTTGAAACTTCATCACCATTTGGATAAACATAATGAAGCTGAGGACCAGAAAATACTCCAAATAGATTAAGTTCTTCTGCAATAAGTGAAGTTTCTTCATACATTTCACGTTTAGCAGCATCTTCAACTATTTCATCAAGTTCAACAGAACCACCAACATATCCCCAACAATTATTATCAGTTCTAAGTTGTAATAAAATTTCACCCTTATCATTTTCTATTATAACACTTGCACCACATTGTAAAACAGTATTATGACCAACAAAATTTCTTATATATTTTATATAATCCGACATATATTCTGAAATCCTCCAGTGTTTATTTGAGTAAAATAATAATTTAATATTATTATACTTATACGTCAATATTATTTCAAGTAGGAGATTGTGTATATATTGGCAAATTTTAAGTATAAAAAATATTTTAAATGAACAAAATTAATAACATAGTTATTCAGTTTAATTTTGATATAAATTTTTACAGATTAATTAAATTTTTACTTTTTTAAGGAGAATATATATGAATTTTTTGCAGCATTTAGCACAGATATATAATGTTTATGTGTGGTTTACAATACTTATAATTGCAGGAATAATGATATCGGATAGCAAAAAATTAAGGGAGGTAAATATAAGGGAGGCAGAATTTATAAAAAATATTTCTATGGTATATATTGGAATATCTACTTTTTTATTTTTTGTTTTGACTTTTGTAAGATTAAATTAGGTGGCGGGAGGTTGACATATGTATTTAAGTACCTATATTGATAAAAATATTGAACAGATAGAAAATCTATTTCAAGATTGTTCAGATTTTAAGAAAAGAAAATTTGAGATAGGAAAAGAAAAAATAAATGTTTATATGGCATTTATAGAAAAAGCTGCTGATAATACGAGTGTAGATGATTTGGTAGTGGAAAATCTTGTCAGATATATAAGAACGCAGCAAGAAAATGAAAAACTGGATTTTGATTTAATAAAATTCGGTGCTGTTGCAAGAATTGATGTTACAGAAGCAAAAAAGCTTGATGAACTTGAAAAAGCAATTTTAAGAGGAGATTGTATACTTTTAATAGATGGTTATGATACAGGAATTATTGTTGCAAGTACAAAATGGCCATCAATGGGTGTAAATAAATCTGAAACAGAAGCTTCGATATTTGGTTCAAATCAAGCTTTTACAGATTCGTTACGTACAAATGTTGCACTTTTAAGGCATATAATAAAAAGTTCAAGCTTAAAAGTTAAAAATTTTAAAATAGGTTCAGTGAGTGATACAGATGTTGAGGTTTTATATATTGAAAATGTGGTAAGACCCCAAATATTGAAACAGATAGAAGCACAGTTGAAAGCTTTAAAAGTAGATGGTTTAATGGATAGTGGAGTTCTGGAACAGCTTATAGAGAAAAATTGGAAGTCGGTTTTCCCACAGTTACAGCTTATAGAAAGGACTGATAAAGCAGCAGCAGAATTATTAGAGGGACGAATAGTTATATTGGTAGATAATTCGGCATTTGCAATCATTCTTCCGACTACTTTAAATAATTTTTATCAGACAAGTGGTGATTATTATGAACGTTGGCAGGTTGTAAGTTTTATAAGAATTTTAAGGTATATAGGAGGAGTTATAGCTATTGCACTTCCGGGGCTTTATATAGCAATTACACTATATCACCCGGCTATGATAGAAACAGCATTGCTTTTGAAAATGGCGGGTTCAAGACAGAATGTACCTATTTCAGGAGTAGTAGAAGTAGTGGCAATGGAGATAGCTTTTGAATTGCTAAGGGAAGCCGGTATACGTCTTCCGTCTGCAATAGGTTCTACGATAGGTATAGTAGGCGGTATTGTAATAGGACAGGCGGTAGTAGATGCAGGAATAGTAAGTCCTCTTGTGGTTATTGTAGTATCAATAACAGCAATAGCTACTTTTACTATACCAAGTGTATCAATAACAGCAGCTTACCGACTTATAAAATTTGTAATAATATTTTTCTCGGCTATATTGGGACTTTACGGATTTTGGGTGGCAGTACTTATAGTTTTGATACATCTGGTTTCACTTAAAAGCTATAATATACCATATATGTACCCATTTGTTTCTGGTGGTGTAAATGAATATTCGGATTTAAAAGATAGTATTATAAGATTTCCGAGTTTTATGATTAAAAAGCATTCGATATTTGTAAATCCTAAAGAAAAAGAAAGAAAATAATGGGGAGTGAATTATGTGTTTTCTAACAATGAAAGAATATCACTTAGACAAATGCAAATACTGGTTATAATGTATTTATTTGGAAACAAAATAATAAGTTTACCAGATGTTATTGTAGAATACGGAAAAAGAGGCTGGTGGTTTGTACTTATAGGAATCTTTGCACTTACTTTAATATATGTTGGAATACTTAACGAGCTTGCAAAAACATTTGAAAATGAAACAATTGTAGAATATGGGAAAAAGCTTTTGCCTAAATTATTATATTATATAGTAATAATAGGTCTGGTTTTTAAATTGGTAGTAGATGTATCTATGGAAATAAGAATGTTTAGCGAAATAGTTAAGGAACATATTTTATATGAAACACCTAATGAAGTAGTTGTATTTATAATGCTTTTAATTTCGGCATATATGGCACGTTCGGGGATAGAAGCTGAAGGTAGGATGGGAGAATTGTTGATAATTATTTTAATACCACTAGTGATTATATTTCTTTTTACAGCTTTTCAAGTGGATTATAACAATCTTAGGCCAATAATAGAATTTTCGTCAAATGATGTTTGGAGTGGGATAAAAGAAACAGCGTTTATTTTTAGTTCATTGGAATTTGTTCTTTTTATATATCCGATAGTTGCAGAAAAAAAGAGAAAAGATATAAAAAAATCTTTATTTATAGCGATTATTTTAGTTTTTATAGTAGATTTTTTAATTTGTCTTATAACAATAGCACATTTTGGAATTATAGATATACAACATCATATTTGGCCAGTAATGCAGATGTTACAGTCGATAAATTTTAATAATGCTCTTTTTGAACGTGTGGATATTTTTATAAGTACATTTTGGATTATATCTATATTTATGTATGCAAGTATAAATATTTATATTATAAGCAGTATATTTGCAAGATTAAGAAAAAGTACAAAGACATATCCTTTCGTACTTCCTATCATACCTGTTATCTATATAGTTGCTTTTTTACCACAGAATATAATTGATAACTATAATACAATAAGAACTGCAAATCATTATTTAGGAAGTTTATATTTAGTTATAATACCTGTGATTTTACTTATAATAGCTAAGTTAAAAGAAAGAAGGTCAAAAGGTGAAAGTTAAATTTTTAATGATGTGTTTTTTGATTACTATACTATTTACAGGGTGTTGGGATAATATAGAACTTGATGACAGAGGATTCGCTATTTCCATAGGTATCGATAAGATTAAAGATGAAGAAAAAGAATCTAATTCTCAGGACAGATATTCAGTAACGGTATCCATAGCCAATATAGCAAGTTTTGCATCAAAAGATGGAAAAGTAGAAGGTGATGAAGCTAGACTTTTAAGAACTACTACAAATGAAACGGTAAATGGAGCATTATTGATTGCTAATGATGATATAAGTCAACAGGTTGATTATAGTCATACAAAATTGCTGGTTTTGGGTGAGGAACTTTTAAAAGATGAAGAACTTTTGAAGGAGGCTTTGGACTCAATAGAAAGACTTCATAAAATAAGTCAAAATTTAATAGTGATGTCCTGTGAGGGAGATGTTGAAGAAATATTTAAAGGGGAAGCGGGAAGTCTTTCAATGGTGGGACTTTTTGTAGAAAACTTTTATAAAAATAATTCAAAGCAGATTGCAAATACTTTCAAAATAAATGTTCAACAGTTGATTAAAGAATTAAGAGAAAATTCGTGTGCAATAATTCCTAAAATTGGTATTAAAGATAAAGCAGTTTCAATAGAAGGGGCAGGAGTTGTACAGGATTTTAAATTTGCAGGTTGGCTGACAGCTGAAGAAACTACGCAATATATTTTTTTAAGAGAAGAAGGTGAAGGTGCGGAACTTTTAGCTAATTATGGTCATGAACTTATACGTTGTCGGGTGAGCAGGCAGGATATAAAATTTAGATTTGGAGAAAAAGATGGAAAATTGGTATTTAAACCAAGGATAATTATTACGGGAAAAGAAGAAGAACATATTCTTATGGGTGAAAAAGTCTTTAATTCAGCAGTACTAAAAGAAATGGAAAAAGTGTTTGAAACGGAAGTCAAGAAAGAATATGAAGAAACACTTAAAAATATTAAAAATAGTTATGAAAAGGATATATTTAACATAAGAGATATTTTACACCAACATAATTATGAACTTTGGAAAAAGTATGGAGAAAATTGGGAAAAAACATATAAAGAAATGCTTTTTGATTTAGAGTTGGATATAACAATAAAAAGTGTAGGTGTAACCAAATAATGTGAATAAAAATCCTCTATATGGAAAAAATAAAAATATAAAAATAGTATATAGGGGAGGTTTAAGAATGGAAAATATAAAAAAATATTTGAAGAAGGATAAATGGATTATTTTAATATCTTTGCTTATAGGATTATTGGTAACAGGTTTTGTACAAAGTAGGCAATATTCAGAAACGGTAAGTCAGGGACTTGAACAAAATCTTATAAGATTTCATGTTTTAGCAAATAGCGATAGTGAAGAAGACCAAAATCTTAAATTGAAAGTAAGAGATGCTGTTTTGGAAGAGATGCAGCCAATATTGAAAAAAGCTCAAAATATAGAAGAGAGTAGAAATATCATAAATGTCAATATGGATAAAATAAAAAATATTGCTGAAGAAATAATAAAGCAAGAAGGTAAAGATTATGGAGTAACAGTTGCACTTGAAAATACTGATTTTCCTACAAAAAAATATGGTGATGTAGTTTTGCCTTCAGGAGAATATGAAGCACTTAGAATAATTATAGGAGATGGAGAAGGAAAAAATTGGTGGTGTGTAATGTTTCCACCTTTATGCTTTGTAGATATTACACATGGAACTATTCCGGAAGAAAGTAAAGAGGAACTTCAAAAAATACTTACTGAAGAAGAATTTGCGGTAATTACCCAGACAGAAGAAACACCAGTTAAAATAAAATTTAAAATAGTTGAATGGTGGCAGGAAAGAAAGCAACAAAAAGAGGAAGAAAAAGTTTTATTTTTTGTTCAAGAGGAAAATAATGTAAGTTTAGAAAGCAAAAACTTAGAAGAACAAGAAACAGAAGAAAAGACAGAAAATAAAAAATAATATGGAAAGGCTTGGTAATATATGAAAAATATTAAAACTGATAAATTGGTGTTTTTGGCAGCTATGTTAAGTATATTTTTTATAGGGACAGCAGTGTTTACAGGTAGTGTTTTGGAAAATCAGACAGTAAGCATTTTTAACACTTATTCATGGGGGTCAAGCGGAAGTGTTGTAAGACAGATACAGGAAAAACTGATACGTTGGGGATATATGGACGGTTCTGCAGATGGGGTATATGGATATAAGACGTGGACAGCAGTTAAAAGTTTTCAAAAGAAAAATGGGCTTACAGCAGATGGAATAGTAGGGACAAGTACACTACAAGCACTTGGAATAAATACAGGAAGCAGTAACGGTACAACAGGAAGTCATGAAAGTGACGTAAGAATACTTGCGGCGGCTATTTACGGTGAAAGCAGGGGAGAACCTTATGAAGGACAGGTTGCAGTAGGTGCGGTAATATTAAATAGGGTAAAGCACCCATCATTCCCTAATACGATATCGGGAGTAATTTATCAACCGGGAGCTTTTGATGCAGTAAAGGATGGTCAAATAAATCTTACACCTAATGAAACAGCGATAAAAGCGGCTAGAGATGCTATGAATGGCTGGGACCCGACTGATGGAGCAATTTATTATTGGAATCCGGCAACTGCTACAAGTAAATGGATATGGTCAGTACCAATAACTAAACAGATAGGAAAGCATGTATTTGGGACTAAATAATAAAGTGAGGGAAAAATGTGAATAAGGGAATAATAGCAACAGCATTGACAATGGTTTTAATTGTAGGAATAATAACAAGTACAGCTTATGCAGGATATGAGCATAGCAGAAAGGAAGAATATCAAAGATATCTTTATGATACTTTTCAGGAGTCATTTTATGAAACAGCTTATTGTGTAAGTGATGTAGAAAATATGATTGCTAAGATAAGACTTACAAATAAAGCAAATCAAAGTATATCAATGTTTGCACAGCTTTGGAAACAGGCAGCGGCAGCACAGGAAACTTTGGGAAAGTTACCTTATAGTCATAGCGTAATAGATAATGCACAGATATTTTTATCACAGACAAGTGATTTTGCATACAGTATGATGAAAAAAAATATAGATGGAAAAGATTTAACAGATGAAGACAGGCAAAAGCTTGAACAGCTTTATGAATATGCAAAGAAATTTTCGGACCAGTTAAATAATATGGTATCAGAGATTGTTATGGGAAATAGTGTCGATTGGAAAGAAATAAATTTGGAAGAAGCGGTGGAAAATTCTGAAAATAATATGAATGGAGTAGAAAAACTGGGTTCAATGGTTACTATGAGTAAAGAATTTCAGGAATATCCTTCTCTTATATATGACGGCCCTTTTTCGGCACATATAAAAAGTATGGAGCCAAAACTGACAGAAAATGTAAAACAAATAACGCCGCAAGAAGGTATGGAAAAAGTAAAGCAATTTTTAGGCTATGAAAATATTGCACAGGTTAATTTTGTAGGAAAGACTGATGAACAAGCTCAAACTACGATACCGGTATACACATATTCTGTAATATTAGCTGATAAATCTGAACCAGAAGTTTATATTGATATAACTCAAAAAGGCGGATATACTTTGACTATGTTGAATTATGCAGATACAGCAGATATAGAGAAAGAAATAACTTTAGATGAAGCTAAAAACAAAGCAAAGGAATTTTTAGACAGAAATGGTTATCCTGATATGGAACCAAGTTATTATGAAAATTCTGATGGTATAGCAGTTATAAATTTTGCACCTGTAAAAAATGGTGTAATTATGTATCCTGATTTGATTAAGATTAAAGTAGATATGAAAAATGGAACAATAATAGGTTTTGAAAGCGAAGGTTATATAACAATGCACTATGACAGACAGATTTCATCACCTGTTTTAAGTGCAGCAGAAGCCAGAAAATATATATCTGACGGGTTTAATGTGGAAACAGTCAAATTATGTGTAATACCTTTGGACTCAAAGCAGGAAATAATGTGTTATGAATTTAGAGGAAATTATGGAGATGATAATTTTTTGGTATATATAAATACTGAAAATGGAAAACAAGAGAAAATACTCCAATTATTTATAAGTGAAAATGCAATATTGACAGAATAAATTAAAAGATGGGAGCTGCAAAATATTAGAGTAGTTTCCATTTTTAAAATACAGATTAAAAAATAACAAAAATGGTTGAGAAATATTCGCAAAATATTTTAAAAATTGCTTGACATATATAAAATAAAATGTTATATTAACTAAGTGTGTTTTAGCCGCACAGAGAGGTTTAAAATCAAATTTTGATTGCCAAATCTGGCGAGTTTTTTATGAGGAGGTGTACATATGTACGCAATTATCGAAACAGGTGGAAAACAATATAAGGTAGAAGAAGGCAGCATTATCAATGTTGAGAAATTAGGTCTTGAAGCTGGTGCAGCTGTTAAATTTGATAAAGTTTTAGCAGTAGCAAAAGACAGCGAAGTTTCTTTTGGTGCTCCTTATGTAAATGGTGCTGTTGTTGATGCTTCTGTTGTATTAGAAGGAAAAAACAAAAAAGTTGTTATTTACAAATACAAACCTAAAAAAGGCTTCCACAAGAAAAAAGGTCACAGACAACCTTTTACACAAGTTAAGATTGAGAAAATTAATGCTTAATTATGATTAGTGTAGAAATTTATAGAAACCAGAATAAAAAAGTATGCGGTTTTTCTTTGAAAGGTCATGCGGATTATGCTGAAGAAGGTTCAGATATCGTTTGTTCAGCGACTTCTTTATTGGTTTTTAATACTATAAACAGTATTGAAAAATTTACAGATGAAGATATAGAGTATGGATTAGAAGAAAAAGGAGGATATCTTACTTGTACTTTACCTAATTTGAGTAAAGGCAGTGAGTGTCACGATGCAGAATTATTGCTTGATACTATGGTTTTTGGTTTAGAAAGTTTAGAAGAAGAATATGGAAAATATATACACATAACTAATAGGAGGTGTAGGTAATGTTAAAGTTAAACCTTCAATTTTTTGCTCATAAAAAAGGAGTTGGTTCTACAAGAAACGGACGTGACTCTGAGGCAAAAAGACTTGGAGCAAAACGTGCTGACGGACAGTATGTTTTAGCTGGAAATATCCTTTACAGACAAAGAGGAACAAAAATTCATCCTGGTAACAATGTAGGAAAAGGCGGAGATGATACTTTATTTGCTCTTATCGATGGACAAGTTAGATATGAGAGAAAAGGTAGAGATAAGAAACAAGTTTCCGTATATCCTGTTGACTTTGAAGAAGTAGAAGCAGCAGCTGAATAATTTTTTAATAGTTTAGTCATCGGGTAAGGCTAAATTGTTAAATTTTTTAAAGGTTTCAAATGTATGACATTTGAAACCTTTTTTAGATTTGTAAACATAGTAGAATAATATAAAAAATAATCTGTTAAAAATTTAAATTTTGTGGTAGAATAATGGTGAATTTAATTTGAGAGGGAGAGGTTTATGAAGAAAGCTATCAAATGGTTTATTCGCTTGCTGTTAGAAGTAGTGGTTGTAACTTTTATCTTGGTAGGTTTAAGAATTTTTTTTACAGATGGTATGTGGCTTTTAGAAATTCCGAATTTAAATGATGTTCAATCTGTTAGCATTACATATCCCAGTGTGACAGATGAAGTTAAGGAAGTATCGAATAATGAAGATATAGAATTGGCATTAAAATTAACAGCTTTTTTGAAGTATGATTTGTTTGAGCAACCTAATAATGAAGAAGAACCTCTTATTACTATTATATATCATTTAAAAGATGGAACAGATAAGATTATATCTGCAAATAATAATGTTGTTTGGTGGAATAAAAAATCTTATTCTATAAAAGACAAGAAAACATTTATTAATTTAGCGGAAGGAATTTTCTTTTTGGAGTATGTACAGGAAAAGTAAAGTTATAATTTACAAAAGCAATAT
>CAZQDT010000053.1:0-11795 GCA_964592005.1 uncultured Eubacteriales bacterium
CATCTATTGATGCAGGAGTTATTTCAAATGAGGTAATAAATCCTTCTAAAGTAATTCCAGCCGCTCTAAAAGAATGACAATAACGTGCACGACCAAATTTACAAACAGGAAGAGGAAAACTATCTACTATAAAATAAGGACTACAAATCATACCAAATACAGAAAGTAACTTTTGGCGAAGAAGTTCTGTTACTTGCATAAGAGCTCTTCTAGTTCTGTTAAATCTAGTTCTTCTACAAAATTCAGGGAAAAGATTTTTGTAGTTTCTTTTTACAAAACTATACCAAGCTTTTTCTGAGTCTATACCAGCAAGTTCGCCACAAATGCTAATAGTAATAATTTCAGAGTCAGAAAGTTTAGAATTAAATACATTACGTCTGTTTTTGATATTTGCAGGAGCAAACTGTTGATATAAATCATCAATTAAAACATAAACTGTTAAAATAAAGTCTTCAAAATTTGAGATTTTAATGTTATAATTGTCTTGGGACTTCAACATAATAACTCCTCCTTTCAATAGTTTCCCTACTAATAGGATAGCATATTTTGTTGAAGTTTTCACTTTATCTAGCACCACAAGTTAATTTAGTTTGGGCTATTTTATTTTTTAATAAAGAAATGACAAATAGGTTCAAAAGTTTGACTTTTGAACCTATTTGTCTACAAACTGAGAGCCTAATGGCTCTATTTGTTGAGCAATTAAATATTTTATCAGCTGATATAGCAAACATAATAAAAAGTAAACTCTATAATTGGGTTACTTCTCAATCCTCATTTATTAGGGATTTGTTTGCAAATCTGGGCTGGGAAAGTTGAGTATTTTATAAATAATAAAAATATAAAAATGCCCGCTTTTTAATATCGGGCATTTTTAAGTATAAGGTAAAGGATTATTATTTTACTCTTGAAGTATAATACTGTCAAATTCTAACTGTACTGTTGCTTCTATTTCTTCAAGAGCCTCCTTAGGAGTTTTTTGGAATGTAAATTCTGTTTCACCGTTTTGTTTTAACATTGACTTACAAGCTTTACTTATTGTACTTCTTGCTGTACTTACTGTACGTGAAAAATCACATTTTGTGTTATCATACATTAATTCTAACATTTCTCCTGATTCTTCATCAAATAAATTATTCATTAATTCAACTTCTAACACTACTTCTCTGCTTTTAGATGTACGATTTGCTATCGCTACCAATACTGCCGCTATTTCTTCTGGTTTTTCAATTCCATTTGCTACATGGAATAATGGTTCTGTATATGAAACTGAATTATACTCTCCATCTCCATGAGGTCCTAAAGGTCCGGGCAATATTCCATACTCATATTCTGTCTGAATAGTTCCGTTTCTTAATTTTGTTATTGTAAAATAATTACCAACCATAAACACTGCTTCACCATTTCCAAAAGTTGTTTCATTAGTTGAACGATTTTCTGAATCAGGGTGAATATATCCTGCTTTAGCTAAATCTACAAGATAATTGATTGCTTCTAAAGTATTATCCGAAAGAGCAGTATATTTGTAACCATTTTCCGTATTTTCAGCAAATGTTCCTCCATTTGCAAATACAAATACTGGTACAGTTACTCCCTCTTGTGCATATATCATAGGATATGTTTCTCCATTCGCTTGAGAAGCTATACTTGCACAGATTTTTTGAAATTCTTCAAATGTCCATGTTTTGTTACGTACCATTTCATATAAGTCACCAACATTATATTTAGCTGCTAAATCTTTATTAAATACTATTGCTGACCTAAGTACATCTCCCGCATTATAGTTTTTAAAATGTACACCATATTTATGACCAAACATATTTCCAAAATTACTTTGTTCCAACCACGGATTAGTATCCCATTTTATAATATCCGCAACATTTTCGCTTTCAAGCGGATAACAAAAATTATTTGCATAAATATTTTCAAGATATGTATCTGAAACACCTACACTAAGGAGGTCAAAATAACTGTCACCTGCCGCTTTAGCTGCCAATAAAACTTTTACAATTTCTGCACCTTTTATTTTTTCATATTCAAATTTACAATTATAATCTTTTTCTATTGATGCCATACCATCATACATATATAATTTTGCATTACTTGTATGTTCTCTGCTAGGATTTCCATTTTCATCTGTACCCAGTCCATAATTACTAGATGTACTTAAAATCTTTATAGTACGTCCTCCTAAATCCATAGGTGTTTCAACAAATCCCATATATTCTTCAGCTAATTTTTCACCTTCGGTAAGTTCCTTTACTGTGGTTGCTTCAGTAGTAGATATTTTTTCATCTGACGATGATTGTGTCATACTTGTCTGAATACTATTCGTAGTAGAAGTATTATTTTCAGAAGAATTATTGCAAGCTGTTACTCCCATAATCATTGTTGCACTCAATGACAAACTTATCGCCTTGTTTAAATATCTTTTCATATAAATTCCTCCCAACCTTTCATTTAGTTATGTATATTAACTTTCTTATATTATGACTTATTATTTGATTTAAAACTACATATATATTACGCATTTAACCAATTTTTCTACAAATATTACGTTAAATTTCTTGTAATCTTCAGATTAATAATAGTATAATTAATTTAAAGATTTATCCGATTTCAATAAAATTTACGATAGGAGGAAAATTAATTTTGACACCACAAAATGAATATTATTCTAATGTTACGCATGATTTCAGAGTTTCGTATAAAACTCGTTCAAATCCTTTTAATATGACTTCTTTTCATTATCATAATGTAAATGAAATATATTTTTGTATATCAGGAAAACGCAAATTTTTTTATACAGATAAAATTTATTGCGTAAATGCAGGCGATATCGTATTAATTAAAAAATATGAAATTCACAGCATGGGAGATTGGGATAAACCCGGGCATTCCAGAATATTAATTGATTTTAAAGATAAGTTTCTTTCTGACTTTTCTTCTAATAATTATAATTTTCTTGAGTGTTTTGATAAAAATATAATTGTAATTTCTCCCAATTCGCAACATAAAGATATGATGTCAGAGCTTTTAAACAACCTTTTATATGAATATAAGAATAATTTCACAGGTAAAGAAACTATGATAAAAATCAAATTAATAGAAATTTTAATAACAATATCACGTTTACAAGATATTTATGGTGACAAAAAAGAACCTTTAACACCTTCACAAACTATTATAGAAAATATTATGAAATATATAAATGAGAATTACGAAAAAAATCTAACGTTACAAAAAATAGCAGATTATACAGGATATAGCCAAAATTATCTTTGCTCCTTTTTTAAGAAAAATTCAGGATTTTCTATTATAGAATATTTAAACGGTATAAGAATAAAAAAATCACAACAATATTTAAAAACAACGAATTTATCTGTAACTGAAATTTCTAAATTATGTGGTTTTGAAAGTATTACACATTTTGGCAGAGTTTTTAAAATAATATGCGGCTGTTCACCTTTACAGTATAGAAAAAAATATTACCAATAAAACTTGAAAATGAGATGTGAATTATGCGGAAGAAAAATTTTGTTTGATGATATGACATTAGACAATGTAAAACCTCTTTCAATGGGTGGTGTATCAACAAAAACCATTGAGGACATATTCCAGTTGCTACAATGCCAGCCACAAAATTTAATTGAGTGGAAAGTGGATTTAAAGCCGGAATTGGCATATGAAAGGAGATATCGTTTATGACAGCTTTAAGACAGAGTGCAATAATGGAATTGGAAAAAATACCAGAAGATAAATTAACATTTATAATTCAAATAATGCAGGGTGTTAATGGATTATATAATGATGCAAAATCGGAGAGGAAAGAAGCATTTTCAAAATTAGAATTGTTACGCAGAAAAGGAACTGTTACGGATGACAATTCAGAATTAGCTTCTTATAGGGAAGAAAAATATGGCAGATAAGATTTTAGTTGACACAAATGTATTATTGGATTATTTGCTTGAACGTGAACCATATTTTGAAAATGCAAAGGAAGTTGTTATATCATGTGTAGAAGGTAAAGTAAAAGGATGTATTGCTGCACATTCAATTCCTAATATGTTTTTCATATTAAGAAAAGATTTTACTGCAAAGGAACGCAGAGAGATATTAACTAATTTATGCTCAATTTTTGATGTAGAAGGAATTGACAAGTCAAAATTATTGTCAAGACTTGCAAATGAGGAATTTTCAGATTTTGAAGATTGTTTGCAGATGGAATGTGCAAAAGCATATGGAGCATAATACATTGTTACAAGAAATGTTTCTGATTATGCTACATCGGAAATAAAAGCAATCGAACCAGAAGATTATTTGAAATATCCTCAATAGCCTTTTCTAAATACATCTTTTCCCATGTGTTTTTAATGTTTTCTTGTTCTAATTTATAACAGTAGGGGAGAAAAATTAAACCAGACTACTTATGTAGTCCGAAAGGTTATAACATTACAATTCACACGCTTAGATACTTTTATGCTATCAATGCTGTATCGAGTGGAATCTTTGCTTTTCTAGAAATTACCAATCAACTGGGCATAGCAGTATCAAAACAACTATGAGATACCTGAACCCTAATTTAGAGGAAATTCACAGAAAAACAGAACAGTTATGATTATTTTGTGCATTTTGCACATTATCATCAATAATAAATTGGCAGAGTTTTCAAAATATATGCGGCTGTTCACCTTTACAGTATAGAAAAAATATTACCAATAAAACTTAAAGATGAAAGGAATATAAAAAGAGGGACCGTTTCTGTCCCTCTGTGATAAAAAGTAAAATTATCAAAATTTTTCTACTTCAAAACTGTAAATTTCAGCCTGAGCATTAGTTTTTTCATTACACTGTGCATACATTCCCATAAGCACTCCTGTAAAACTTTTTCCGGCTTCTTCTTTTTCCGAAGTTTTAAATTCGCCTAAATTATATTCCTTACCATTTATTGAACAATAGAATTTATATCTATCTTTATATAATTCTATCTTGAAATTCATAATGCCTTCTTCAATTTCAACTTTTACCTGTTCAAAAGTTTTTGTATTTTTATCAGCAAAAATGTAATTTTTCCCATTTTCATTCTTTTTATAAAGACTAAAATAGCATTTATTTGATGTATATATTGTAAGACCTGCTTCATCTCCATCTCTTTCAGTTTCAAAACTCATTTGGACTTTTAAAATACATCTGATATCAAACTGACGCAATGCCATAAAAGTAGGTGAACCTTTTTCATCGGATATCTTTATATTTGATGGTTTCAAAATCAAATAATTTTGCTTTAATATATAGTTTTCTTCTACCGGATTTCTCAAAAACAACCATTGTGGTCCTATTTTGCTAAAATCAGCTTTCCAGCCTGAAGGTAATTTTTGTTCATTCCACAAAGGAGCTTCACATCCAATATGTGACATACCATCGCCTATTACCGGCCATTCGTCTTTCCATATAACTGGCAATAAAAATGTTTCTCTGCCTAAAGGTGAATACCATTTTTCATTAGGACGTGTTGCCAAATGAACTACCCACCAGTTTCCATTACTATCCTCAACTAAATCGCCATGTCCGCTTCCTGCTACATTTGCCTCTTTTTCTTCTTTATTTTTATTTGTTAAAATAGGATTATTAGGGCAATTTTCATATGGTCCCCATATATTGCTGCTTCTTGCAACAGTAATCATATGATTATAGCCTGTTCCACCCTCTGCACACCAAATATAATACCATCTTCCAATATGATAAATATGAGGTGCTTCCAAATATTGTGGTTTATTTTCACTTGCACCATGCCAAATCTGCTTTATCTCGCTTAACATTTCACCAGTTTCAGGATTTATTTCAACAAGAGATATTGCTTCTTTATCATCTTTTCCTCTTGCATTTGTACAGTAATATGCCTTACCATCTTCAAAAAATATTGACGGGTCTATTCCTTCTATATCAACTTTAACCGGCTTTGACCAACCTGTTGCCGGATTTTCTGAACTTATAATAAAATTACCAAACTCTTTAAATTTAGCCACAACATAAAATTTCCCTTCATAAAAACGTATTGTAGGAGCCCACATTCCGCCCTCAACCATTACATTTTCAAAGTTAAGCTGCTCTTTACTCTCTATACAATTTCCTATTTGTTCCCAATTTACCAAATCCGTACTGCGATATACTGGTATTGCCGGAAAATATTCAAATGTACTGGTTACAATATAATAGTCATTATCAACTCTGCATATGCTTGGGTCAGGATTAAATCCCCTTATTATCGGATTAAAATATTTCATATTTTCAACTCCTTAATATTTAATAAGCTTGAGCTAAAAAATATTATTTCAAAACTCAAGCTCAATACTGATTATAAACTTAATTATAACTTTAAACAATATCTATATTATCAAAATTTCTAATTTTTCTACAAATATTATGATTTAAAAAAAGCCAAAAGCAATTTTTTAAATATACTTTTGACTTTTCTATTTTATATTATTCACAAACTACTGCTGTACCTGATACTGAAACCATAAGCATTCCATTATCAGTTCCTAATACTTCGTAGTCCACATCTACTCCTACAACAGCATTGGCTCCCATATTTTTTGCTCTTTGCTTCAATTCTTCTATGGCATTAAGCCTTGCTTCTATAAGTTCTTCTTCATAACTTCCTGAACGCCCACCAAAGAAATTAGTCAAACCAGCCGCAAAATCTTTAATAAAATTCACTCCTGTAACTACTTCACCACATACTATTCCTTTATATTCTACTATCCTTTTCCCTTCAATGCTTGGTGTTGTCGTAACTATCATAAAAAATTCCCCCTTTTTACTATTTATTCACTTAATATTTTTTCTATTGCATCTAATTCTTCCTGTGTAAATTCAAGATTATTTACAATAGCAACATTTTCTTCAAGCTGTTTAACTTTACTTGCACCAATAAGTACAGAAGTCAAACGTTCACCTCTTAAATTCCAGCTTAAAGCCATCTGTGCAAGACTTTGACCTCTGTTTTGAGCAATTTCAGTAAGTTTTTTAACTTTTGCTATTTTTTCAGGCGTAATTGCACTTTCATTTAAAAATTTAATGTTTTTATTAGCGGCTCTAGAGTCTTCCGGAATACCATTTAAATATTTATTTGTAAGTATACCCTGAGCTAATGGAACAAATCCTATTGAGCCAATGCCCTCTTCTTCAAGTACATCAAATAATCCATTTTCAATACCTCTTTCAAACATATTGTAACGAGGCTGATGTATAAGACAAGGCGTACCCATCTCCCTAAGAAGCTTAGCCGCCGCCTTTGTCTGTTCAAGATTATAATTTGACAAACCTACATATAAAGCTTTTCCTTGTTTAACTATGAGAGATAATGCACTCATAGTTTCTTCAAGAGGAGTATTAGGGTCAGGTCTGTGATGATAAAATATATCTACATAATCAAGTCCCAAACGCTTTAAACTCTGGTCAAGGCTTGCAACCAAATATTTTTTAGAACCCCAATCACCATAAGGACCGGGCCACATATAATAACCTGCTTTAGTAGAAACAAGTATTTCATCTCTATAAGGTTTCATATCAGACGCAAGTATTCTTCCAAAATTTTCCTCCGCCGAACCATCTGGAGGACCATAGTTATTGGCAGCATCAAAATTTGTAATACCTAAATCAAAAGCTGCTCTAATTAAAGCTTTTTGATTTTCAAAATCATTTACACCGCCAAAATTCTGCCAAATTCCAAAAGAAACTATTGGCAATTTAATTCCGCTTTTTCCACAGCGAACATATTTCATATTTTCATATCTTTTTTCATTTGCAATGTACAAAATAAAACCCCCTTTAATATTTATAAAATAAAAAGCCAAACCTATTAACTTTTTATACATTTCATTATTTATTTTAACACATTTGTTGTAAAAAATATAGTATTTATATTATATAATTCAATACTAAAGGAAATGAAAAATTTGCTCAATCCGCAAATGTTTTCATATTTGAAACAAATTAAATTATATTATATAAAAATAAACAAATTTAATTTCATAGATAAGATTTCTATACCAGTCAAATGGCATAGAAATCTTTTTTATTTTTTAAATTACTTTAATTTAACATTTACAGATTGTTCACATTCATTACATAACTTTAACACAAAATTTGTATATTATAAATTCATACAAAGAAATAACATATTTGAAAGGAGGATTTAATTTGGAAAACAAAGGACGGCACGAATTTAAACATCATATTAATCTTGGCGATTATTATATGCTCAGAACTAAATTACAGGCATTTATGGATAAAGACCCTCACACAAATGAAAATGGACAATATCATATAAGAAGTCTTTATTTTGATAATGATTATGACCAAATTCTTTATGAAAAATTAGATGGTCTTGATAACAGAGATAAATATCGTATCAGAATTTATAATTGTAGTGATAAAATTATAAATCTGGAAAAGAAAAGTAAAATAAATGGTATGTGCTTTAAAAATTCAGTAAAGATTACTCGTGAACAGACACAAAAAATTATAGATGGTGATATAGGCTGGCTTAAAGACAGCAATGAAAAACTTCTTCAAGAACTTTATTCAGAAATGACCTTAAAACGCCTTAAACCGAAAACAATTGTAGATTATGAACGGGAAGTTTACATTTATTCAGCGGGAAACGTCAGAATTACTTTTGATATGAATATAAGAACAGGTATGCACAGTCTGGATATATTCAATAAAAATTTGGTAACTGTACCAATTCATTTTGACCATTATATGGTTTTGGAAGTTAAATATGATGATTTTATTCCAGAACATATTGCCAAACTTGTACAGCTTGGAAATCGAAGAAATACGACAAATTCAAAATATATGCTTTCACGAATATATGGATAATTTTCACAAATAAAACAAACTTTCAAGGAGGAACAATAAATATGTTGCTTACAGTAAATTTCAGTGATATTTTTAAATCAAGCTTTTTAGAAAATACTACAAATGTATCAGTAGCAGATACAATAATTGCATTAGGAGTTTCATTTATATTAGGGTTACTTATCTACTGGGTGTATAAGAAAACCTTTTCAGGTATGATGTATTCAAGGACTTTCAATATTTCTTTAATCGCTATGACAATGGTTACAGCCCTTGTTATCACAGGTGTTACAAGTAATATTGTACTTTCTCTTGGTATGGTTGGTGCTCTTTCTATTGTACGTTTTAGAGCCGCTATCAAAGACCCTATGGATATTTTCTATCTTTTTTGGGCAATTGCAATAGGTATTCTTTGTGGTGCAGGACTTATACTTCTCGCAATCATTGGTTCAATGTTTATTGCCTTAATTTTACTTGTAATGACAAATAAAATCAAAGATGATATACCCTATCTACTGATTGTAAGATATTCTGATAATTCTGCCGAAAACGCAATTACTGAATTATTAAATAGAAAAATGAAAAAAATTGGTATAAAATCTAAAATGGTTTCTGGAAATGGTATGGAAATTGTCTATGAACTCAGACTTGAAAATTTAGATACTTCTTTTGTAAATGAAGTAAATAGTTTAGATAATGTAACTTCTGCTGTAATGGTAAGTTATGATGGAAATTATGGTGCATAAATTTTTCCCTATAAAAAGACTCGATAATTAAGTCGAGGCTTTTTTTGTTTGAATTTATTTTCTCCAAAAATTCATATATATTTAAATACCAGATATTCTTATAAAAAAATTGTTTACAAATCCTTTAAAAAAACAACAATATATGATATTATAAAAATGAGGTGATTGAATGCAAGAAACAAAATATATAACAATTCTCTCAAATAAAAAGAAAATTTTACTTAATACAAGTACAATTCTTTATGTAATTATGAATGGCAACAATGCAATTATACATATAACAGGTGGTACAATATATAAGACAAGAATTACTTTTACAGAAATTGAAAAAGCACTTGGCAATAATTTTATTAAGATACATCGAGGTGGTTTAGTTTCCGCCATGGCAATTCATGAAATTACTGACAAAATTATATTAAATAATGGTGAAACCTTAATTTATACGATTCGTAAAAAAAATCAAATTATTGAACAATTTCACAAAATACAAAAAAGCATTATAAATAACTTTAATCAAGATGGTATACCCATAACACCAGAAGAATATAAAAAATACTATGAAAGCTTTGAAAGTTTACCTTTTGCTTTTACTGACATTGAGCTGATATTTAATGATAAAATTCAAGCTGTTGACTGGATATTTCGTTATGGCAATCCCGCACTGGCAAAACTCGAAAAAGTATCACTCGAAAAGTTAGTAGGTCATTCTTTTGGCAGTGTATTTCCTAATATGGATTCAAAATGGCTACAAGCCTATACACGAGCAACACTTTATGGCGAAACTCTCGAAATTATAGATTATAGCCCTGAAATTGACACATACTTAAAAGTAATTTGTTTTCCAACATTCAAAGGTCATTGTGGTTGTATTATATTTAATATCGCAGATATCAAATTTACTAAAAATAGTAATGACGCAGAAAAAGCATTGTTATTATATTTCGGAAAACTTCCAAATAATAACAATTAATGTTCACTTACATACATTTTTATCTAAAATTTATTATATAATTCAATACTAAAGGTAATGAAAAATTTGCTCAAACCGCAAATGTTTTCATATTTGATACAAATTGAATTATATTATATAATTCAATACTAAAGGTAATGAAAAATTTGCTCAAACCGCAAATGTTTTCATATTTGATACAAATTGAATTATATTATAAAATTTAATATTTAAGATACTAACGAAAGGGTGTTTTTATGAAGAAAAAGAATAACAACTTAATAATTAAAACTTTACTTTCAGCTATTGCTATTCCACCCGCTATAAATTTTTTAATATCTCATAATACCAAAAATAAATCACCCAAAATAGGTTCTACATATTATGATTGGAAATATGGCAAAATTAATTATACTGTAAAAGGACAGGGAGAACCTTTATTATTAATACACAGTATTGAAATTGGTTCTGATAGTCGGGAATGGAATAGAAATGCTGATGTACTTTCAAAATATTTTGAAGTTTATACAATAGATTTAATAGGTTTTGGAAAATCTGATAAACCAAATATGGTTTATACTGCTTACTTATATTCCCAGCTTATATTAGACTTTATTACAGATGTAATAAAATCACCGGCAAACATAGCCGCTAACTCTTTATCTGCGGCTTTTACAGTAATGTCATATAATCTGTCACCTGAATTTTTTAGAAAACTTTTACTTATATCTCCTTGTGGAATAGGTGAAGTCAATACTAGTTTTACTCAAAAAGATTCAATCAAACGTAATTTAATTTCATCACCTTATTTAGGAACATCTATTTTCAATTTTATAACTTCTAAGAAAAATTTAAAAATGACATTATCAGAAAAAATATTTTTTGATAATGCCATAATTACGGATGATATTTTAAAGGAATATTATTATTCTGTTCATAGTTCAAATTCCAAATATGCTATGGCTTCATTTTGGAATAATTATATGAATGTAAATATAGAAAACGCCTTATCAAAGGTAACCATACCTTTATATATAGTCTGGGGAAAAAATTCAGTAATAAATCCTCTAAGTAATCTTGAATTAATAAAAAATATTAATCCAAGCATTGAATATGCAATATTTGACCAGACGAAACTTTTACCTAATGTGGAAAATGCCAGAGAATTTAACAATATATGTAGAGAATTTTTTAATGAATAAAATAATTAAGCCGTCATAAATAATTGACGGCTC
>CAZQDT010000054.1:0-11739 GCA_964592005.1 uncultured Eubacteriales bacterium
ACCTTATCCGCACTTATATACGGTTTGAATTCTTTCTTATTTTCTTGCATAAAAAATCCTCCTATACATTTTACACACAAGCTTTTCTAGCACCACTTCGCATTGTTAAAGCAAAACACTTATACGACTCAACTGAAAGCTTATATATTTGTCAGTTTGAATTATCGCATATCATGTTTCTCGTCAAAATAACCTGTTTGCATTTATAGCAGGAATTAAAATTTTAAGATAGCTCTCTGCTATCTTATATATTTTTGCACTAAGTGTCAATCTCTCCTTTTACCCTTCCGTAATTTTACGGCATACACTAAAAATATCCTCTTTGGCATTTTATAATTCAGATTATTCCTCAAGCAATGATATACCAAAAATATTTTCAAACTTTTTTAACATTTTAACATACGAATAGTCAATTAATCAACCTTTTATTAATTAAATCTCAATTTTCGGCTTTTTTAACAGTATTTTTAAGATTTTTTACCCAATCTTAACAAAATCTTAACACATAATCTAACAATTTAATTCTTTAATAAGCATTGGTAAAGCTCTTTCAAATTTCACACCATACCAATGACTTTTATCATCAATAGTAAAAAGTATAGCTTTTGAAACAAAATCTGCTGCAATTTTTACAGCTTCCATAAGAGTTTTTCCTTGCATTAATGCCCCTGTAAAAGCTGCTGCAAAACAATCACCTGTACCATGAGAACTTTTATCTATTCTCTCAGTAAAAAAATACTTTAAATTATCTTTTAAACAATCATATACTGCAATTCCAAGTTCATTTTCCTTATAAGATATACCTTTTAAAATAATCTTCTTTGTCCCTTTTTCAGCAAGAGATTTCAATAATTTTAAAATATATTCTTCTGAATGAAGACCTGATATATATTCATTTTTTGTTATTATGGAAGCCTCTGTAATATTTGGTAAAATTATATCTGCCTTGCTACATAATTCCGCCATTTTTTGAACAAAATTTTCATCAAATCCATAATAAAGTTTTCCATTATCAGCCATAGCCGGGTCGACAATTTTAACTGCTTTATCTGTCAAAACAACTTTCATCAAATCAGATACATAATCTATCTGTCTTATATTTCCCAAATAACCTGTATAAATGCAGTCAAATTTTAAATTTTCATTCATCCAGTGTTTTTGAATTTCAGGAATATCGTCAGTCAAATCTCTGAAAGTATATCCTTTAAAGCCTCCAGTATGAGAAGACAAAACTGCTGATGGTAGTACAATCGTTTCTACACCACAAGCTGAAATAATTGGAAGTGCTACTGTAAGAGAACATTGTCCTATACACGATATATCCTGAATTGTAAGTACCTTTTTATCTGTCACTTTCAACATCTCCCTATTTTATATCTGCTGTCGTCTTTTCATTATGCCATTTTACCAAATCCGCTAAAGTAATATTGTCAACCACATCATTTATAGCTTTATCCAATCTTTGCCAAATTTCAATTGTAGTACAAATTTCTTCATTCGGACATTTTTCACGTTCAGCTCCAACACAGCTTACTGGAGCTAAATCACCTTCTGTCTGTCTAAGTATCATTCCTACCGTATATTCTTCGGGTTCTCTTTTTAAAGAATAGCCTCCAGATGCACCTCTAACACTCTTTACAAAACCAGCTTTGTTCAAAATAGCTATTATCTGCTCTAAATATTTATCAGATATTTGTTGCCTAGATGCAATGTCTTTTATAGTTATAGGCTTATTTTCGTAATTAACTGCCAAGTCTAACATTAATCTTAACGCATATCTTCCTTTAGTTGATATTTTCATTCTCAAAATCCTCCCAAAATATTATTCATACCTATCCCATATGAATAATATACATTCTAAAATTCAAATTGTCAATATATATTAATGTTTAAGAGAACAAAATTTTTATTTAGACCATTAATGTTTCAATATTGGATATTAAAAAACGCTTTTACTTATCTGTTTAACAGAAATAAAAGCGTTTTTAAGTTATTCTAAAATTACAACATCTTTACTCAGCATATTTATCTGGCTTGACAGAAATTTTATAGCCTCTTTAATTGTATATTTGTCTGATTTATATTTTGTAAGAATATTATGAGTAAAGAATATAAGGTTTTTTGTGCAAAAAAATTTATATTCTTTCTGATATTTCAAATATATTCCATTATCTAACATAAAATCCTTCATAAGATATAATGCGTGTATAATGTCATTGATATGCTTATCTCCAAAGCTTCTTGTAATACTATTATCTCTTTGAAGATAATTATACAAAGATTTGTCTACATATGCTATCTGATTGGCATAAAAAAACAATCTAAAAGTAGTCGGCATATCTTCATAATACATTTTCATAGGATAAAATACATTATTATCTATAAAAAGTTTTTTTCTATAAATTTTATCCCAAGCATAATTTTGTATTGAAATATCTAATATAATTTTATGAACTGCTTCTTCACTTGAGAAAATAGTATCTTTAATATTTCTGTGTACTGGTGAAATTTTGCCTGTTTTTTCAAAAACCCTTGAATAATTGCACATAACTATGTCAGAATTTGTAATTATTGCCTGATTATACATATCTTCAAGAAAAGTCGGCTCAATCCAATCATCACTGTCTAAAAAAGCAATATATTCTCCTTTAGCTCTTTTAATACCAGCATTTCTTGCACAGCTTAATCCTTGATTATGCTGACTGATATATACTATTCTGTCATCTTTTTGAATAAATTCTGTAATTATAGTTTCACTCAAATCAGTAGAACCATCATTTACAATTATTATCTCTATTTCACGCATAGTCTGATTTATAGCAGACTCCAAACATTTATATATATAACTTTCGACATTATATACCGGAATTATTAAACTAAGCTTTACTTCATTCAAAAATAATCCCCTTCCTTGCCAGTATTTTAATTCTGCCTATCTTCCATGCTCTTTATTATATCTATTAACCGCATTATGAATTCTGTTTGCAGGGTCAAGTAAATCACTTATAGATGTATTATGATTAAGACTATCTATCAGTAATGCAATATATTTACTCATATCAGCTTCTGCATAATAAGGTTTTGTAAGAAGTTCTGGAGCACGATAAGTAAGATTTGTAGTAATTACTCTATCAATAAGTCCTTCTTCATAATATTTATCAAAAGCTTCTAAACCATTTGTAAATAATCCAAATGTTGCTCCCACAAAAATACGTCTTGCTTTACGACGTTTTAACTCCTTAGCAACATCAAGCATACTATCACCTGAAGAAATCATATCATCTATAATCAATACATCTTTACCTTCAACCGATGAACCCAAAAATTCATGTGATACTATCGGATTGCGGCCATTTACAATAGTAGTATAATCACGTCTTTTATAAAACATACCTAAATCAAGACCTAAAACAGAAGCATAGTATATAGACCTTCCCATACCACCCTCATCAGGACTTATAACCATAAGATTTTCTTTATCTATTACTAAATCATCTACTGATTTCAACAATGCCTTAATTATTTGATATGTCGCTGGTACACTTTCAAAACTTGTCAAAGGAATAGCATTTTGTACTCTTGGGTCATGTGCATCAAAAGTAATAATATTAGCAACTCCCATATTTGCCAATTCTTGTAAAGCCAATGCACAGTCTAATGATTCTCTTGAAGAACGCTTATGCTGTCGACCTTCATATAAAAACGGCATAATAACATTAATTCTATTTGCCTTTCCTGTGGCTGCCGCAATAATCCTTTTTAAATCCGCATAATGCTCATCTGGTGATAAAGAACATTCTCTTCCATAAGAAGGATATGTAATACTGTAATTCAGCACATCTAACAAAATATACAAGTCTGTACCTCTTACAGATTCTTTAACCATACCTTTCCCTTCACCTGAAGCAAATCTTGGACAATCCGCTGAAATAAGATAAGAATCTCTTTCATATCCTGCAAAAGCTATTGTTGTTTTATGCTCATCTTCTTTTTCTCTTCTCCAGCTAACCAAGTAGTCATTAATCTTTGCACCTAAATCAGCACAGCTTTTCATTGCAACTATTCCCAATTTACCTGCTGGAATAGTTTTAATTATTCTTTCATCTGATGTCATAATCTTACCTCTCATTCTTTTATATTTTCAACGCAAATTTTACATTACATAATTATTTTACGATATTAAATAATTTATTTCAATATAAATTTACTAAAATCTGCATAAAAATTAAAATTGTATTTAAATATAATATATATATGATTTTTTGTTTATTTAACTAAATTTTTCAAACCTTTCACATAAATTCTGTATCCATTCTCTTTTAGCAATACATTCAATCCATTGTTTTGGGATTTCTGAATAACCATAATAACAACCTGCTATACCGCCCGCAATAGCAGCTATTGTATCTGTATCATTTCCTAAGTTTACAGCTTTTTTTATACATTCTGCATATGAATTAGCAGAAGATACACACCAGATTGCCGCCTCTAAACTATCTACTACATAACCTGTACTTTTTATTTCACTTTCTGATAAGTTTTTAAATTTTTCAAAATTTTTTAAACGTTCATAAGCCTGTAAACCCTCAACAAAAATTTTACCATATAAATTATTTTGTTCATATTCATCAAAAGCTTCTTTTATACTTTTTTCTAAAATTTCTGAAATTGAATTTAATTCTTTATATTTAATTACATTTTTTACAATAAAATAATAAATGCCACAAGCAATATGACTTATTGGATTTGCATGAGTAAGACAAGACACTTCATGCACTATTTTCAAAGCCTCAAAATTATTTTTAGATTTATTAAAATACAATGCTACCGGTAAAATTCTCATCAGTGAACCATTTCCATTACTGTAAAAAGAAGCATCTCCACAATCTAAAGGCTGGTAACCTTTCCCATATTTTATAATAGCCCTACTTGTAGCATTTCCTATGTCAAAAAGTTCTCCATATGGAGTATACTCTCCATGCAAAAACCAATTTGTAAATTTTTCCATCATATCTTTATAATCTATATTCCGCCTTTCGCAAATGCTTTCCATTGTAGCTAAAACCATTGTACTATCATCTGACCATGTCCCTTTAGGCTGATTATAAGTTCCATATTCTCTCATATCTATTACAGGACTATTTTTTAATTTTTCTCTAGTTTCAAATTCTACTGGCACTCCAAAAGCATCTCCAACTACAAATCCCATAACACTATCTAATACATAATCTTTCATAATTTGTCCCCCTTTGTCATAAGCAAATCCAAACCCACTTGTTGTAATTGAAATAAAAAACGATTAAACTACTATATTTCTACTCTCTCCTTTAAGGAATGCTTCTATATTAGCAGCTACTTCCTCCACAAGCAAAGTTCTCGCTTCTACTGCTCCCCAAGCTATATGAGGAGTAGTTATAAGTTTTGTACTATCCTTAATTTTCCAAAGAGGATTATCTTGCGTTATTGGTTCTTTTTCAAATACATCTATACCTGCACCCGCAATAAGGTTTTCTTCAAGTGCTCTCGCTAAATCATTATTATTTACTATCGGACCTCTCGCTGTATTTATTAAAACTGCTGTTTTTTTCATCTTAGCAAATTCTTTATATGAAAAAAGATTTTCGGTTTTTGAATTTAATGGACAATGCACTGAAATTATATCACTTTCTGAAAGCAATTTTTCAAAATCTACACATCTATATTTTACATCATATTTTAAACCTGATGCTGAATGATAAATAACTTTGCAACCAAAAACTTCTGCTATTTCAGCTACTTTTCTACCAATATTCCCAAGCCCTGTTATTCCCCATATCTTACCTTTTAGTTCATTAAACGGAACATCTAAATGAGTAAACTGTGAATATTCCGCATATTTGCCACTTTTAACAAAATTATCATAATATGTCAATTTTTCGTATACATATAAAAGCATTGCAAATGTATGCTGTGCTACACTGTCGGTAGAATATCCTTTTACATTTGCAACAACAATTCTTCTTTTTTTACAATAATCAATATCAATATTATTATAACCTGTCGCTGCTTCACAAATAAGCTTTACGTTTTTAGCTTCTCCCAAAGTCTTTTCATTTATTACACATTTATTGAGAACTACGATATCCGCATCTTTTACCCTTTCTGCTATTTTACTTTCTTCTGTCACTGCATAACAAGTAAGTTCTCCAAATTTTTTAAGACTTTCCCATGAGATATCTTTTCCCACTGCTTCACTTTCAAGTACAACTATTTTCATTTTTACACCTCTTCAATCAAGTTTAATATTTATCTAAATACAATGCTAAAACCATAAATTTCTATTTCTTATTTAAAAAGGTATGCAATAACTTTATAGGTTGCTGCATACCTCAAAATTTTATTTATCAATATTTATAGACAACAAATCATCCGATACTTTTTCTACATTCTTCGTAATCCCTGACTGAGTTTCAGATTCTTCTACAATCTGATAACTAAAATTTACTAATTATAAAACTTACACATTTATTATAACTGTAAATATAATTTTTTACAACAATAATTTTCCCTAAATCTTATTATTCTTTCTTGTAATTAATCTTAACATTTTTCTTATTTTTATATACTGTTCTATAAATGTTCTTTGCAAGATAGATTTTTAATTTTCATTTTAAAAATTTATTTTAAAAATACTTTTATGTCTTTAATTGATATAGTAAAAATAGGTGTCGATTTCTCGGCACCTATTAGTTATACTATTTTTCAGGACTCAAAACCATTAATTCCCAGATATTGTTTGCGTTATTTGCGGAACTATTATGACCTACATATTGTATATAACGTGCATTTTTAACTTCAGGGAATTTAAATATTGCTAATTCTTTATCTACTGTAACAGGGCTTTCTTGAGCCTCTAATACAGTTTCCCAATTTTGTCCATCATTTGAAACTTGAATATCAAAATAATAAAATCTTTCATTTCCTTTAAAGAAAGTAGCGGCTATTGCTGCAATGTCGGTTGACTGTCCAAAGTCAATAGTCAAAAGTGCATTGTCATCCCAAGCATTCCATCTAGTTTCAAAATCATTATCAACTGCCCCTGCTGCAACATTCCCGTCATCACTTGAAGCAGTTACACCTACTACTTCTATTCTTCTTGCACGTGCTGCTTCAGTAGATATTGTTGTATTTGAAGATAAATCTTCAGGTTCTACATAATTTTTGATTATGTTTACAAAATTGTTTATTATTGACTGTTCAGGTTTTTCAGTATTATCACTTACATAAACAAGTCCAGTAGAATCAAAAATCATTGTTTTTCCAAGTGCTTCTGCTACACTCTTTAATGGAACACAAATTTTTTCTTCTGTGAGTTCTGCTGGTGCTGAAAGAGTATATTCTTTTCCATCTATTTTGATTGTTTTACTTCCTTTTTCTGCTGATACTTCTACTCCAAAGGCTTCTGAAACAAATGATATAGGTACAAATGTTTCAAGCCCGCTTAAATAAGGTGCAACTTTATTATCTTCTGAATCCACACGCTGCATATTGTCATTAACTAAAGCATAATTATTATTAATGACTAAAGCAACACTTTCATCTCTCTTTAATGCATCAATAGAATAATATTTTATGCCATTTGCCAAATCCGGATTTGTAATTTCTTTTCCATTTTCTGTCCATTTTACACGAGGAACAGGAACTGCTTCTGTTTCAAATCCTAGATAGTACCCAGTATGTGCTGGCTGATTATATGCAACATTTTGAGTTGCAATATATGTACGATATTGTGAATCATTCATTAATGTATAAAGTTTATAATCCGTAGGTATTGTTGTTGTAAATATTGTTATAGAATTACCATCATTTTTAAATAATACTGTTTCTTCACGCCAATCACCTAATAAATCACAAGTCAAGCCAGGTGTTGATTTTGTTCCATTAGCTGTTGTATAATCTTTATAAAGTTCAAGAACTTTTGTTGTATTTTTCTCACTTACCCATTTATCTATATGGTTACCATCTTGTATTTCTCTACCTAAATCTCCATCCCAATAAATAAGGAAATTACTTGAAATAGTAGGATTTTCAAAAATTACAGTACCATCAGCCGCAACCATCTTACCAGATGCCCAGCTTTCAGCACCAGAATAATTAGGGTCTATATCATCAGAAACACCACGTCCTACGTCTGAATTTTCATATGAACCCCATAAAATTTCACCTGTTCTTGCATCACGCATTTCCATACCAAAAGCTGAATTTTTATCTTCATGAACAGAATACACTTCAAGTCCTGGTCTGTCTGGAATTAAATCTCCTGTATGTTGTGCATCTCCATGACCTAATCCAGTAGAATATACAGGTTTTCCGTCATCATCTATAACCGCAGAACCATAAATAATTTCATCTTTTCCGTCCATGTCTACATCTGCTACTGTAACACTGTGATTACCTTGACTTCTAAAAGTTCCATTTCCATCATCATTTGTATCAAATGTCCATAATTTCTGAAGTTTTCCATTTTTAAAGTCATATGCAACCATAGATGAACGAGCATAATAACCTCTACACATTACTACACTAGGAGTAACCCCATTCAAATATGCAACACAAGCAAGATATCTTTCTGAACGATTACCATAATTATCGCCCCAATCATTAGTATTTCCTCTAGCTACTTCATAATCAACTGTATCTAAAATTTTTCCAGTAGCACCTTCAAATACTGTAAGATATTCAGGACCTTCAAGTACAGTTCCTAAAAGCTTGCTATTTTTTGAACCATCATTACGATAGTCAGCATTTGCATCTCCTATAACTGTTCCAATTGCATCTGTCGTACCATTTGCTGTTTTACAAACTATTTCAGCTTTTCCATCACCATCTAAGTCATATACCATAAATTGTGTGTAATGTGCACCTGCTCTGATATTGTAACCCAAATTAATTCTCCACATAAATGTACCATCTAATTTATAAGCATCTAAAATAACAGGAGAGGTCATTCCTTTTTGTGAATTATCTTTAGCATCTGATGGATCCCATTTTAAAACAAGTTCTAATTCTCCATCACCATCTAAATCACCAGTACTTATATCATTAGGTGTATATACAACACCTTCTTTGGGAGTACCGTCTTTTTCAACTGCAATAGGTCTATTTACTAATTGAATTTCTTTGTAACCCTCTGCCCATACAGTAACGGCTTCACATTTTTCCTGTTCAACACCATTAACTATTGCTGAAACTTGATATTTACTATCATTTGTACCAAGAGTATCTGTATAATTTGTAATATTTAAAGGATAAGCATTAATTTTTTCACCATCTCTGTACAAATTATATTTTACAGAAGCAGATTCACTTCCAAGCCATCTCCAAGAAACAAAATTACCATTTCCATTATTTACTGCAACTAATCCACGGTCAAGATTTTCCATTTGACGTGTTGTAAACTCAAGATTTTCAACAAGTTTTTGATTTTCTTCAAGAGTTTCTTTTTCTTGTCCAAAAATTTGCACAACACCTTTTTCTTTCTTTCTATTTTCAGCTACCGATAAAAGTCTTTTATCTGAAGCTATGTATTTGGAAATATCAAACTTTAATTCAGCTGTTTTAATTTCAGATGTTTCTAGCTTATCAACTTCATTAGAAGAAGTTGTCGCTTCAACAGAAACTTGAGTCGTTGCTTGTGTAGTACTTGATGTTATTGTTGGTGAGTCAGTTTGTGCCTGATTTCCACAAGCTGTAAGCATTGATAATGCTAAAAATAATGCTATTACTTTGTTGGCATTTTTCATTTTTTACTTTCCTCCTTATAATTTTACAATAGTTATTTTTAACTATTGCTATATTGTAATTATATAATACAGGTACAACGATATCATTTCCCCTGTAAATATTTTTAAATGAATTTCTTCAATAGCCTAAACTGCATTATATTGTCCAGCTTTAAATTTTTCTTCAAAATCTCCTGCTGGTATAGGTTTATCATAATAATATCCCTGTGCTACTTCACAGGAAATATTTTTCAGGAAATTAACCTGCTCTTTAGTTTCAACACCTTCACATATTACTTTTATATCTAACTCTTTCGCCATTCCAATCACACTTTTTATAATAATACGTCCTTCTTTTGAAAAATTCGATTCATCTAAGAAAACTTTATCTATCTTTAAATTGTCTATTGGCATTTCTTTTAAAAGATTTAATGAAGAATATCCTGAACCAAAATCATCCATTGATATTGATATTCCTATGTTTTTAAGTTGAGAAAGAATTTCTAAAATAACCCTATAATCTCCTATAAACAAACTTTCTGTAATTTCAAAATCTATCGCCTCAACAGGTATCTTATATTTTTCAATCATTTTTTTTATATTGTCTATATAATTTTCACTCAGCATAGTTACCCTTGACTGATTTACAGAAATTTTAATTACTGTTTCATCTGCATCTATTTTCTTTTTAATATGCTTGCATACCTCTTCTAAAACATAAAAATCTACCTTTTCAATAAATCCATTTTCTTCAAAAATAGGGATAAATCTACTAGGCTGTAAAAATCCTAATTTTTCAGAATACCATCTTACCAAAGCTTCTGCTCCACAGATACAATCTTTCTGCAAATCAAACTTAGGCTGAAAATACACTTTAAATTCCCCATTTTCCAAAGCATATTGTTGATTACTTTCTATCTCTTTTATTCTTAAATAATAATTAAATAATTCTTCATCATATTCTTTAATATTTGTAGTCTGTATTTTTTTGGCATAATCCAAAGCAACACTTGCTTTACTTGCAGCACTTCTTACATCATCTTTTATATCCAAAAATATATAATATCCTGCTGAAAGCTTTATTGTTCTTGAAATTCTTTCTCCAAAAAGTTTTTCTATACTAGATAAAATTTCTTTCATAATACTATCTGCCAGTTTTTCTTTATTTTCCAGCATAATAACAAAATTTCCTGTACTTATTCTTGCTACAATTCCGTTTTCACCGCATATTTCCTGTAAAACATTTGCAATACAACATATTATTTCTTCTTCAGTTGTATTATAATTAAATTTATTATCAATAAATTTCAAATTATTTACAGATATTTCTACTATTGCATAACTTTTCCCTTTTGAATTTTCTAAGAGTTTTGATGCTTTATCATAAAAACCAAGTTCATTTGAAAGATGTGTAAAACTATCTGTAAAACTCGCTTCTGCCACTTCCTTAGCTGTCTGTTTGTTTTGAACTATTACTATAATTCCCAAAATAAATATCATAAATGTAATAATTACAATAGACACTAATAACAATATATACGTTTTATTCATACTATTAAGATAATTATTTACTATATCCTGATTAGTTGAATAATCATTTAAAAGAATATTTGAAATAAGATTATTAGCATTATTCAATTTTATAGTGCAAAATGACACTAAAATTATTGCTAAAATTAAAATTCCAAAAATTAAATAAACCATTTTATTTTTAATTTTACTAAATACCATTTTCTCCACCCTTAATTTATTTATCTTGTATTATAATATTTCTTTTCCCCTAAGTTTTAAATCCTCCTCTTTTTTTGCTAGTATTTATCCCATTTAAGTATACACCTTTTTTTATAATAATCAAATATATTTTTAAAATAATTCAATCTAATTCCAAAATATTTACAGTTCAAGTAAATTTATTTCTTAAATATTAACAAACTCCAAATTTTTCTATTTAATTTTAGATTTTTTTATAGAAAATTCT
>CAZQDT010000055.1:0-11662 GCA_964592005.1 uncultured Eubacteriales bacterium
GGGTAAAATGTGGAAAGATAGTTGAATAATGTGGATAAAGCTTGGGGAAATAAAATTTTTTGTGGATAACATTTGAAAATTTTTAAAGCATTGTTCAATTGGATTAAAGGGAGAAAAGGAGAGTTTTGTGAGATGAAAAACAAATTTTTAAGAAAAAAATTTGCGGTGGCAGCAGTGACTTCGGCAATGGTTTTAAATTCAGTGCCAGCATTGGGAGCGGGATTTACAGATACCAATAATCACTGGGCAAATAAACAGATTGACAAATGGAGTAACTATGGAATAGTAAACGGATATGAAGGAAAATTTAATCCTGACAGTTCAATCACTAGAGGAGAAATGGCAGTAATAATCGACAGAATAATGAACTATCAGACATCTGCAAAGAATGATTTTAAAGATTTGGACCGAAATTATTATACAGATTCAATACTTAAGATTTACAATGCAGGAGTAATGAACGGAGATGGAAACGGCAATGTAAATCCAAAAGACAATATTACAAGAGAACAGGCAGCAGTATTATTAGCGAAAGCGTTTTCAGTAGATGCAGCCGAGGGAAAGACAAGCTTTAAGGATAATTCAAAGATTTCAAGCTGGGCAATGCCATATGTAGTAGCACTTACACAGAAAGGTTATATAAATGGAAAGCCAGACGGAACATTTGCACCACAGGACAAGCTTACAAGAGCAGAAGCTATTACAATCATAGATAATATGCTTGAAACTTTGTATAATCAGGCAGGAGTAAATGATGTTAAGCTTACTATTGAAGGTACAGTAGTAGTAAATACACCTAATGTTACATTGAAAAATAAGATAATAGCAGGAGATTTGATCATAGCTGAGGGTGTAGGAGAAGGCGATTTATATTTAGAGGACGTAACTGTACTTGGAAATTTAATAGTAAAAGGTGGCGGAGAAAATTCTATACATATCTTAGGAAAGAGTTCTGCTGCAAAAGTAGTAGTTGCTAAAGTTGATGGAAGTGTAAGAGTAGCAGTAGCAGAAACTTCAGAAGTAAATGTTATTTATATAAATGATGGTAAAGATGATGTTATAGTTACAGGAAAAATTGGCTCGGTAGAATTAAATACATCTAATGCACAGGTAACAGCATTAAATGCACAGATTGGAAATATAGAAGTAAAAGTGCCAGAAGTAAAACTTGTATTAGACAAGAGTGCAAAAGTAGAAAATATATCAGTAGATAAAAATGCTGAAGGTGCAAAGCTTAATTTGAATGGTACTATAAACAATGTTAAAGTAGAGGCTAAAGAAGCAAAAGTAGAAGTTGCTGAAAGTGCAGTGGTTGCAAATGTAACGGTGACAGCAGCCAATACAGAACTTAAAGTAGAAGGAAAGATAGAAAAAGTAGATACCACAAAAGAAGCTTCAGGTCTTAATATAAAAGGTGATGGAGAAGTTAAGGAAGCGGAAATTAAAGCGGAAGATGTAAAGGTAGAAACAGAGGGTACAAAAATAGAAACATCTGAAGGTATTGAAGTAGATACAAAAGATGATAGTAAAACAGATAATAAAGACGATGATAAAAAAGATGAAGAAAGTAATGAAGATGAAGACAATGAAGATAAGAACGAAGACGACAGTGAGACTAAACTGACAGAAGCTAAGAAACTTATAGAAGATTTAAATCTTAGTATGTCTATGACGACATCTGAAATAAAATCTAAAGTAAATGCGTTAGAATTGCCAGAAGGAGTAACAGTAGAATTTACAATATCTGCATATAAATTTGCTATAATTACTATTAAATGTGGAGAGTCCACAGATAGTGTAGTTATATCAGTAAAAGATAATACAGAAGTAGTAGATAATATTTATGCACAAATAAAAGAAATGAAAATAATATTAAAAGCAGAAGATTATGCTTGGCATAATGAAGCTGTAAGAGCAATCAGAGCAAAACTTGCGGATATTACGGCTGAAGCGGAAGAACAAGGTGTAGCAGTGACGGTTTCTGGTGGAAAACAAAGAGTAAGTATAGTGGTAAATGGTGGTACATATAAATTATCAAGAAATCTTTATTCTCAAGAATATAATGAAATAAGCAGTGCATTAAATGAAATAGTGTCAAATTATGAAGATGTAGAATTGACAAATGAAATTTATGAAGAAATATATAGTAAATTTGAAGCGGTTGAAGATAAAGTTCTTGCCAATAAAGATAAGTATTATGGTATTAACATAGGTATTAGCAAACTTGAAGATGATGATGGTAGCATATCAGCAGTTATAATGGTTATAAATAACAGACATGTAACTACTAAAGTTAGTTTAAATGATGTAGAGAGAGGTGGAAGTACTAGTTCATCGTCTTATAAATATATAGTAAGTAAGGGTAAGTATGTAGTAAGAAGTGTTGTAAATACTTATGCAGATACATATGTAGCAGTATACAATGAAGATGGCACTGTGGAAAAAATAGCTACAAAAGATGTAACACATAATTTTGGAAATAATTGGAGTACAATTAATAGTTATGCGGTGGTAGAAAAAGGTAAAAAAGCAGAAATTACAGTAGACCCTAAAGAAACGAGTGCATATATAATAAATAGTTGTACATTGTCTGTGGCTGACAAATCAGATATAACAGAAGATGGTTCGTATGTATTTACAATATCAGCAGATAAATCAAATGAATTAAGTAATTTTGCAGGAATAAGTATGTCGAGAACCAGTGCTACAAGTAGAATAACAAGAATTATAAATGCTATGGATTTAGATTTCAGTATGTATGATGAAAATGCTTTAGAGAATGTAAAAAATGCAATAGAAAGTCAAGAAGAAATAGCAGGTATATTGGCTAATACAGAGTCTGAAATTACATATAAATTAAATGAAAATGGTTGTATTGGTGTTTTGGTAAGAATTAAACGTTCTGAGTATTCATCAATTTTATCAAGAGCAATAATTCGTTCAAAAGAAATGAAGGAAGTTATAGAGGCATATAAATCTGAAATAAGTAATATTACATGGAGTGAAACTGAAAAGGCTGAAGATATTCAGAAGAAAATAGATGCGGTAGATGAAAAGTTACGCTCTGTAATAGTAGAAAAATTAGGAGAAACTAATAAGGATTTGGAAATAATATATATTTCATTGCTTACAGATAGAGAAGCTACAATAGCATTGAGAAATTATGTTGGTTTTGAAGGTTATGATTATATTACATCATATTCTACAACGGTTTCATTAGATAATATTGTTCCAATAGAAGGAAAGTATTATGTAAAAGCAATTGCTAATATTGATTATGAATATTTAGTAGATGGTGTATCCATAGGAAAAGAAGGATATGTAGCAGATGGAAAAGAAGTAGTAGTTAAATTTTCGCCACTTTATAATATAAGAAATTTCTATGCAACGGGTTCTTATATAAATCAGTATAACTTTGATACAAATGTATTTTCTGCTTATGTAGATGGCAAAAATTTGTCATTTAGTGTTTCATATTCATATAATTATTATAAACCGTTAGAAATAGCAGTATTACAGTTAGAACAGCTTGGTTTAATGAGAGAAATGTCTGAAGAAGAAATTAGCAGAAAAATTGCAGGAGTAAATTTACCAAGTGGAGTAGAAGTAGTATATGAAAGACTTAATAATCAGATAGTTATGCTTAATGTAAGTTATAATGGAGTGGTAGATTATGTTACATTGGGAAATGAGAATACTGTAAGTGAAGTATTGTCAGAAGTTATAAATAAAATAAAAGCTAAAAACATTGTATTGAATGCAGCAGATTATGAAACAGATGCAGATGCTGTTAGATGGGTTACAGCACAAATTCAGGATATAATAGATGAGGCGGCTAAACAGAATGTAGAAGTTACAGTAGATGGAGGTAAGCAATATATTTATATAACAGCTCGAAATTCAAATACATCTAGTAAATTATCTATATACTCAGAGGAGTCTAAAGAGATATTAGCGGATTTGAATACTATTAAAACAAAATATGTAGCAGATACTTTAGATGTAAATGCTATATATACAGAGTTTGAAGCATTAGAAGCTAAGATAAAATCTGATAATAAATATAAAGGGCTTAATATAGGCATAAGTACTTTAAAAGATGAAAATGGTAATGCAGAAGCAGTAATTATGAATTTAAGAAGAGCATATACAACTACATATGTTACACCTGAAATAGCTGAAATGGAAGGTTCAAGCGGATCAGTTAGCTTTGTGGCTGTTACAGCTAAGGATAAATATCTGGTAAGAGTTTCAAATTTAAAATTTGCAGATGAGTTATCTTATACTGTTTATGATGAAACTGGAAAAGAAACAAAAGGAACTTTTGAAAGTGTATCGTTTGATATGGTAAAAGGCAATGACTATACTTATAGTTTAGATGGGGTTGCTGTATTTGACAAAGGCAAAAAAGTAGAAATAACAGCAGTATCAGATAAGTATCCAAATTTAAGCTGTTCAATGTCGGCGGCTTCAAGCATAGGAAAATTGGAAGAAGGAAAATGTTTAATTACAATACTTCCAGAAAAATCAAATGAATATGTGGATAGCTATATTGCCTCATTATCATTAAAGATGACTTCAAGCAATACAATAATAAATAATTTAATTAGCATAATAAGAAATATGAATATTTCTTATAGTATAACTGATGAAAATTATGCAGAGATTATAGAAAAGCTTATTCTAAATAAACCTGAAATATCAAAAATACTTCTTAATGAAAAGGATATTGATATAGAATTTGATGGGAATAGAGTTAGAGTAAGTGACTATACAGAAAGTAACATATATTCTTTAATAAGAATTTATCCTGTTGAGTATTATGATAATTCATCATTGGATAGTAGTTATAGAGTATATACCAATATAGGAACTTTATATGTAGATGGTAAAGAAGTAGAAATGGATTCTTATGTACAAAATGGTAAAGAAGTGGTATTAAAGGTTAGTCCTTTATTGGATATTTCTGAAGTTAGAGTAAGTGGTGCAAATATCAATAAATATGATTTTACTACAAATACTTTCTCAGCTTATGTAACAGAAAATGATTTGAGTTTTTATGTAACAACAAATAAATATGAAGGACAAATATCATCGGTAAGCGAATATGTATATGCAAATGGTAATTATGTAAAAGCTGATGAAATCGTATATGATTGGGTATATGGAACTCCTTCAGTAACAATAAAAGTAAATCCGGAAAATAAATTAGATATTACATTAACAGCTAATTCTAATGATTATGTTCTTAAAATGTCAGATAAAGAAGTTGAAGAGAATAATTCTGATATTACAAATGAAGTTGTTTTGACGAAAGAAGCAGCAGAAGAATATCCTGCAACTTTCAAAGATGTTATATTGTATTATTATAAAGAAGGTAAAAAAGTAGGAAAATTAATATTTGATATTATAGTTAATTCAGTAAAATAAAAATTGATTAAGTAGATTTAAAAAGAGAAAGCTATCCCCTGTGTTGTGGGGGATAGCTTATTCTTTGATATGAATATATTTTTCTACTTCATTCCATTTTACGCTAAATCCAGCACCATGAGAGCAGAATACGGAAGATGAAACATTATCTATATCGCTATTTTTATCATAATTGATATTTTTAATAACTTCTTCGGTATTATGGCATGGTTTATATCCTATGCTTTTACAAAATATACGTCCTTTTCCTTTTGTGTAAATATTTACTTCCATAGGATAATTCATAAAAGTAGCAACAGGTCCATTGCCTGTAATGATTGCGGTATCTTCATTAATAACAGGTGGCAGAAATTCTCCATAAAGTTTTTGGATATCGGACATAGCACGTCCTACATATTCTGAAGGAATTTCTATTTTAAATTCATAAAAAGGTTCAAGTAAAATATTCTCGGCTTTTTCTAAGCCCTGTCTTACTGCTCTATAAGTGGCTTCTCTAAAATCTCCACCTTCGGTATGTTTTATATGTGAACGGCCTGTAAGTAAAGTGATTTTTACATCTGTAAGAGGAGAGCCTGTTAAAATTCCTTTAAATTCTTTTTCGGCAGGATGAGTAAGTATGAGATTTTGATAATTTTTGTCTAAAACATCGGTTTTACAGATATTATCAAAGACAATTCCGTTTCCTATGTCAATCGGTTCGAGTTTTAAGTGGACCTCGGCATAATGTCTTAATGGTTCAAAATGTCCATATCCTATAACACTGTCTTTAATTGTTTCTTTATACAAAATTTTACAATCTCCAAAATCTACATTTAAGTTAAAACGTTCTTTAATTCTTTCTTTTAAAATTTCAAGCTGAATTTTTCCCATAATATTTATTTGTATTTCTTTCAAAGTTTCGTTCCAAGACACATGAAGTTCAGGTTCTTCCTCTTCAAGTAATTTAAAATATGAAAGAACTATGACAGGGTCATCTTGTGGAGAAAGAATTACTTTAGAACTAAGAGATGGTTCTAGTTGAAATTTGGTAGGGTGAAAATTATTTCCCAGTATTTCGCCTGCAAAAGTATTATTAAGTCCTGTAACAGCACATATTTCCCCAGCGGATACTTCGTTTACGGTCGTAAATTTGTTGCCATTATAAATACGTATTTGATTTATTTTTTCTTCTCCAATAATGTCTTTTACTTTAAGATTTCCGCCCGTAATTTTCATAAAAGTTAAATGGTTTTTTGGCTCATCGTGTAGAATTTTGTAAACTTTTGCTTGAAATTCCTTTTTATAATTTTGATTCTCAGTAAGAGTGTGAAATCCTGTAATAAAATCTTTAATTCCTTGATTGTACAATGCAGAGCCAAAGAAGCAAGGAAATAATAGACGCTTTGAAATTTGAGATTTTATTTGAAAAAGCCATTTTTCTTCGCTAGGTTCATTTTCAAAAAAGTATTGAGCAAGCATATCATCTGCCATGGCAAGATTTTCTTTTAAGTTTTCTTTATCAGAAGTAAAATCAATGCAGGCAGGGGAAAAATTTTTTTGCAGTTGCGATATTATAAATTCTTTTGAAAATTCACAGCGGTCGATTTTATTTACAAATATAAATACAGGTACTTTATAATCTTTCAAAATATTCCATATAGTTTCGGTATGACTTTGCACTAAATCGACAGCACTTATTACAAGTATGGCGTAGTCCATAATTGAAAGTGCCCTTTCCATCTCAGCTGAAAAGTCAATATGTCCAGGAGTATCTACAAGATAATAATTAGTGTTTTCTATTTTAAAAGTGGCTTGTTTTGAAAATATAGTTATACCTCTTGATTTTTCGAGTTCATAGGTATCTAAAAAAGTGTTTTTATGGTCAACTCTGCCTTGTGTGCGAATTGCCCCTGTTTCGTACAAAATGGCTTCTGTAAGAGTGGTTTTTCCAGCATCTACATGGGCGAGAATGCCGAGAGTTTTAGATTGCATAAAGTTGCTCCTTTCTAATTTCTATTTATTTAGTATGAAATCTTCTACGACTTGAGCAGAAATTTTGTTTCCTTTAACATTAAATTATATCAAAAAAATTAATGCATTTGTATACTTTATGAAAAATTTATGTTAGATTAAATATGTAGAAAATAATTGAATACCGAGGAGGAATTTTATGTCAAATTTTTACTTTGAAAAAGATACAACATTGGAAGTAGTGGAAGAAGGAAAGTGTTACCGCAGGATAAAAGCATATGATGGAAAACTTATGTCGGTAGAGGTTTATTTTGAAAATGGCTGTATTTCAGCACCTCATACACATATTCATGAGCAGATGACATATTGTCTTGAGGGGGAGTTTGAATTTAATGTAGGTGGAGAAATAAAGGTTGTGAAGACAGGAGATATGATTTATATGCCTACCAATATATTACATAATTGCAAGCTTTTATCAGAAAAGGGAAGACTGTTAGATATATTTTCGCCTATAAGAGAAGACTTTTTAAAATAAAAACAAACTAAAACACGAACATAATCTTAAAAATGAACAAAATGAAGTGGAAAAATAGGGCAAAATGACAGATGTTGAGTAATATTGACATATGATTTTTTATGTAATATATCAATAATATACAAAAAATGACGAATAATTTGTAAGATTTTTATGCTTATGCGATTATTGTAATTGTTGACTATATTTAAGAAAAATGATACAATAATATCAAAACACAATCAAAACCAAAACAAACAACATAAAAACAAAAATTTAACAATCTTTAAGGAGGAATTTTAAATGGCAGTAAATGAATATGAAATCAAAAAACAAATTTGTGAAATTGGTAAAAGAATTTATGACAGAGGAATGGTAGCTTCAAATGATGGTAACATTTCTGTTAAAGTAGGAGAAAATGAATTTTTATGTACACCTACTGGAGTAAGTAAAGGATTTATGACACCTGATTTTATCTGTAAAGTAGATGCAAATGGTAATGTACTTCAGGCTAATGATGGATTTAAACCATCTTCAGAAATTAAAATGCACATGAGAGTTTACAAAGAAAGACCAGACGTAAAATCAGTTGTACATGCTCATCCAATGTATGCAACAGCTTTTGCTATCGCAGGTATTCCTTTGACACAACCTATTATGCCTGAAGCAGTTATAGCACTTGGTTGCGTTCCTATTGCTAAATATGGTACACCTTCAACAGAAGAAATTCCAGATGCAGTATCAGAACATTTACAGTATTTTGATGCAGTTCTTCTTGAAAACCATGGTGCATTAGCTTATTCAGATTCTCTTTTAAATGCATACCACAAAATGGAATCAGTAGAATTTTATGCTCAATTATTATTCTTATCAAGACAATTAGGTGGACCAAAGGAATTATCAGAAGAGCAGGTTCAAAGATTATATGAAATCAGAAGACAGTTTGGTATGACAGGAAAACATCCAGCTAACCTTTGCCCTAATGTACAAGCAGGTAAACCAAGTTGCCATACATGTGGTGGAAATTGTTCACATGGTACAAAAGATGCGTCAGCTGATATGGTAGCAGAAATTACAAAGAAAGTTATGGAGCAGTTAGGTTTAAAATAATCCAATAAAAAGGAATTAATCGTATGGTATATAAAAATAATATATCGAATGATGAATTGACGGAAATAATAAAAAATGTTGTTACAGAGGTTGTTAAAGTTGAAAAAAATAAACTGACTGACATAAATTTGACATTAGCTAAAAAGCTTATGGAAAAAATAGAACAAAAAGCTTTACATATGGGAGTAAATGCGGTTATAGCCATTACAGATAAAGGGGCTAATCCGATAACAATACACTGTATGGATAATTCTTACATAGCAAGCTTTGATATAGCACGAAATAAAGCTTATACAGCAGCGGCACTTAAAATTTCCACTATGGAATTAAAAGTTCTTAGTCAGCCAAATCAACCTCTTTATGGAATACAATTTACAAATGACGGAAAAATAGTTATATTTGGCGGTGGAGAGCCTCTCATATATCAAGATACTGTAATAGGGGGTCTTGGTATAAGTGGAGGAACGGAAGAACAAGATGCAGAACTTGCCAAATATGGTGCAGATTTGTTAAAGGAGGTAGCGACGTGGCAGTAAATGAAACAGAGGTACAAGCCATAGTAAGAGAAATTATGGCAAAAATGCAGGAAAAACCTCAACAAGCAGCTCAAAAACAGCTTGGTATATTTGAAGATATGAATGAGGCAATAGAAGCTGCAAAACAGGCACAGAAAGTTATTCAGAAAATGCCTATGGATTTCAGAGAAAAAATAATTTCCAACATAAGAAGAAAAACTATTGAAAATGCACAGCTTTTTGCAGAGATGGGCGTTGAAGAAACAGGAATGGGAAATGTTGGACATAAAATACTTAAACATCAGCTTTTAGCTGAAAAGACACCTGGTACAGAAGATATCGTTACAACTGCATGGTCAGGTGATAGAGGACTTACTCTTATAGAGATGGGACCTTTTGGAGTTATAGGGGCTATAACACCTTGTACAAATCCTAGTGAAACAATACTTTGTAATTCAATAGGTATGTTGGCAGGAGGAAATACTGTGGTATTTAATCCTCACCCAGCGGCAATAAAAGTTTCAAATTTTGCAGTACAGCTTGTAAATGAAGCTTCTTTAGAAGCAGGCGGACCTGCTAACATAGCAGTTTCAGTAGTTAAACCTACAATGGACACAAGTAATATAATGTTAAAACATCCAAATATTCCTCTTATTGTTGCAACAGGAGGTCCTGGGGTTGTTACAACAGTTCTTTCATCAGGAAAGAGAGGTATCGGAGCAGGAGCAGGAAATCCACCGGCACTTGTAGATGAAACAGCAGATATAAGAAAAGCAGCAGCAGACATTGTAAATGGTTGTACATTTGATAATAATCTTCCATGTATAGCTGAAAAAGAAGTGGTTGCAGTAGAAAAAATACTTGATGAGCTTATGTTCTATATGATAGAAAATGGCTGTTATGTAGCAAGTAAAGATGAACAGGAAAAACTTGTCAATACAGTATTTGTTGAGAAAAATGGAAAGAGAACTCTTAACAGAAAATGTGTTGGTAGAGATGCACGTACATTATTAAAGATGATAGGTGTAGATGCACCTGAAAATATTCGTTGTATTATATTTGAGGGTGAAAAAGAGCATCCGCTTATAGCAGAAGAACTTATGATGCCTATACTTGGTATAGTAAGAGCAAAAGATGTAAACGACGGTATTGAAAAAGCTGTATGGCTTGAACATGGAAATCGTCATTCAGCACATATGCACTCCAAGAATATAGAAAATCTTACACGTTATGGAAAAGAAATAGATACAGCTATATTTGTAAAGAATGCTCCTTCATATGCAGCATTAGGTTTTGGCGGAGAAGGTTTCTGTACATTTACAATAGCAAGTAGAACAGGTGAAGGACTTACTTCAGCAAGTACATTTACAAAGAGAAGACGTTGCGTAATGGCAGATGCTTTCTGTATTAGATAGTGCATTAATTCAACAAGGAGGAAAACAGAAATGGACGTTAATTCAGTAAATATTGAAGAAATAGTAAAACAAGTGCTTCAAGGAATGACAGCAACAGCACCAGCGGCTAATGTATCACCAGCATCAGCAGGTATACCTAAGAAAGCAAGAGTTGCTATGCTTACAGCACTTAAACATTTTGATATAAAAGAATATGATATTCCTGAAATAGGAGATGATGATATTCTTGTTAAAGTAGAAGGTTGTGGTATCTGTGGTACAGATGCTCATGAATTTAAAAATGACCCATTCAGCTTAATACCAGTAGTATTAGGACATGAGGGTACAGGAGAAATCGTTAAGATAGGTAAAAATGTAAAGAAAGATAGTGCAGGAAAACCTTTAGCACTTGGTGACAAAGTAGTTACTTGTATGATTTTCAAAGATAATCCAGATATTACAATGTTTGACCTTAATAAGCAAAATGTAGGTGGAGCAGATGTATATGGATTACTTCCAGATGATGATATTCATTTAAACGGATGGTTTTCAGATTACATAGTAATTCGTGGTGGTTCAACAGTATTTAATGTAAGTGATTTAGACCTTTACAGCAGAATTTTAATCGAGCCATGTGCAGTTTTAGTTCATGCGGTAGAAAGAGCAAAATCAACAGGAATACTTAGATTTAACAGCAGAGTGGTAGTTCAGGGTTGTGGACCTATTGGTCTTATCTGTATTGCAATTTT
>CAZQDT010000056.1:0-11653 GCA_964592005.1 uncultured Eubacteriales bacterium
TGTTCAGCCACATTCAGGAGCACAGGCTAACTTTGCAGTATTTTTTGCACTTCTTAATCCTGGGGATAAAGTGATGGGTATGAGTCTTGCACATGGAGGACATTTAACTCATGGAAGTCCTGTGGCAGTGTCTGGAAAACATTATGAAATAGTATCTTATGGTGTAGAAGAAGAAACAGGAACAATAGATTATGATAAAGTAAGAGCAATGGCATTAGCTGAGAAACCAAAGCTTATAATTGCAGGTGCCAGTGCATATCCTAGAATAATAGATTTTGCAAAATTTAGGGAAATAGCTGATGAAGTAGGAGCATATTTTATGGTAGATATGGCACATATTGCAGGTCTTGTAGCGGCAGGACTTCATCCAAGCCCTGTACCATATGCACATATTACCACAACTACTACACATAAAACACTTAGAGGTCCAAGAGGTGGTATGATTCTTACTAATGACGAAGAATTGGCTAAGCTTATAAATAAGGCAGTATTTCCTGGAATACAAGGAGGTCCTTTAATGCACGTTATTGCGGCTAAGGCAGTAAGTTTTAAAGAGGCACTTTCTCCAGAATATAAGGAATACCAAACACAGGTTGTAAAGAATGCAAAAGCATTGGCAGATGCACTTCTTGAGAGAGGCTTTAACCTTGTTTCAGGTGGTACAGATAATCACTTAATGCTTGTAGATTTAAGAAGTAAAGGAATTACAGGAAAAGAAACAGAGAAACTTTTAGATGCAGTTGGTATTACTTGTAATAAAAATGCTATACCATTTGACCCTGAAAAACCATTTGTTACAAGTGGTATTCGTTTAGGTTCACCAGCCGTTACATCAAGGGGATTTAAAGAGGCTGATATGGTTGAAGTAGCAGATATTATAAATATTACGCTTGCAGATTTTGAAGCAAACAAAGAAGAAGCAGCTAAGAGAGTTAAAGCTCTTACAGATAAATATCCTATTTATGAATAAAAAAATTTTATTTTAATTTTTCGCTGCCATCAGTTTTTATAATTGTTGAGCAGCGTTTTTTAAATAAAAATAAATGTTGAATTGGAGGAATATGAATATATGGAAATGCAATCCACTTTATTTTTAACACAATCATATAAAGATACGTGGAATGATTATATTCGTTCTTTAAATTCCTATACTTTTCCAGTGTGGGATTATATTATACTTACTGCCTCTAATGAACAGCAGGCAGAGGGTTTTCGTTTGCAAATAGATGAGAGGGAAAAAGCAGGTTTACTTTCTAAACATACTCATTTTGCAGTTGTTTCCGACCCTGAGGGAAAAAGGGTAGGTTCAGGAGGTGCAACACTTGGAGTAATTAAATATATAGCAAAACATAGACGAAATTTGTATAATGAAAATAATGTTAATTTTTCAAATTTGAGGATACTTGTTATTCATTCAGGTGGAGATTCTAAGCGTGTGCCACAATATTCAGCACTTGGAAAACTTTTTTCGCCTGTACCACATGAACTCCCAGATGGACGTATATCTACAATATTTGATGAGTTTATTATTTCTATGAGTTCAGTATCTTCTCGTATAAGAGAAGGAATGCTTTTGCTTTCGGGAGATGTTTTACTGTTATTTAATCCTTTACAGATTGATTATTCAGGAAATGGAGCAGCGGCAATTTCGTTTAAGGAAGATGTAGAAACAGGTAAAAATCATGGAGTATTTTTGCGTGGTGAAGATGGATATGTGAGAAAATTCCTTCATAAGCAGACAGTTAAATCTCTTAAAGAACAGAATGCTGTAAATGAACACAATGCGGTGGATATTGATACTGGTGCGGTGATTTTTTCAACCGATATGTTGAAATCACTTTATAGTCTTATAAGTACTGATGGTATATATAGTGAAGAAAAATTCAACAATTATGTTAATGAAACGGTAAGACTTTCATTATATGGTGATTTTTTATATCCATTGGCAACAGAGGCAACTCTTGAAAATTTTTACAAAGAAAAGCCGGAGGGAGATTATTGTGAAGAACTTATAAAAGCACGTACTGAAGTTTGGAATGTACTTCATAAATATAAAATGAAGCTTTTGAGACTTGCACCGGCAAAATTTATTCATTTTGGAACAACGAAAGAAATTATGAAACTTATGTCCGAAGAAATTAAATCTTATGAAGTATTGGGCTGGAATAGTCAGGTTGGTAGCAGTATCAATAATATTATTGATAAAAATTGTTCAAAAAATGAACTTGCTGGATACAACAGCGTTTTGTCTGATGAAACGATTATTGGTGAAAATTGTTATTTGGAAGTAAGTTATGTACACAGAAAAGCAGTTGTTGGTGACAATGTACTTCTTTCTTACGTAGATATTAAAGATGAAGTGATTCCATCTAATATTGTTTTGCATGGTTTAAAGCAAAAAGATGGAAAATTTGTAGCACGTATTTATGGCATAAATGATAATCCAAAGTCAAATATAGAAAATTGTTCATTTTTTGAAAGCACATTGGCTGATTTTATGCAAAAAAATAATATTCCTGAAACTGAGTTGTGGGATACAGAAAATGAAACTTCACATATTCTTTGGACAGCAAAATTATATCCAGAGTGTGATACTATAAGTGAAGCGGTTAGGGCTGCTTTGAATATATATGAAATGTCACTTGGAAAAGGTGATGTTGAAATATGGCGTAAATCTTTACGTAAATCTCTTTGTTCAGGTTTTAATGATGCTGACCAGTATGCAATTATTGCATGGGACAAGCGTATGAAAGAATTGGTATGTATGGATAAGCTAGAAAAACTTATTCATTGTGGTGTATCAGCAGAAAAGGCAAAAAATGTATTGCATATAGAAAATAGTGAATATAAACTTACGAAAATTCAGCTTGAATGGTTGGAAAAACATTTGAAGCAGGCAGATTTTAGTAAAGCAATGCGTCTTCATTACTATATTGGAACAGCTATTGGCGGAGTAGAAGGGGAGAAACATATTGCCCAATGTTTTAAGACAATTCAAAAAACTATATTAGAAGGTACTGTTGATAGTTTAAAATATAATGAAAATTGTAAAATAATTACAGATAAACATATTGTTAAGCTTCCATTACGTGTAAATTGGGGTGGTGGTTGGAGTGATACTCCTCCATACTGTAATGAGCATGGTGGAACTGTTTTGAATGCTGCTATACTGCTTAATGGAGAAATGCCGGTTGAAGTGACATTAGAGAAACTTGATGAGTATAAAATAGTTTTTGAAAGTAAAGATATGGATGTTTATGGTGAATTTGATAGTATTGAAATATTGCAAAAAACAGGTGACCCATATGATTCATTTGCACTTCAAAAAGCAGCATTGATTGCCTGTGGGGTTATACCATCGCAGGGTGGAAATTTGAAAGATATACTTGTCAGACTTGGCGGAGGGTTCAAAATGAATTCTGAGGTGACAAATGTTCCAAAAGGAAGTGGTCTTGGTACAAGCAGTATTCTTTCAGGAGCTTGTGTAAAAGCTATATTTGAGTTTATGGGAATACAGTATACAGAAGATGATTTATATAGTCATGTACTTTGTATGGAGCAGATTATGGCAACAGGAGGCGGTTGGCAAGACCAAGTTGGCGGATTAAGTAAAGGTATAAAATATATTACAACTTTACCGGGATTAAGGCAACAGGTAAAAGTTCAGCATTTAGAAATATCTGAAGAAACTAAAAAAGAGCTTAACGAGCGTTTTGTACTTATATATACAGGTCAAAGGCGACTTGCAAGAAATCTTTTACGAGATGTGGTAGGAAACTATGTAGGAAATGAACCTAACAGTCTTTTTGCATTGAATGAAATTCAGAAAGTAGCCGCATTGATGAAATTTGAACTTGAAAGAGGTCATATAGATGATTTTGCAAAATTATTGGATTACCATTGGGAGCTTTCTAAAAAAGTAGATTTAGGAAGCACAAATACTTTGATAGACCAAATTTTCAGCAGTATTGAAGATATGATAGATGGGCGTTTGGTATGCGGTGCAGGCGGCGGAGGATTTTTACAAGTAATTTTGAAAAAAGGAATAAGTAAAGAATATGTTCATAAACGTCTTAAAGAAGTATTTCAGGATAATGATGTAGATGTATGGAATGCAGAATTGGTATAAAATTATTTAAAATAAGTATAGTAAAAATAATATTGATTTAATTGTTGGAAATGCTTGGAGAAATTTTAAGTTTCTCCAAGTTTTAAATTTAATAAGAATTTTTTGATATTAATTATTATAAATTTTTTTAATATTGTCTATTGTAGAAAGCATACCTTGTAAAATATAATCAACTAAAGTAATGGCTGTCATTGCTTCTACTACTATTACAGCACGAGGTACAACGATTGGGTCATGTCTGCCTTCTATATTTATGTTAATATTTTCACCAGATTTGTTTACACTTTGTTGGGTCTTATGAATAGATGGCGTAGGTTTAAAAGCAATTCGCATAGTAATATCTGAGCCATCACTTAGTCCTCCGAGTATTCCCCCTGCATTGTTTGTAAGTTTTTCGATTTTTCCATCAATGTATTTGTATTCATCATTATTTTCAGAACCGAGCATTTTTGAGGCTTCAAATCCACTTCCAAATTCAACACCTTTGACAGCGTTTATAGAAAACATAGCTTTTCCTAAAGCAGCATCTAATTTATCAAATACAGGTTCTCCTATGCCGATAGGCATCCCTGAAACAATACATTTTACAACTCCTCCAACAGAATTTTCTTCAGCTCTTTTTTCGTCTAAAAAAATAGCTGCTTTTTCATAAGCATTTTTGTCAGGCATTAATAAAGGATTGTTGTTGATTTCTTCTACATTAAAGTTGTTTTTATCAACAATAATGTTGCCTATGCTTTCAGTGTAAGTTAAAATATTTATGTTTAGAGCATTTAATATTTTTTTGGCAACAGCACCTGCTGCAACACGAGCAGCAGTTTCTCTAGCAGAAGAACGGCCTCCGCCTCTGTAATCTCTGAAACCATATTTCATATCATATGTATAGTCAGCATGTCCAGGACGATAATATTGAGCAATCTGCGAATAATCTTTAGAATGCTGATTAGTATTATAGATTATTAAGGAAATAGGAGTACCTGTGGTTTTCCCTTCAAAAACTCCTGAAAGAATTTCTACGGCATCAGCCTCTTTGCGGGGAGTAGAAAATTTTGAACTTCCGGGTTTACGTTTATCTAAGTCTATTTGAATATCTTCTTCACATAGAGAAATGCCGGCAGGACAACCATCTATTACAACTCCAAGAGCTTTTCCGTGGGACTCTCCCCAAGTAGATATTTGAAAATTTTTACCATATATTGAACCAGACATAAAATCTTCCTTTCAAACTTTATTATATCTTCATATATAAGAGAAATATTAGTTTTCGGCTATTTTAAAGCCTTCAAGTTTATTTTTCTTGTATTCTGCGAAATTTCCATTATCTAAAGCATTTCTTATTTCTTCCATCATATTGTTAAAGAAGTATAAATTATGAAGTACACATAATCTCATAGCTAACATTTCTTTGGCTTTAAATAAGTGTCTTATATATGCTTTGGTATAATGTTGACAAGCTGGGCAATGACATTCATGGTCGATAGGGGTATCATCAAATTCGTATTTTGCATTCATAAGATTTAATTTACCAATATTTGTATAAACATTGGCATGGCGACCATTTCGTGCAGGAAGTACACAATCAAAGAAATCTACACCTCTTTCTACTGCTTCCAAAATGTTTTCAGGAGTTCCTACTCCCATAAGGTAAGTAGGTTTATTTTGTGGTAAATAAGGAATTACCTCTTCGAGTATTCTGTACATTTCAGCATGTGTTTCCCCTACGGCAAGACCTCCGATAGAATATCCCGGCAAATCTAAGTCAGAAATTATTTTGGCATGTTCTATACGTATTTTTTCATAAGTTCCTCCCTGATTTATACCAAATAACATTTGCTGTTTGTTTATAGTATCTTCAAGAGAGTTAAGTCTGTTCATTTCAGCGATACAGCGTTTAAGCCATCTAGTAGTTCTGTCTACTGAATTTTGAACATATTCTTCAGTGGCAGGATAAGGTATACATTCATCGAATGCCATAGCGATTGTAGAAGCAATATTTGACTGTATTTGCATACTTTCTTCTGGACCCATAAAAATTTTTCGTCCAGCTAGATGAGAAGAAAAATAGACACCTTCTTCTTTTATTTTTCTTAAAGAAGTCAGGGAAAACACTTGAAATCCACCAGAATCAGTAAGAATTGGTCTATCCCAGTTCATAAATTTGTGGAGTCCCCCAAGTTTTTTAATTACTTTATCACCAGGTCTTACATGTAAATGGTAAGTATTGGAAAGTTCAACCTGACATTTTATATCCTTTAAATCCATAGTAGAAACTGCTCCCTTGATAGCAGCAGCAGTGCCAACATTCATAAATACTGGTGTTTGAATAGTACCATGAGGAGTTATAAATTCTCCTCTTTTAGCACGTCCCTCGGTTTTTAAAAGCTTGTACATAAAATTCTCCTTTTCAATTTATTTTAATATTAAGTTTAACCTTATTTCGTTCAAAATACAAGAAGATTTATAAAATATGTTTAAAGAAAAAACCTTGTTGGAAGAACTTAAATATAAAAAGATTAAAAATTTAATGATAAACATTAAAAAAATGTTGACAAACATAAAAAATGATGTTATAGTAACTTATGTAGAAAGCAAAACAAATAAAATACAAAAAAGGGAGGATTTTGTAATGGAAGATTTAAAAGAAAGAAAAAATGTAAAGGAAAGAATTAAAAAAGTGAGTGGTGTTTTAAACACTCTTGTTAAAGTTGCAAAAACCATTTGTATTGTTGCAATAGTAATATTATTTGTGGCGATAGGCTGGTATATGATAGCTGGAGATGCGGATTTGTTGGTGTTAAATGGAAATGTTGTTCTTCATAGTCCTTTTGACTGGGGAAATAGAGGCGGAGAAATGGAAGTTTGGGAAAAAATTTTTGTTTTTGTTTCAATAGCAGTTAATTTGATTTTTACAGAAAGACTTTTAGAACAGGCAAGAATGATATTTTCGGATATAAGTGAAGCAGATACTCCTTTTGAATTTAAGCACGTAGAAAGAATTAAAAAGATAGCAATTTTCTTTTTAGTGATTTCATGTATAGATGAAAGTACAATTGGAATTGATTTTACGGGAATTGTTGGAACAGGTATTATATGGTTAATGTCTATGATTTTTGAATATGGATGTGAACTTCAGCAAGAACATGATGAAACATTATAATAGAGAGGTAATTATATGGGTAAAATTATTTTACGTTTAGATAGAGTTATGGCAGATAGAAAAATATCTTTGAATGAATTATCGGAAAAAGTCGGAGTTTCAAATGTAAACCTTTCTAAAATAAAAACTGGTAAAATTAGTGCTATAAGGTTTTCTACATTAGAAGCAATTTGTGAAGTATTACACTGTCAGCCAGGAGATATTTTAGAATATGATAAAAATGCTGTTAAGCAAGATTGTGAAAATTAATTGCCGATTTGAATGTTGCAATAGAGGGGCTTATTATGAAAGTCCCTCTATATTAAAGGAAACAAAAATTTTGCTCAAACCGCAAATGTTTTCATATTAAAAAGTGTTACTCATATTTTTGTTAAATTATGTATATTTCTCTACAAAAATATGAGTATAGGGCATTCGCCCTATAAATAAAAATTTTATACAATGCCTTTATGAAAGCAAGCTTTCAACAGTCATATATAAAATTTTAATTTACACTTCTCATTGCTTGAATTATATTACTTATTTTTTTTACGAAAACTTTCCAGACTTTGATGCTCATAAGTAAAAAATACTCTTGCAAAATGATGGGCATCATCATAACCAACTTTTTTGGCAATATCTTTATCTGAAAGGTCTGTTTCAAGTATAAAGTATTTGGCTTTTTCAATTCTTACAAGAACTGAATATTCATAAAAAGTTTTTCCAGTTTTTTTAAGAAATAATTCATTTAAATATTCAGGTGTTGTATTTGCATATTGTGCAGCTTTATTTAAAGAAATAGGCATAAAGAAATAAGTATCTGTATATTTCTGACCGCTTTCAAAAAGTTTATTATCATTTTCTTTTCTACTTTTGTCTATATTTTCACATAAAACTTTAATAGAACTTTTTAAATATTCATAAGCTTCTTCAATAGTGTCCTTTTGGGATATTAAATTTACAGAAAAGATTTTGGAGAAACTTTCGTTTACAGAAAGGTTTTGTTCACTGGCATATCTATTTACTGATACCAAAATGTCAAGTACAATTTTAGGCAATAACTTTTCTGGTAATTTACCACATTTTTTCAGAGCTTCAAAAATTTCATCAAGAAGTTTAACAGATTTTTCATAATCTCCTACTACTATTGTATATACAAGTAATTCTTCTTTTTTTAGTGGGAAACGATAAGTTATATGGTTTTCAGGTTCAACATACTCGATAGGTATGACACTTCCAATTCCCATTCTATAATCATATCTTAAGGCGGCTTTTGCCTGTTTGTATGATATTGATATTTCAGACGCATTTGAATAACTTTTTCCTACACCTATTGTAACACTTGTATTTTCTTCTTTGTTAATTTTTTCCTTTATTTCATTACAAATATCAATAGTATGTGGAAGTTCTTCGCATGAACCCAAGATAACAGTTATTGAGTTAAAATGATTTATGAAAGCAATTCCTTTTCCGTTCTCTTTTAAATATTTTTTTATGCAGTCTAATATTGAAAAAATAAATATTTGTTTTTCTCTTTCATCTAATGTAAGAGAAATAGTTTTATAATTGTCTATTTTTATAATGCAAACAGTAAATTTAGGTTTGATATTCATATTAAAATATCTGAAAGTCCTTAATATTTCTCCTTCATTTTCGATGTGACCATGTATGAGATTTATTAAAAAACGGTCTTCAAATACAGGTAAATGTTCATTATATTGTGACATAAGAAGGTTGTGTGCTTGTTTTTGTTTTTGAATTTCTTCCATTGTATCAAGAGTTTCAATTAAGGCTTTTTCAAGAGTATTAGGTTTTACAGGCTTTAAAATATAACTGATAAGTCCATCGGCAACAGCTTTTTTTCCATATTCAATTTCACTGAAAGAAAGACAGAAAATCATTTTTACATCAGGGAAATTGTTGTTTAAATTTATAAAAAGCTGGTAGGCTGTAATATCTTCAAGCTGCATATCACATATAATTAAGTCAATATTTTTTGTCTGAAGTATAGAATAAATTTCTTTAGAAGAAGAAACATCTCCGATTACTTCAAATTCAGGATAATATTCTTCAATATAATTTTTATAATTTTTGCAGTTGGTTTTATCGGTGTCTGCAATTAAAGTTCTAATCATAATAATCGCCTGCCTTTTAGAGGTTTTATTACTATAATTATCGGCATTAAAATTAAATAAGTTAATATTTTTCTATTGCTTGACGGATAGTATGAAATTGTTATAGAATAAAGTAACATTTTAATGAAAGGAAGTATTTTATGAATAATTATGAAAAAGAATTAAACAAACTTATCTCTAATGCTGTAGGAAGTAAATTGATATTTTTTTATTTATCACTTTTGCAAGATAGTTGCGATTATGAGAGTGGAGAGCTTAATTTAAAATTTAAAGTTACAGATGAAAGAATTTTAAAAATTGTAAATTTTGTAAAACAAACAACTATGGATTTGGAAGAAATTATATCTCTTGATATGGAAGAAAGAATTAATATAGACAAAAATGTTAAAAATTACAAAAAAGAGTTGCTTTCAATAGGAGAAATTTTTAATTCATATTTAGAAGAATATAAAATGCTCTTATTTTATATGAAAGCAGCAGAAACAAAAATATACATTAAAAATAATGATGCAGATAATTTTGATTTTGAGGAATTTTTTGAGGATTGTGAAGATTTTTTAGATACAGATGATGAAATAGAAGAAAAATCAAAAATATCTAAAATTATATCATATATTCCTATGAGTCTTACAAAAGAAAGATTTTTTGATTATATAAGAGAAGCTTTTGAAAGATATGAAGAAGAATTTTTAGAAATTTCTTTAGACAAATATATTGATGTGTTAAAAAGAGAATTTAATCCATTTTTAAATAAAGAATGTGTGGAATTATTTCCAGAAGTTTCTAAACTAATGAGAGAATATATTGAAAAACTTCAAAAAGAGTTGACTGAGGCAGAATTTGAAATTTTTATAGAACAAGCAAACGAACTTAATGATACATTATTTCAAATTTATGAATATTTAGATAATTTATTCCATGACCTTAATTATATTTCTGCAATCCTGACAACAGGTATTGATATGGAATATATAGCAGGTACTAATCCGGTATATGTAGATTTATACAATACTTGTAAAATGATTTTAAATTCTGAAACTTCACAGGAAGATAAAGAAATATATACAGAAACTCTTACAGAATTATTAAATAATCATTTAGGTGAAGTTTCTGACCAAAAAGAAGCTTTTGATGAAAAATGTATTAAGAAAATGGAAAAATATGATGATGAAGAATTTGAAGATGAGGAACTTGAAAGTTTAAGACAGTTAAATGATTTTTTGACAAATTATGAACAACAAAGTTTACAAAGTTATCTTTTTGAAGAAAGTTTAGAAGATACACCGGTAAGTAAAGAATATTTGAAACAAAAGATTGAAGAACTTATTGAAGATTTAAGAGTTAAGATGACACAATTAAGTGCAAAAGAAAGAAAAGTTTGTATGCAGAATTTTATGGGACTTATAACATGTCCTTGGGACAAAGATAAACTAATGGATTATTTGAGAGTAGCTATGACAGTAGGTTCATCAGTGGAAAGTAGAATTTTGGCTATGAATGGAATTGGCAATATTATGGAAGAAGAAGGATTTTTTGAACATGAGTGCGACTGTGACCATGACCATCATCATAATCATGAATGTAATTGTGGTCACGAACACCATCATGACCACGAATGCAGCTGTGGACATCATCACTAGAATTAAATAAGAAAGCCTTTTAATATAGAAAGTATATCTTCTGTATCAAAGTCAATATGGGAGATATGCTTTTTTATTTTGTCTAAAGAATATTCATTTACATTTATTGTATAAAGATTAAAGGCTATTCTCTTACTTTCAATCAATGAAGTAATAAGTTCTGAATGCCCTTTTGAGGCTTTACAATCTGGATTTATTATACATATTATATTGCTTTTTGAAATAATTATATTGTCTATAAATACATTATTTTTTCCATTAGTAATCAGTGCATTGTTTATTATTAAGCAATTTTCTGATAAAGTAGAAATTTCGTCGGCTATTTTTTCGTTACAGTCATTAATCCCCCAAAACAACGAAAAACGTATAGCGAACTGTGCCAAAGGTATTGAACATAAAGCAGCAAATGCAAGGATTAAATGTATCTTTGGAAAAAATACTTTATATACTATATAAAATGTAACAAGTACAATAGCAGAAAAAAAACTTAATAAAAAATATAATTTTTTCTGTTTTGAAATATAATTTTTGTCATGTACAATATTTGTCATAAAAATGCTGCCACTCAAAATATGAACAAACATACCCATATCGAGATATTGTAAGTTCTTAC
>CAZQDT010000057.1:0-11342 GCA_964592005.1 uncultured Eubacteriales bacterium
TGTAACCATAATTACATATTTTAATTGTGTAAGTGTCATATCTACTTACTCCTTTACAAAAACCCTCAAAATTGCCAAACATTTAACAATTTCAAGGGTTTAAAAATCAAATTATTTTATTATTTAAAATATTTTACTCCTGATTCAAATATCTTTTGGTCTTTTTCTCCTGGAACATTTTTGTAAAGGAAGTTTCCAATACGTTCTGAATGTCCCATTTTTCCTAATACTCTTCCATCAGGGCTTGTAATACCTTCTATTGCATACATTGAACCATTAGGGTTATATGCTATATCATAAGTAGGATTTCCATCAGCATCTACATACTGTGTCGCTACCTGACCATTTTCAATAAGTCCTTTAACAATATCAGCAGATGCTACAAATCTTCCCTCACCATGAGAAACAGCTATTGTATGAACATCTCCCGTATTTACTCCTGCAAGCCATGGAGATTTATTTGAAATTATCTTCGTATTAACCAAACATGATATATGACGTCCTATATTATTAAATGTAAGTGTAGGGCTGCTATCGTCCATATCTCTTATTTCACCATATGGCACTAAACCTAATTTGATAAGAGCTTGGAAACCATTACAGATACCTAACATAAGACCATCTTTGTTTTTAAGCAAATTCATAACTTCTTCTTTTATTCTCGGATTTCTAAAGAAAGCAGCTATAAATTTACCTGAACCATCAGGTTCATCACCTGCACTAAAACCTCCCGGTATCATAATTATCTGGGAATTTGAAATCATATTTACTGCTTTTTGTATAGACTCCTCTAATCCCTCTTTTGTAAGATTTCTGATAACCAATGTTTCAGCTACTGCTCCTGCCTTTTCAAAAGCTTTTGCAGTATCATATTCACAGTTAGTTCCTGGGAATACTGGTATAAATACCCTTGGTTTAGCTATTGACTGTCCACTTGCTCTTACTGTTTTTCCTGTATAAAGAGGAATATTTGTATCTGTTTTATCACTTGCTTCTGCCTGTGTTGCAAATACTCTTTCAAGCTTTTCTATCCAAGCCTTAACAGCTTCATCTAATGTAATAGATATTCCGGCAATTTCAATAACCGGTTTCTCCTGTGTTGTACCTATAACTGTATAATCAAAACCTTTCAATAATTCTTCTGTATCTTCTTTCATTTCTAATACAAAAGAACCAAAAACAGGTTTGAATAATTCTTCAAGATCTATGTTGCAAATCTTAACACCTATGTTATTACCAAAACTCATCTTACTCAATGCTTCTGCTACACCGCCCACTTTAACAGTAGACGCTGATATAACCTGTCCCGTCTTTATAAGCATTTCAAGCTGTGTATAAAGCTTGTCCATTTCATCAAATTTAGGTAAATCATATTCATCTCGTGCAAGTTTTACATAAACTATCTTACTTCCTGCCTTTTTAAATTCAGGTGATATAACATTGTTTACATCTACTGCATCTACTGCAAAAGAAACCAATGTAGGAGGCACTGTCAAATCCTTGAATGTACCTGACATACTGTCTTTACCACCGATAGAGCCTATTCCAAGTTCCATCTGAGCTACAAATGCTCCTAATAAAGCACTGAATGGTTTGCCCCATTTTGTTACATCTTTTCCAAGTCTTTCAAAGTATTCCTGAAAACTCAAATAAATATCTTTATGATTTCCACCTGCTGCAACTATCTTAGCCACAGATTCTACTACTGCATAAGTAGCTCCATGATATGGACTCCACTTAGATAAACTTGGATTATATCCAAATGACATAAGAGTACCTGTTGTAGTATCCCCTTTTAACATAGGTATCTTAGCTGCCATAGCTTCCGCAGGGGTAAGCTGATTTTTACCTCCAAAAGGCATAAGTACAGTATTTGCTCCAATTGTACTATCAAAACGTTCTACAAGTCCTTTTTGACTGCAAACATTTAAGTTTTTAAGATTTTTAAGCCAAGCAGATTTTAAATCTTTCTTTATTTCTTCTTTATCTACTGATGTTGTATTAAAGAAATCTGTTTTTTCTACATCACATACTTTAACATCTGTATACTGTGTAGCTCCATTTGTATCAAGGAAATCTCTTGAAATATCTACTATTGTCTTTCCTCTCCAATTCATAACAAGACGTCTTTGCTCTGTTACTTCTGCTACCAATGTAGCCTCAAGATTTTCTTCATCTGCATATGCTTTAAATTTATCAATATCTTCTTTTCTTATAACTACCGCCATTCTTTCCTGTGATTCAGAAATAGCAAGTTCTGTACCATCAAGACCTTCATATTTTTTAGGTACTTTGTCCAAATCTATAATAAGTCCGTCTGCAAGTTCACCAATTGCTACTGAAACTCCACCTGCACCAAAGTCATTACAACGTTTAATCATTGTGCTTACTTTAGGATTTCTAAATAATCTCTGAAGTTTTCTTTCAGTAGGTGCATTACCTTTTTGAACTTCTGCACCACAGGTAAGAATTGACTCTTCTGTATGTTCCTTAGAAGAACCCGTAGCTCCTCCTATACCATCTCTTCCTGTTCTTCCACCAAGCAATATAATTACATCTCCTGCCTGTGGTCTTTCACGTACTACATTCGCCTTTGGAGCTGCTGCTATAACTGCACCTACCTCCATACGCTTTGCTACAAATCCCTCATCATAAACTTCTGTAACCTGACCTGTTGCAAGACCAATCTGGTTTCCGTATGAGCTGTAACCATGAGCCGCCTCTCGTGTAATTTTTCTTTGAGGAAGTTTACCTGCAATAGTATCTTTAATATCTACCGTAGGGTCACCACTTCCTGTTACACGCATAGCTTGATATACATATGAACGTCCTGATAATGGGTCACGAATAGCTCCGCCAAGGCAAGTAGCTGCTCCTCCGAATGGTTCTATTTCAGTAGGATGATTATGTGTTTCATTTTTAAACATAACCAGCCAATCCTCTTTCTTTCCATCTATATCCACAGGAACTACTATACTGCAAGCGTTTATTTCTTCTGACTCATCTATTGCTGTAAGTTTTCCTTGTTTTTTAAGTGCTTTTACTGCAAGCACTGCTATATCCATAAGACATACACTTTTCTTTTTGTCAACATATATTTTCTTTCTTTCTTCCATATATCTATCATATGCTGCTTTGATTGGTTTTGTATAATATCCATCTTCTATTTCTACATTTTCAATAGAAGTCAAAAAAGTAGTATGACGACAATGGTCTGACCAATATGTATCTATTACACGTATTTCTGTAACGGTAGGATTTCTGTGTGCTTCATCTCTAAAATATTTTTGACAGAATTTTAAATCTTCTGTACTCATTGCAAGACCAAGCTCTTGACGCATTTTTTCTATCTCTTCATCAGATTTTTCCATAAAACCATCAAAACTTTTTACATCTTCTGGTATCTGCATCTCCATTTTAAGACTTACAGGCTTTTCCAAAGCAGCTTCTCTTGAGTCGACTGGGTTAATACAATATCCTTTTATTCTATTTATTTCTTCCTGTGTAAGCTTTCCTTTCAAAACATAAACTTTAGCCACCAATATTACAGGTCTTTCCTGTTGTGTAATTATCTGTATACACTGCATGGCAGAGTCTGCCCTCTGGTCATACTGTCCCGGAAGATATTCCACCGCAAATACAGTTTCATCTTCTGCAATTTCCATATTTTCTTCAAATATCTTATCTACCGGAGGTTCTGAGAATATAGTTGCCTTAGCAAGCTCATAATGCTCGTCATTTATGCCTTCTATATCATAACGATTTAAAATTCTAACCTCCTGCAAGTTTTTAATTTCAAGGTTACTTCTTATGTCATGGCGTAAATGACTTGCTTCTACGTCACAACCTTTTTTCTTTTCAACATAAATACGTTTTATCATGTCAAAAAATCTCCCTTTCTTCTATGATTTTTAACCTTAAAAGGTCATTCAACTATATAAGACACTTTACTGTACTATCTTATCACATATTTTAACATTATACAACAAAATTTATTTATAAAATCAATCACGTATTTTTCAATTTACAAAAAGGAAACCAATTATACAAATTAGTTTCCTTTTTAATCATATTTGTTTAATTATTTAACACCAATATCTTTTCTATAATGCTTTTTTTCAAAATCTATAAGTTCAACTCCTGAATAAGCAATTTTTATTGCTTCATCTAAGTTTTTACCTATACCTGTAACACCTAATACACGTCCTCCGTCTGTTACAAGTTTTCCATCTTTAAGTGCTGTACCTGAATGAAATACTATTATATTATCTTTCTTCTTTATTTCTTCAAGTCCTTTGATTTCAAATCCTTTTTCATAACTTTCAGGATATCCGCCTGAAGCAAGCATTACACAGACTGCTGCATTATCTTCCCATTCTATATTCAGCTTGTCCAATGTTCCATCTACACAAGCTTCACACACTTCAAGCAAATCATTTTTAAGTCTTGGAATTACTACTTGTGCCTCTGGGTCACCAAAACGTGCATTATATTCAATAACTCTCATTCCCTTTGGTGTAAGCATAAGTCCGAAGTAAATTACTCCCTTGAAAGTTCTACCCTCTTTGTTCATTGCTTCAACAGTAGGTTTAAAGATTTTTTCCATACATTCTTCTGCAAGCTCTTTTGTATAAATACGACTTGGTGAAAACGTTCCCATACCACCTGTATTAAGTCCTTTATCATTGTCAAAAGCTCTCTTATGGTCCTGTGCTGATACCATAGGCACTACTGTTTTTCCATCGCAGAATGACAACACCGAAACTTCCTGTCCGGTCAAAAATTCTTCTATAACTACTTTATTTCCAGCAGTCCCAAATTTTTTGTCGCACATTATCTCTTTAAGTCCTTCTTCTGCTTCTTCAAGAGTATTACATATAAGTACACCTTTTCCAAGTGCTAAACCATCTGCCTTAATAACTATTGGCATATCCTGTTTTCTCAAATATGCAAGTGCTTCATCATAATTATCAAAGTTTTCATAACTTGCAGTAGGAATATTATATTTTTTCATTAAATCTTTAGAAAATGCTTTACTTCCCTCAAGTATTGCTGCATTTTTTCTAGGTCCAAAGATTTTAAGTCCCTCTGCTTCAAAAGCATCTACAACACCCATTACAAGAGGGTCGTCCATACCTACTACTGTAAAATCTATCTTTTCACTCTTAGCAAATTCTACAAGCTTTTCAATGTCTGTTGCTCCAATAGGAACACACTGAGCAAATTCAGCTATACCAGCATTTCCCGGTGCACAATAAAGCTTTGTAAGCTTTTTACTTTGTGCTAATTTCCATGCTATTGCGTGCTCTCTTCCACCTTTTCCTATTATTAAAACTTTCATCTGCCTAACCTCAACTTTCTTATGAAAATTTTTAGCCTAACTTTATTTTTCCTTCTGCTATCTGTTTTACAGTTTCTGGAAATATAACCCATTCTGCTTCTTCCATCACTCTTTTTTGAAGTATTTCAGGTGTATCATTTTCTTGTACATATACTGCTTTCTGCATCAAAATTTTTCCTGTATCAGTACCTTCATCTACAAAATGTACAGTAGCTCCTGTAACCTTTACACCTTTAGCCAATGCAGCTTCATGTACTTTCAGTCCATAAAATCCATTTCCGCAAAAAGACGGAATAAGTGATGGGTGAATATTTATTATTCGATTTGAAAATGCCTGTATAAAACTTGGTTTTAAAACTGTCATAAATCCTGCAAGTATAATCAAATCAACTTCTTTTTCTTTAAAATATTTTATAAGTGCCTGTGAAAAATCTTCTTTATCAGAAAACTGCTTAGGACTTATAACTTCTGAATCTATATTATGTTTTTTAGCTCTTTCAAGAGCATATGCTCCCTCTTTGCTACTTACCACAGAAACTATTTTTGCATTTTTTATGTAACCGTTTTCTATTTTATCTATTATAGCCTGAAGATTTGTACCGCCGCCTGAAACTAAAACGCCTATTTTAAGCATATTTCAATTTCCTTTCCTTCTACTATTTTTCCTATTACATAAGCTTTTTCGTTCATTGCTTCTATTTCTTTAACTACTTTATCTGCTTCTTCTGGAGCTAATGCAAGTACCATACCAATCCCCATATTATATGTATTATACATACTCATTCTTGCAACCTTGCCTTTTTTCTCCAAAAGTTCAAATATAGGAAGTATTGGCCATGTTCCTTCTTCAATATGTGCTGTAAGTCCCTCTGGTATCATTCTTGGAATATTTTCAATAAATCCACCACCTGTTACATGACTTATACCTTTAATATTAAACTTATCCTTAAGTGCAAGAATTTGTTTTACATAAATTTTTGTAGGTTTTAAGAGTTCCTCACCCAATGTACAGCCTAATTCTTCATAATATTCTTTAAGGTTTTCTACTGTTGGTTCAAATACTTTTCTTACAAGTGAATAACCATTACTGTGTATTCCTGTGGAAGGTAAACCTATCAGTACATCTCCTGCTTTCATCTTTGAATTGTCGATAACATTTTTCTTATCTACTATACCTACTGCAAAACCTGCAAGGTCATATTCATCTACTGGATAAAATCCCGGCATTTCAGCTGTTTCTCCACCAATAAGAGAACAACCAGCCTGACGACAGCCATCTGCCACACCCGATACTATATCAGCTATTTTTTCAGGGAAATTCTTTCCACAAGCAATATAATCTAAGAAAAACAACGGCTCTGCACCACTGCAAATAATATCATTTACACACATTGCAACACAGTCAATACCTACTGTGTTATGTTTATCTGTCAAAAAAGCAATTTTTAATTTTGTGCCCACACCATCTGTACCTGATACAAGTATTGGCTCGTCCATATTCTTTTTAGCCAAAGAAAATAAACCTCCAAAACCTCCTATATCTGTCATAACCTCTGGTCTAAATGTACTTTTTACGTGTTCTTTCATAAGTTCTACTGATTTGTAACCTGCTTCTACGTCTACTCCTGACTGTTTATAATCCATTTTAATTTTCCTCCTTAACTTTTATTGGATATTTATTATCAAAACATGCTGTACAGAAACCGCAGTGTGCTCCCTCTGGAGCTCTTTTCAAAGCTTCTACACTCATAAATCCTAAACTATCTGCTCCGATAAGCTCTCTTATTCCCTCTAAATCAAAATTATTGGCAACAAGAGTTTCCTTATCTGCTATATCTACTCCAAAATAACAAGGATATTTTACCATTGGCGAACTTATCCTTACATGCACTTCTTTAGCTCCGCCTGCTGTCCTCAAAAGATTTACTATTCTTTTACAAGTAGTACCTCTTACAATAGAGTCGTCTATCATAATAACCCTCTTACCTTCTACTTGACTTCTAATTGCATTAAGTTTAATAGAAACACTCGCTTCTCTCATTTCTTGAGTAGGCTGTATAAATGTTCTTCCTATGTATCTGTTTTTAATAAATCCCTCTGCATAAGGTATTCCCGACTCAGCCGCATACCCCATCGCTGCTGCCAAGCCTGAATCTGGTACACCAATTACAATATCTGCATCTACCGGACATTCTTTTGCGAGCTCTCTTCCTGCATTATAACGTGCTTTATAAACATTTGCACCATCTATTGTACTGTCTGTCCTTGCAATATAAACAAATTCAAATATACACATAGATGAGTTTTCTGGAACTTCTGTCTGAATTGAAGTAAGCCTGTCATCTTGAATAATTACTATTTCTCCTGGCTTTACATCTCTTATAAACTCTGCCCCTATTGTATCGAATGCTGAAGTTTCAGATGCCAATACATAAGAATCATCTTTCTTTCCAATAGCCAAAGGTCGCATTCCTCTTGGATCTCTTACCCCAATAAGTTTACCTGGTGTCATTACCAAAAATGAATATGCACCTTCTACCTGTGACATTGCTCTTTGTATTGCTGTTTCAATGTTATCAGTTTTAACACGTTCCCTTGAAATAAGCATTGCTAATATTTCAGAATCACTTGTTGTCTGAAAAAAATGTCCCATTTCTTCAACTTCTTTTCTAAGATTAAAAGAATTAACTAATACACCATTTAATGCCAAAGCCATATGTCCTTTTGTATATTTAAGTACCAGCGGCTGCATATCATCTATAATACTATCTTCAGTCGCTGTATTAGCATTTGCATGACCTATTGCAACTTTTCCTTTTAACTTTCCAAGTATTTTTTCATTAAATACTTCTGTTACAATTCCCTCTCTTTTATATGATACTATCTTGCCATTATCATTTATAGCAATACCCGAACCTTCCTGACCTCGATGCTGTAAAGCATACAAAGCATAATATACCATATGTGCTGTATCAAAATCATTTCTGTTCCAAATTCCAAACACTCCACACTTATCATGGAGTTTTCTGTCAATTCCCTTCATTTTAAAAGAGCCTCCTTAATTTTTAGAACATTAAAAATTTAACTCACTAATTATTTATATCATAGACAACAAAAAAAAGCAATTAAAGTTTAAAATGTTTCTGTAATTCTTTAAACAGTGTATCATAATTTATAGGCTTTGCAATATGTGCATTCATTCCTGATTCTATGGATTTTTGAACATCTTCTGCAAAAGCATCAGCACTAAGTGCAATTATAAGTATATCTTTTGCTCTTGGATGATTTGAGTTTCTTATCTTCTTAGCTGCATCATAGCCATTCATTTTAGGCATCTGTATATCCATTAAAATTGCATCATAACTTTTTTCATCACTATTTAAAAATTTTTCTACTGCTTCACAACCATTAGATGCACTATCCACATTTATTCCTTTTTCTTCTAAAAATTCCGTTACTATCTCTAAATTCAAAGCATTGTCTTCTACAACTAAAATATTATAACCTTTAAAATAATCTTCATCTGTTTTCCATTGCATTTGTCTGTCACAAATATCTTTACCTGTTTCATCCACTTCTTTCGCTATTTCAAATGGTATTGTTATTATAAATTTAGAACCCTCTCCAAGTTTGCTTTCAATTTCAATATCTCCACCCATCATTTTTACCAAACTTTTAGTTATTGCCATACCTAAGCCTGAACTTTGCAAATTTGTATTTGCTCCTATTCTTTCTTGAGTATAAGTTTCGTAAATATGTGGTAGAAAATCTTCACTCATACCAATTCCATTGTCCGTTACTATAAATCTGATATTTGTATGTTCTTTGTCAATCTGTCCTAATTCATAAATATCCCATGTAATATTTCCACCATTTGGAGTATATTTAACCGCATTGTTTATAACATTTATTAAAATTTGATTTATTCGTAACTCATCACCCATAAAATAATTATGTTTTATATTATGTTTAAAAATTGTAAATTGGTGACCTTTTTCTTCTATAAGAGGATGCATCACCACTTTTATTGAATTTATTATTTCAAATAAATCCACAGGATTTAAAGATAATTCCATCTTACCTGATTCAATCTTGCTCATATCAAGTATATCATTTATAAGACTTAGCAGATACTTAGCAGAGGTATTTATCTTCTCTAAGCATTCTGAAACTTTTTCTTCTTCACCTATATGAGATTGGGCTATTGTTGACATACCAATAATACCATTCATAGGTGTTCTTATATCATGGCTCATATTTGAAAGAAAATGTGTCTTAGCTTGATTTGCTTCTTCAAGCTGTCTTTCATAATTTTTTTCTTTCTGAATTTCTTCATTTACATTCATAATTGCCATAACAACATTTTCAACTTCACCCTTTTCACCAAAAGTAGACGCAATCAATTCCATACGATACCATTGATATTTTTCAGGTCTTATATTCCTTGTATTCCTGCGATAAGTAATATAGTAAAAAGGATTTTCAACCGATAGATGATTTCTTATATAAGTACGTGAACACATATATGAAATAAGCTGTTTATCTTCTTCACATATATAAACTTTACTATAATATCTCACAAATTCGCCATAACTCATATCATCTACTTGCAAATCAACAATATCTGCATCTGTTTCCTTTATCTTTTTAATACTATCTGTAACAATATTTATATAATAAGATGCTAAAAATATCTTATTCAATCCTATAATCATTGCTTTATTTTCTTTTGAAGCAGCAAGTATTTCCATTTTTTCAGCTTCCGCTTGAATTGCTCTTTTGGAATGTTCGTTCATAAGTTCAATTTCAAACTTTTTCTGCTGAGTATTATCCATTATTGTTCTTTGCAGAATACGTTCGCCACTATCCCCACACAAAAGTTTCATACTTCCAAAAACATGAACAATCTCACCATTTCTATTTTTTACCCTATATTCTATACTTATTGTATCTCCAACATTTTTAAGCTGTTTCGCTTTGTCCAATAATTCTTTTCTGTCTTCTTCACTCACACACCCTGCAACGCCACAAAAACCTTTCTGTACTTCTTCTTTTGTTTCATATCCTAAAATATCAAGTGCAACTTTATTAATTACAATTATTTTGTTATCACTCTCTCTGTAACGTATTACCCCACAATCCATAGATTCAAATGTATCCGACATCTGATTAATTTGCTGTTGCTGTTTTTTAGTTTTATCAATATCAGAAAAAAACAAAAATGCAAAAATATCTTTTGATTCATCCATCTTACTAAGATAAACTATCAAACGTATCCATCCTGGCACTCCATTTGTTACTCTCTGATATTCTAAAGTTCTCATATCAGTATCACCCTGATAACTCATTATCAGCTTTTCTCTATCTGTAAATTTTTCAAACTGTCCTTTATATTCAAATAAAACTGTTTCCTTTGAAATATATTTCATAGCCTCTGAGAATGTCTTTCCTTCACAGCTATCTCCATGTAAATAATCTCCTTTAGTACTATATACAATATTCTGAGATAAATTAACCTGCATATCATATATTGCTGACTCTCTCAATATTTCAAGCATTTTTAAATTTTGTTCTGTTTCCGAACGTTGTTTTACTCTATCTGTAATATCCTTATAAGAACCAACTACCCTTATTAACTTATTATCAATATCATAAATAGGTTTTCCTTGAATTTTTATCCAAATTTTACTTTTCCCTTCAGATTTAAATGGTAATTCAGCAATAAACATCTTTTTTATTTCACCATTTCTTATCTTTTTTATGTAATTATTAAAAATCACTTCCCCACCATCAATTAATTTATAGCTTTCAAAAAATTTATTAGGGAAATCATTAATTATAAGCTGATTTATCTCTTCTTTATAAGAAATATTCATACTTAAACCTTTATTAGAAGTAGTTTCAAATAAAATCAACCTGTTTTTTTCCATATCCCATTCCCAACTGTTTATTTTTTCCAAGTTAAGAGTAATCTCAAGTTTTCTATTCATAAACTCCAATT
>CAZQDT010000058.1:0-11315 GCA_964592005.1 uncultured Eubacteriales bacterium
CCAAATCTTTCATCGCAATTTTAAATCCTGAACCAAACTCCGTAAATTCACTTATTACCCTTAAACGTTTTTCTGCCGTTTCCTGTAATACTTTATCTTTTTGATACATAAGATAAGCATATGCAAGTCTGTTTGAACGTCCTACTCTACCTCTAAGCTGATAAAGCTGTGAAAGTCCCATCTTATCAGCATCTTGTATTATCATTGTATTTACATTTGCTATATCCAGACCTGTTTCTATAATGGTAGTACACACCAACACATCAATTTCACCGTTTATATAATCACTCATTACATTTTCAAGTTCTCTTTCAGTCATCTGACCATGTGCAAAGCCTACAACAGCTTCCGGTACAAGTTTTTGCAATCTGAAAGCAACTTCTTCTATATTTGTAACTCTATTATATAAATAGAATACCTGTCCATTTCTTCCAATTTCCCTCAAGATTGCCTCTCTTATAAATTCAGTATCATATCTCATAACATAAGTCTGTATAGGCTGTCTTTCTTCAGGAGGCTCTTCAAGCACACTCATATCCCTTATTCCGGTAAGACTCATATGAAGTGTTCTTGGAATAGGTGTAGCTGTAAGAGTAAGTACATCTACATTCTCTTTAAGTTTTTTGAGTTTTTCCTTATGCGATACTCCAAAACGCTGTTCTTCATCTATTATTACAAGCCCTAAATCTTTAAAATTTATGTCTTTAGAAAGTATTCTATGTGTACCTATAAGTATATCCACTTTCCCCCAGCTTAAACCCTCGATTATTTCTTTCTGTTGTTTTGGTGTTCTAAACCTTGATAAAACTCCAACATTTATCGGATAATCTTTCATTCTTTGTACAAAAGTATTATAATGCTGTTGAGCAAGTAAAGTAGTCGGTACTAAATAAGCTACCTGTTTTCCGTCTTGTACTGCCTTAAATGCCGCACGTATTGCTACTTCAGTTTTTCCATAGCCAACATCTCCGCATATAAGTCTATCCATTACTTTTGTACTTTCCATATCTTTTTTAACATCTTCTATCGCTGTAAGCTGGTCTTCTGTTTCTTCATAAGGAAAACGGTCTTCAAATTCTTTTTGCCATACTGTATCAGCAGAATATACAAAACCTTTAGAAGCCTGTCTTTTGGAATATAGTGCCACCAAATCCTTTGCTAAATCCTGTACTGCCTTTTTTACTTTTGCTTTAGCTTTTCCCCATTCCTGACCGCCTATTCTATTAAGTTTTGGTGTTTTACCTTCTGCACCTATATATTTTTGGACCAAATCCATATTATCTACTGAAACATATAATATTCCATTATCTGCAAAACATATTTTAATATAATCCTTATTTATTCCATCAATTACCTTACTCTCTATCCCATTATAAATACCTATACCATAGTTTTCATGTACAACATAATCACCTAGTTTTAAATCTGTAAAACTCTCTATTCTACTTCCTTTTTTCTTTTTACGTGCAGTTTTCTTCTTCCTTTCTCTGCCAAAAAGCTCTTTATCAGATACTACTACAAAATTAATATGCTGATATTCAAAACCTTTTTGCACACTTCCTGGTATTATAACTACTTCACCTTCAACTAAAGGTCTTTCTAAACTGTCCATAACAACAGAATCTATACCTGAATTAAAAAATTCCCTATGCAAGTTTTCCGCCTTTGCTTTTGTTCCTGATAGCACAAGTATCCTATACTTTTTTTGTTTCCAATATTTTAAATCATCTTCTAAAAGGTCTATTCTCTGTTCAAATGTACTCCCACTTCTAATATCAAAGTTTATTATACTTTTTACCGAAAAGCTTCTTATAGCCTGTGTCATTGTCATAAGTATTATCTGCGAAAATTTCAAACAAGTATGCAAAACATCATTGTATTCAAAAATTATATTTGCTTGAGATGGAAGCATTTTACCATTTTCAATATATTTTTTAATACTTTCTCTATACTCTGACAAAACAATCTCTGCTTTTTGCTCTATTCTTTGTGGCTCTTCCCAGAAAATCAATGTATCATTTGGAAAGTAATCCAAAAGCGTAACTGTTTCTTCATAAAAATAATTTATATATCTTTCTGCACCTTTAAAAGTTTTCTGCTGTTCAAATTTCTCCAGCAGTTCTCCTACCGTTTCTTTAAGATTTTGTTCTTCTTCTGTCAATTTTTTACTTTTAACCGAAGATATTAAATCTCCATACTCTTCTTTTATCTTATCCGCCGCCTGTTTAAGCTGTTTATCCTGATATACAAGTTCTTTTGCAGGTAAAAGCCTTACTTCTTCTATTTTTTCCACTGAACGCTGTGAATAAGCATCTATTATACGTATTGAGTCTATTTCATCGTCCCAAAATTCAATTCGTATAGGATTTTCCATATTTATTATAAAAATATCTATTATTCCACCTCTTACTGCAAATTGCCCTGCTCCCTCAACAAGTTCAGTTCTTTCATAACCCATATCTATAAGCTTTTGTGTCAGTTCATCAATTTTCAATACATCGCCAACTTTAAGCTCCATTATATATTTTTCAAATACAGTTCTTTTTACCATTTTATCTAAAAGTGCTTCTATCGTTAATATTACTACCGGCTTTTGGTCTTTAATAAGTGCATCTATCACATTTATTCTTTGTTTTGTTATATCAAAGCTATGAACATCTGCTGTATAAAATATTATATCTTTTGCAGGATATATCATCGCATTTCTTCCTGTAAAAAATGTCATATCTTCCTGTATTTCTTTTGCTTTAAGCTCATTACTTGTAATAATCAATACAGGTCTGTCCAAATGTTTCTTTGCCGCATATATTAAATGACATTTTTGAGAGTCTAAAACTCCTGAAGCCAAAATAGGACTTATCCCCTCTTCTATATCCTTTTTTAGCTGTCTGTAACTTTCTAACTCCAATAATGGTTCTGCTATCATAAAATATTTTCTCCTTTATAAGATAATTTTAAATTTCAGCCATTCTTTTTATTAAATTTATTCATTGCTGTCGAAACTCCTGTATTTAAAATAATTTCTGTGGCTTCTGACGCTTTTGTAAATCCCTCTATTATTGTTGAAATTTCATCTTTAGAAAATTTTCCCAATACATAATCAGCCAAATCCCAGCCTTGAGGCTTTTCGCCTACTCCTACCCTGACTCTTATAAAATTTTCTGTACCAAGCTGTTCAATAATGCTCTTCATTCCATTATGTCCTCCGGCACTTCCTTTCTGCCTTACTCTTATTTCTCCTACTGGCAAACTTATATCATCATATATAACTATTATGTCCTCTTCTGTCGTTTTATACCAATTCATTGCTTCTCTTACACTATGTCCACTTAAATTCATAAATGTTACAGGCTTTATAAGAACGACTTTCTTACCCTTTATATTTCCCTCTCCAATTACTGCTTTAAATTTTCCTTTACTCACATCTATATTATTGTCATATGCAAGCTTATCAATAACTTCAAAACCAGCATTATGCCTCGTTCCTGCATATTCTTTTCCTGGATTTCCAAGACCTACTATAAGTTTCATAAAATACCTCCTAAAAATATTTATAAATTCAAGTATATTACAATTAATTTTTATGTCAAGTTTACATTTTATTACAAACATAAGAATTTCAAATAAATTTAATAACGTAAAAATAAATGCCAATAAGCCCTAGTTAAACCTAACTAGGGCAATAAATCTTTCCAATAAGTAACATTTTACATCAATTATATCATATTATACAAACAATTCTGATACAGATTGTCCTGAATGTATGCGGTAAATAGCTCCTGCCATTACATCAGCTACTGATATAACCTTAATTTTATCTATTTTCTTTTCTTCAGGAATTTGTATTGTATCAAGTACTACTAATTCAGAAATACATGATTTTTCAATTCTTTCTATGGCTGGACCTGACAATACAGGGTGTGTACAACAAGCAAAAATATCAATAGCTCCTCTATCTTTAAGAGCTTCTGCCGCATGTACTATTGTTCCCGCTGTATCTATCATATCATCTATCAAAATTACTTTTTTGCCTTTTACATCTCCGATAATATTCATTACTTCTGATACATTTGCTTTTGGTCTTCTTTTATCTATTATAGCAATAGGAACGTCCATTTTTGTTGCAAAATTTCTTACCCTTGCAACACTTCCAAAGTCAGGAGAAACTGCCACTATTTCATTTGGATTTGCAAATTTACTCAAATAATAATTATCTAAAATAGGTACTCCAAGCAGATGGTCCACAGGTATATCAAAAAATCCCTGTATTTGTGCACAATGTAAATCCATTGTCAATACTCTGTCTGCCCCAGCTTTTGTAATCAAATCTGCTACAAGTTTAGCACTGATTGGGTCCCTTGCTCTTGATTTTCTATCCTGTCTTGCATATCCAAAATACGGGATAACCGCAGTTATTCTTCCTGCTGATGCTCTTTTCATAGCATCTATCATTATTAAAAGTTCCATAAGATTATCATTTACAGGATATGATGTAGACTGTATTATAAATACATCTGCTTCTCTGACCGTTTCATCAATCTTAATTGATATTTCACCATCACTAAACTGTGAAACTTCTGACGCACCAAGCTCCATACCCAATTTTTTTGCTATGGCATCAGCCAGTTTTTTATTAGAATTACAAGCAAATATTTTTATATTTCCATTAGTTGTTGAAACCATTTTTAGGTCCTCCTTATATAATTGTCCGTATACAGTATACCACCATTTTCCTATATTGAAAAGAAACTTTTAAGATTTTCTCGAATATTAGAGATTTTGCTCAAAAAAACTCAAATTATGATGCTTTAATTATAAGTAATTATAAATTTATCAATTTGCCGGAGGTGAAATTATTATCTTTCCATCTTCATACTCCACCTTTATTTTATTTCCAGAAAGTCCAAGTTTCTTAAGCATTTCGCTTGGAATCTGCAATCTTCCTGCCCTGTCAAGTACAACATATTCTTCTTGCACACCTTCCTGCGTAAAACCTTCTACATTTTCTAATTCTTCCTTTAAATTCTTTCTTATTATAAGTTCACTACTGGTTTTACCATCTCTTATTGCAACTACACGATTTACCTTTTTTGCCAATTGCTGGTCATGTGTAACTATTACAACAGTAGTGCCTAGTTCTTCATTTATTTTTCTAAATACATCAAGTATATAATTTGATGTATTTGTATCTACCGAACCCGTAGGCTCATCAGCCAAAAGTATTTTAGGTTCATTAGCAAGTGCAAGTGCTATTGCTATTCTCTGCTGTTCACCACCTGAAAGCTGACGGAGTTTACTGTCTTTTCTATGTGACATTCCTACAAGCTCAAGCAATTCAAGAGCTTTCTTTTTTTTCATCTTATTGGCAAACACCATAGGAAGCTGAATATTCTGACTTGCTGTAAGGTAAGGTATAAGATTTCTGGCATTATTCTGCCATACAAAACCTACTGTTTTTCTTTTATATTCAACAAGCTCTTTTTCATTAAGCTTAAACAAATCTTTACCATCTACAAAAAGCTTTCCAGCAGACGGCCTATCAAGACCACCTATCATATTAAGAAAAGTAGACTTTCCACTTCCACTATTTCCAATTATAGCCATAAGTTCGCCCTTTTGTATTGCCAAATCAAGTCCCTGTAAAGCAAGCACTTCTATTTCTTTTGTTTTATATATTTTAACCAAATTTTCGCACACTATTATATTTTCAATATTTTCATTAACACTATTATCGCTCACTTGTAACAACACCGTCCTCCATTACATATACATGGTCTGCTATATCCATTATACTTGGGTCATGAGTAGTCATTACTATGGTAATTCCTTCTTTTTCCACAAGTTCTTTAAAAATTTTCATAATCTGTAACCCCATATTTGAGTCCAATTCAGCAGTAGGTTCATCAGCAAATATTACCTGTGGTTTATGTGCTATCGCCCTCGCTATGGCAACTCGCTGCTGTTCTCCTCCCGACATTTCTTGTGGCATATGGTGCATTCTAGCTTGAAGTCCTACCATTTTAAGACATTCTTCAGCTCTCTTTTTTCTCTCTCTTATAGGATATCCTGCTATTCTAAGTCCAAATTCCACATTTTCATATGCACTCATCATAGAAACTAATGCAACCGACTGAAATACAAATCCCATATTTTTTCTTCTTATTTTATCTCTTTTTTTATTTGAAGCCTTTGCTATATCCTTTCCGCCAAAAATCACCTGTCCATTTGTAGGATAATCCAATGCTCCCAAAATATTCATAAGTGTTGTTTTTCCCGAACCTGAACGTCCTCTGAGCAAAGTAAGCTTTCCTTTTTCTATTTCTACATTTATATCTTTTAAGGCCCAGAAAGTATTTCCTCCCGCCTTAAAACCTCTTGTAACTCCATTAGTAGTAATAATACTTTCCAAATTAATCCTCTCCCAACTTTAAGGCTTGAGCTATTTTTATCTTAGATATAATTACACTTAAAATAATCATACAAACAAAAATCATTATTCCAACTATACTAAACAATCTTACATAATCATTCGTTTCTATAACCACTTTAAGCGGAAGTACTTGGTCAGATGTTGAATAACCCAACTGTATAAGCGGAACAAACAATTCTGATGCAATTTCCCCTATTACAATACCAAGCCCTACTGCTACTGCTGAAATAAGTATCTGCTCATTTACAAGCATACCCAATACACTTGTCATAGTCATACCCATAGCTCTGAATATACCAAATTGAAGTACCCTTGCCTTTATAGACAAAATCCAGTAAATCAAAAATCCTGTCATACAAACTACCAAAGTTATTATAAATCCAACTGTTAAAACTCCATTTGTTCCTTGAAAAACAGGGTCGTTTTTATTAGTTATAATATCACTGTACAAATCTCTAAATTCCGAAATTTCTATATCATTTTCTTCTATATATTCATATATAAAATCTGTATTTCCATCTTTCGTCTTAATCCACACCTCATAAGGCTTTACCCCCCATACAGACTGTAAATATGTAAGATTTGCCACTACCAGAGTATTATCTATCTGTACCGTTTCATTTTCAGTTTCGACTTCTTTTTTAGGACTATAAGTAGGCCAATAATCTATAAAATCACATACTACAAGCTCCGCCCAACTTCCGCTATATCTAAGTCTTATAGTATCTCCTACTCTTATATCATTTTTTTCAGCAAATCCTCTTGAAATCAAGGCACCATTGGACACTTCTGCTATCTCATTCAGATAATTATACCAGTGTATCGGCTCTAAATCATTTCTAAACCATGCGGCTTTACCAAATTCGTCAGTTATAATACCCATCACATTTACATCTGAAAACCTTTCCCCTTTTAACACATTTCCCTCTAAATTCGATGCTTTAAATACTTTTGTCACCTGTTCAGGCTCTTCTAAATTGGTAAATCTGTTAAAATCAGGTTCTTTATATTCTTCAGCTGTAACATTTTCACTCGTTTCTCCATCTACATCTGTATATTCTATCTGTTGTACCGTTTCCCATTTTTCTTTAAAAACTATATCAGTGCCTATCTCATATTTTAATTTTTCTTCAGTATTAAGATTTATACTCCTTGCCGATTTTGCCGAAAATATACCCAACGATAAAGTAAGTATAAGGAAAAGCATTATAAACTGCTCATCACCTGCCGAACGTCCTACTTTTATAAACGATGCATATAATGAAGGTGACCACAATTTTTTACCAAGTGTAAATAATATTTTTATAAACAATGGAAAAAATCTCAGACACAATAATCCCACACCCATTATAAATAATGTTGAACTCAAAAACAAAAGTGGGTCAAGTGAGGCTTCTCCTGCCGCACTAGCCAAATATTCCTTTTGATTATTATAATTATAAAGTCCATACAGAGATATACCAAGTGCCACAAAATCAAGGAAAAATTTCTGCCATAAAGCTTTAGAATTTTTCCGTGATTTAGATTGCTTATGTTTAACAATAGTAATTCTTGAATAATTTATAACAGGTATAAGCATTGTAACTGCTGACAATGCTGCCGCTATAAATGAGTATATATATGCAGTGGTACTCATTTTTATTTCTAATGCAGTCCTTTGTACAAGTTCCATAAACCCATTAGAAGCTCCCAATATTTTACATATAAAAAGTCCAAGCTGTGGTGCTACCGCTAGGCTCATCGCAAGTATTATTACTGTCTGAATAAAAAATAATCTGAATATCTGAAATCTACTTGCACCTCTACTTTTCATTACCGCTATCTCATTTTTTTCACTTTCAACTATAAGTTTTGAAACCATAAATATAAAGAATGCTAACACTATAAATATTGGCACTTGAAGTACCCAAAGTGTTACTGTTAGTTTTTCAGCTTTGCTGCTATAAGTTTCAAGTATATCCATAAAATTTACTTCCATAGTACAATTTCCGTAATCTTTAAAATAATACTGATATTCTTTTGTAAGTGCAACTATATTATCTATTTTATCTATTTTAATATCTGTATGGTCTAAAGCAGTATACCATTCTACATTTACACTGTTTTTAATTCTCGAATCTAAAAATAACTGTTCAAAAAGTGCCTCATCCATAAATATATTTCTGGAATATTCTGATGGTGCTGTATTCCAATATAAGGCATTATTGTCATTTTCTTTAAATATTCCAACTATTTTTACTTTAAAATTTTCTCCACTTCCAGTTGTAAAATTAGTAATTTCAAATACTTCTCCCAATAGAATATCTATCTTTTCCATTGTTTTTTCCGTAACTATAACTTCTATAATTCCATCTTTAAATTCTTTGGAATACATTTCACCTTTTACAAGCTGTATATTATTTTCCAAATCTGTCATAGAAGTCAAACGGAAAGACCTTTTCATTGGTTCTTCTTCTCGTTGATCTAATGGCAATCCACTTACACCACTGTAAAAAGTAGTTCTTTTTTGAACAGTCGTCTTAACATTATATTTTTCTATAAGGTCATTTTTTATAAGTGAATCAAGCCTTAATGCTTCACTTTGCCTGTATTCTTCTTTTATAGAAAAAGAATTATATTCAAAATTCATTGAACCAGAATATTCACCATTATCTAGCTGATATTGTTCAAGTTCTTTTGTAAGCACTCTTTGAAGTATTGCATCTGAATATACTGGTATACTGCTTACCATTGCTATAAGCAATATATTTCCTATTAAAAGACTTAACACCATCCATTTATTGTTAAGCATCTTTCTTATTACTACTCTGAGCATTTACCTTCTGCCCCCTTCTTGAGAAATTATTACCTGCTGTCCTGGTTCAAGTCCTTCAAGTACCTGATAGTTTTTAGCATCAGAAAGTCCTACAACTATATTTCTTTGTTTTTTAACTCCATCTTCCAATATATATACCCAACTTTCGCCATCAAAGGTATTTACCGCATTTTTATCCACAAGAACAATATTATCAAGTTCTTTCATCAATACAAATATTGATATCTGTGAGCCTTTTATATTAAGTTTAACCCTTTCATCTTCTTCAAACTTCACTATTGTAGGTGCTTCCTCTGTTACGGTTGTAGGTATCGCACTTTGTGCAGATATAATTTTTCCCTTTATTTCATATGTAGAAATTGTGGCTTTTACATCCATTCCATACATTAAACCCGCAGCTTTACTACTACATACCAAAATAGGGTTTTCTTCAGAAGCTATTGTTGCTACCAGATTACTGGATTTTATAAGCTGATTTTCTTTCAATTTTGTAACATTTGTAATAATTCCATCAAAAGGTGCTATTATTACAGTTTCTTCATAATTATTTTCCAATTCGTAAAGATCTTCTTCTTTTGAAGAAATTGAATATTCTTTCTCCCACACATATTTTTCATAGCTCTCTTGTAAACTTTCCAGTGATACTTTCTTTTTTTCTATTTCCTGAAAATCTTTTTCAAGTTCTCTTCTTGTATAAAACCCTGTACTTACATTTATTTCATAATCCGCCTGAAGTTGTGCTATTTCTTCTTTTGCTTCCTCTATACTTTCCTTTTTTAAGCGTTTATTATCTTCAAAATCTTTCTTCAATGCTTCCAATTCCAATTTTTTAGTAGAAATAGTAAGTTCATTTCCTTCAAGCTCCACCTTTGCTATAATATCACCTTTTTTAACATTCGTTCCTCTTTGTACATTAAGCTCTACAAGCCTTGCTTCGCTTTGTGTAAATGAAAAATACAGATTTTCAACTATTGATGGCTGAGTATTTCCGCTTATATAATTGAAATTTTGTATATTACCTAAAGTAACTTCAGCAGTAACATACTCTGTATCATTCTCTTTAGCAGATACACCAACAAATACATCTTCTCCTTCTGCTAAACCTTCTTCTATTTCTGTCTTTACAGCTCCCTTTGTACCTATTTTAACATTTCTCTTTATCTTTGCATTATTTTCCACTACATAGACATAATACTCACTTCCATTTACTACAAGTGCATTTGTAGGTATTGTAAGAACGTTATCTCTCACCCTTGTAACCACTTCAATATCTACAAACTGACCTACTTTTAAATCCTCTGTCTTTGCTCCATCTACGGAAATTTTTATCTGTTCCCCAATTTCTTTTTTTTCTAGTACAGTTCCTGTATACTTTTTATCCCCCATATAAAGATTGATATATTTCTTTGCAAGAGGTAAAGACGTTGTATTACTCAAAACACTTAAATCAGACATATCTGCTATAACAGCAATGGTTTTATATGCTGTAACTTTATCTCCACTACTCAAATTTTCCACATATAAAACTTCTCCAGAAACTCCAGCACAGACTCTATCATAATTTCTTTTTTCTTTAAGTTCTTCTAAAGTCTTATATTTTAAATTGAGTTCAAATTCCTGATTTTCAAGAGTATGTCTTATATCCATTTCTTTTTGTTCTATACTGGTCTTTTTTAATTGTATATTTCTTTCAAGCGTTTCTATTGTAGATACCGGAGTAACATCTTTAAGCTCCTGATATATATTCAAATCTTTATATAATTCTTCTAATTCCATTTCAAGTAATTTTTTACTTCTTTCATTTGCATCATTTGTATATTTATTTGAAATCTTAGTTCTTTCTATACTTTTTTCCTGTGATGTTATCTGTTCATCTAAACTTGTCATATCAAGTTCTGCTATAACATCACCTTTTTCTATATGCTGCCCTTCTTTAACATAAACTTCCTTTATAATGGAATTTGATACAGTAAAATATACTTCTTCTATATTTGTAGGTGATATATAACCTTCATATCTTGTAGATAATATAATATCATCTTTCTCTGCCTTTACTGTGTCATAATCTAT
>CAZQDT010000059.1:0-1562 GCA_964592005.1 uncultured Eubacteriales bacterium
CCAGAAAAAGAAGGATATTATGCAGTATGGGACAATGAAAATTTTTCACATCTTACTTTTGATAAAGATATAAATGCAATTTATACAGAATATCTTTCTTCTATATCAAGCGGGACAAAAAGAAATGATGGCTGTAGTATTATATTAGTTGATGGAGAATTTACACAAAATAGTACACTTTCTATAACTAAAGCTATAAATCCTAATACAAACTCCGAAAGTTTAAAGGAAACTTGGCAAATAACCATTCCTCATGATAAAAAAGACATTCACACAATACGTTATCTTCCTATCGAAGATAAAAAAGTAAACTCTGTATATATTCTGGAAGACGAAAATTGGAAAAAAACTCCATATTATACTTTTGGAAAATATATTCTATTTGAAACCGAAAAAAATTCTTTAAGTTTCTGCATAGATTATAACGATAATTCAAAAACTCAATTTGTAATAATTGGCATTTTCGCTTTAGTTGTATTTTTATCAGTTGTAATTATAAAAATAAAAAAGAATAAAGTACATAAATAACATTTTATAAAAAGGTGATACAATCATAAAATTGCATCACCTTTTTTACAAAATTTACACTTGGTTTAGATAAATTTATACATTAACTATTTATTTTCTTCCTCTATTATTTTCAACAATTCTTCCGGTTTTTCTATTATGTAATCTGCTCCTGCTTTTTTAAGTTCTTTTTTATCCCTAAATCCCCATAAAACACCTACCGTAGTCATTCCTGCCGTTTTTCCAGTTTCAATGTCAACTCCTGTATCTCCGACATAAATCCATTCACTACATGGAATATCAAACTGGTCAGCTATAAGTTTTGCACCATCAGGTGCCGGTTTCTTAGGAATTGTATCCATCTGTCCAAGACAGGCATCAAAAAAGCCATTGCCAAATAATTCCTTAACTATTTCAGGAACTATTTCATGCTGCTTATTTGACAAAACCGCTATTTTAAATCTTCTCTTTTTCAACTCTGTAAGCATTTCTTTCACGCCCTCAAAAACTTTGGTCCTACCAATAACATCTGAACTGTACAAATCATTATAGGTTTTTTTAACTTTTTCAAAATCTTTAAGTGCCGTATCTCCTACCAGTCTCAACATCCTTTCTATCAGAACATCTCTGCCATCTCCCACAAGCTTTTTATATTTCTCCTCCTCTATTGCTTCATAACCATGTGCTTCTAATGCACAGTTAGCAAAATTAGCTATGGTAGTCAATGTATCTGCCAAAGTTCCGTCTAAATCAAATATACCTGCTCTAATCATATTGCACCTCACTAATTTTTAAAATAAAAACTTACTTTTGTACTATTTTAACACTATTCCAAAATCTATTCAATGTTTTTTGCTAAAAAATATATTTTTCAAACCAAACGTTCGATTATTACCTTAAAATCGCCATTTTTTTCATTAAAATAAAATAACCAATTAGGAATATTTACAAATTCTCCAAGAAAAGCATTGAAATTTTTTTAATTGTCTGTTAGCATAAATATATTATAAATATCTTTATTATACATAAATAAACAAAGGAGTGTTTTAAATGAT
>CAZQDT010000059.1:1572-11288 GCA_964592005.1 uncultured Eubacteriales bacterium
GATAAAATGGTTAATCTTGTTTCAGGCAGTTCTATGATACGTGAAATGTTTGAAGAAGGGAAAAGACTTGCAAGTATATATGGTTCAGATAAGGTATATGATTTCAGCCTTGGAAATCCTAGTGTATATCCCCCCGAAGAAATTAAAGAAGCTATAATAAATATTTTAGAAACAGAAGACCCAAACTTTGTACATGGCTATATGAACAATTCAGGTTACGAAGATAGCCGAAATATAGTTGCACAAAGTATAAACAAAAAATTTGGAACAAATTTTAATGAAGAAAACCTTGTTATGACAGTAGGTGCAGCAAGTGGTTTGAATATCATATTCAAATCCATTTTAAATCCAAATGATGAGGTTATAGTATTTGCTCCTTATTTTGGTGAATATAACAATTATATCACAAACTATGACAGTATTCCAGTAGTAGTTCCTCCTGATATCTCTACTTTTCAACCTAATCTTGAAATTTTTGAAAACAAAATAACATCTAAAACAAAAGCAGTCATTATAAATACACCTAATAATCCTACTGGTATAATTTATTCAGAAGAAACTTTAAAATCTCTCTCCGAAATACTTGAAAGAAAACAAAGAGAATTTAATACTTCCATTTATCTCGTTTCTGATGAACCTTACAGAGAATTGGTTTATGACAATGCTTTTGTACCTTATGTAACAAAATATTATAGAAATACATTTATTGTATATTCTTTCAGCAAATCCCTTTCTTTGCCTGGCGAAAGAATAGGATATGTAGTGGCAAATACCGAAATGGACGATTTTAATTTAATAATAGCCGCTCTAAAAGTAGCAAACAGAATTTTAGGATATGTAAATGCACCATCTTTATTCCAAAGAGTAATTGCAAAATGTATTGACTGTACAGTAGATGTTTCAATATATCAAAAAAATAGAGATTTATTTTACAATTCCCTTACATCTATGGGTTATAAATGTGTTAAACCTGAGGGAGCTTTCTATCTATTTCCTCAAAGCCTTATTCCTGATGATAAAGAATTTGCCAAAGAAGCCAAAAAATTCAACCTTTTAATTGTTCCGGGAAGTGGTTTTTATTGCCCTGGTCATTTCAGACTTGCTTACTGTACATCATATGAAAAAATTCAAAACTCTCTTGAAAGTTTTGAAAAACTTGCAAAAGTTTACTTATAAAAGCAGGAAGGAAGTATTTTATGAAAAAAATAGGAATTATTGGTTTAGGCTTTATGGGCGGTTCTCTAGCAAAAGCTATTAAACAGCATTGTGGAAATATTTATATAGTAGCTTTAAATAGAAATACCGATGTACTCGAAGAAGCTTACAATGATGGAATTATTGATAGCTATACTCAAACAGTAGATGATAACTTTTTAAACTGTGATATTGTCTTTATCTGTACTCCTGTAAGTCTTATATCTTCTTATGCAGAAAAGTTAATTCCATATATTCCCAAAAACTGTATTATAACAGATATTGGGAGTACAAAAGCTACCATTTTTAAAGATATGGAGCTTTTAAAAGACAAATTATATTTTATAGGCGGACACCCTATGACAGGTTCTGAACAGACAAGATATTCTGCTTCTAAAGAAACTTTATATGAAAATGCTTACTATTTACTGACACCTTTAGAGAATGTTCCTGATGACAAAATTGAACTTCTAAGCAATCTTATAAAAAATATAGGTGCTATTCCATTGACAATTCCACCTGCAAAACATGATTATGTAGTGTCTGCAATAAGTCATGTACCTCACATAATTGCTGCTGCAATAGTAAATCTTGTTCAAAAGCTTGACGGGGACGAAAAATATATGCACACTTTAGCTGCTGGCGGCTTTAAAGATATCACTAGAATAGCTTCTTCAAGTCCTGATATGTGGCAAAATATAAGTCGTGAAAATAAAACTGAAATTTTAAAAGTTTTAAGAGAATTTAAAAATATCATTGAAGAATATGAAAACGAACTTTCAGCAGATAATTATGATAGTATCTGGAATTATTTTAATAGTGCTAAAATTTATCGTGACAGTTTTGCTAATAGAAATCCATCTCATTTTATGGAATATTACGAAATAATTGTAGATGTACCTGACAAAACCGGAAGTATTGCTACTGTTGCTGCCCTATTAAGTTCAAACAACATAAATATTAAAAATATTGGTATTATAAATAGTCGAGAATTTGAAAATGGTGTCCTTCAGATAATTTTTGACAGTCAAAAATCTCAAGAAAAAAGTATTGAATTACTTAGAAAAATGAATTTTAAAGCATATAAAAAATAGATAAAATGGAGCTGTATTTATCAGCTCCACTTTTAATTATAAACCCATTGTAACTATATTGTTATTACTGCCTTTCATAATCTTTATTGCTTTTACAGATGCTCTTGGTTTATATACATCATTTCCTATATATATTTCAACCCCCATATTAAGCACATTTTCTACTTCTATTTTACAAATACCATTTTTCTCTTTAAGCTCATTCAATTTCTCTATTTCATTATTATATGCACTTCTTTGTGCTATTTTTTCTATCTTCAATCTCATTAAATCTAAAGCATTTATAGGTTTTCCCTTAAATTTTTTTGTTCGGGCATTCTCCATACTCAAAAGTTCTTGTATATCTTTATTTAAGCTCTCAACTTTCTTTACTAAATCTATAAGTTTTTGATTTTTCCTATCAGTAAATCCAATCTCTATAATAGTAGGTGCTTCCCATTTATTTCCTAGTCCTGTAACTTCCATTCTATTAAGTGCTCTTGTATAGCCACCTATTATATATCCTTTCTTTCCTTTTACTATTATATCATGGTCACTTTCCATCTGACTGTTTATAACTGCATTTGTATAAATACTTCCTTTTGCAACAATTTCTGCCATTTCTATAAATTTACACGAAACGTCTGCATTAGAAACTATTTTTCCCTTTTGTGCTCCTTGAATGCCTTTTTTTATAAGCACATCACCTCCTGCCTTTATATAAGCCGCCTCTACAAATCCTTCTATTGTAATTGAACCGACTGCTTCTACACTAAAACCAGAAATAACATTGCCAAGTATCCAAATGTCCCCTTTATAATATATATTTCCTGTTGCATTGCAAACATCTCCCGATATAGTTCTGACATTAGAAACAGACACTAAGCCATCAATAATTTCTACATTCCCCTCTATTTCAGATATAAGTGACAAACCATCTTCCGAAAATTTCACATTCTTACCTTTTCTAAGGACTTCTCTTTTTCCCTTATATGCTGGAATTTTTCTCCCTTTTACAGTCATTCCATCCTCTTCTTCTTCTGGCAAAATACATTCTGCTAAAACCTGACCTTCATCTACATTTTGTATTATTCCTAAATTTTTATAATCTACCGAACCATCTTCCAACAATGTAGGTTTCCTTACAGGATTAGTTTCAAAATTATATATAATATAACCATCTGTTCCATCTACCTTTTCTTTTCCTTCTGCAACTTGAACATCTGCCCCTCTTATATCATTTTCTATTATCTCATCAATCATTTCTTCATATATACCATATGTAACTCCATTAGCAGTAAGCTTATCCATAAGAAATTCCTTTGTTATTTCTGTTTTCTCCGAATTAGGTATATATATATATGCTTTCATTTCATCTTCACTTATCACAACTTCCACATTGTCTGTATTTACATTAATATCTGATGTCCCATTTTTCAACTCTTCTTTAACTCTTTCCAATATATCACTCATAACACTCCCTTATCTCCTTTCTTTATCATCAATAATTTCCCCGAACTACAAAATTCTAATTTTTCTATAAATAATATTACTATATAAAAAACAATTTTTCCAGTGTTAATATATATAAAATAAAAATTTTTACTTGTATTTTCTTCTAATCTGATATATAATATTACAAGATTATGCTAGGGGTGCTGTTAAAAGCTGAGAAATGATTAATCATTAACCCTAAACCTGATCTGGGTAATGCCAGCGTAGGGAAGCGGATAAATAAATATATAAAGAGTTATCTATTTTACACTTTAATATGTGTTACGCATTCCCCAAAATATTATTTTTATCAAATGTGTTTCATTGTTAATTTTGTAAAAAGATAACTCTTTTTTGTTTTCGTGAAATCCAACACTTGCAAAGCCCCTATATAAATATTATTTTACTAGGAGGTCTTTTTATGAATTATTTAAAAGAGGTATTCTCAACCTTTATTGAGAAATTTTGCGAACTTAGTCAAATTCCATCAAATTTTCTTGAGGTACTCAAAAGTCCCTCTACTGTTTTAGCTATTTTAGGTTGTATCATTATTTTTATTGTCCTATTTAAAACTAAAAAAATCAAACTCAACAGCAAAATGATAACACGTATAGGTCTTGCCTTAGCTTTAACCTGTATTTTAAGTATGATAAAACTTTACAGATTTCCTCAAGGCGGCAGTATTACTCCAGGAAGATTTTTGCCGTTATTTATCATAGCTTTTATGTATGGTCCTGAAATAGGTCTATTTACAGGTCTTTTATATGGAATACTGGATTTTCTTTTAGGACCTTACATAGTATCTCCTATACAGGTTCTATTTGATTATCCTCTCGCTTTTATGATGCTTGGTCTTGCTGGCTTTTTCCCTAATAAAAAAGCCTTAGGTGTAATTGTAGGTACTTTAGGAAGAATGGTTTGTGGAGTAATTTCAGGGGTTGTTTTTTTTGGTGAATATGCTCCTGAAGGTACAAATACTTTAATTTATTCTTTAAGTGTCAATGCACCTGTAATTGGAATAGAAGGTATTATCTGTCTTATTTTAATAACCATTATACCTGTTGATACTTTGATAAAACAGTTAAATAAAGACTAAAACAAGCGGCTTTGCCGCCTATTTTAGTCTTTATTTATAAATATATCTATTTACATCTTTTATATCAATTCCTTTATGCAAAGCTATGTTTATTGCATTTGCTATTATATCTGCCAAATTTTCCACTACACTATCTACTTCTTTTGGAGTTACAAACATATTTCCTGTATATGGCTCTAAAATCTCCAAAATTAAGCCATATTTTTCCTGTTCTTCCATTTTCAAAAGCATATCATAAAAATTTGAACCCTCTTTAACATTCATTTTCATTTCTTCAAGAATTTTATCCATAGTATCATTTACTAAAGTTGCTGCATCTACCACAGTAGGTACTCCTATCGCTATCACTGGTACTCCCAAAGTTTCTTGATTTAAAGCCATTCTTGTATTTCCTACCCCCGAACCAGGAGTTATTCCTGTATCTGAGATTTGTATAGTTGCATTTATTCGACTGGTTTTTCTTGCTGCCAAAGCATCTATTGCTATAACAGCATCAGGTTTTACATTTTCAACCAATCCTTTGATAATTTCACCTGTTTCCATTCCCGTAATACCCATTACTCCCGCAGCAATAGCACTTACAGATCTTACTTCTTTATTTATTTCTTTTGGTATATTATTCAATAAATGTCTTGTGACAAGTACTTTAGATACAACCTTTGGTCCTAGTGCATCAGGTGTTATATTCCAATTTCCAAGTCCTACCACCAATACACTGTCCTTATCTCTAATTTTTTTTAAACTGCTTAATTTATCTGAAACTATTTTTATTATCATTTCATGTAAATCTGCTACATTTTGTTTCATTACAGCGGACTCTATTGTTATATAATTTCCTATGGGTTTTCTCATAACTTTACTTCCTTTTTCATTGACTATCTCAACCCATGTTACGGATATTTCTTCATTTATCCCTTCTTCTTTTATTATCTTCACTCCATCTATTTCTTCATTTGTTTGTAAATTTTGAAGTTCAGCAGACTCTATCGCCAAATCTGTCCTTACATTTTTTTTCATAATAACAAATCCTTTCCAAAATAAATTTGTTATTATTTTTTACATTAAATCAATAAACAATACTAAAAAGGTATGGAAATTAAAAATTCCATACCTCAACCATAAATTATTTTTACATAAGATTTTCATCATAAACAGCTCTGCCACCGCCAACAAATTTGGCTCTAGTTCTAGCACATATGATATTTGCTTCTCCTATATGATTAACAGAAAGTCTTACAGGTACTGCAACCTTTCTTAAGTGCATTCCTATCAATGTTCCACCTATATCAATTCCTGCATGAGCAGAAACGGCTTCCACTGCTACTGGATTTTCAAATCCTTTATAAGCTGCCGTTGCAAAAGATCCTCCTGCTTTAGGTTGAGGAACTACATTTACCCTTTCTAATCCATATTTAACCATACATTCTTTTTCTATTATAATTGCCCTGTTAAGATGTTCACAGCATTGTGCTGCTAAAAATATTCCTCTTTCCTTTAAAATTGGATATATACTTTCAAAAATAGTTTCTGCTATTTCAAAATTTGAATTTGAGCCTATTTTATCACCTGCCACCTCACTTGAAGAACAACCTATAACCATAATATCACCTTTTTCAAGTTTTGCTGTTTCTATAAGCTCTGTAACTGCCTTTTTTGCCTCTAATCTTATCTCTTCAAGCATTTTTTCTCATTTCCTTTCATAAAAATCATCAAAAATTTACTTTAAAACTTTACACATTAATAGTATACAACTATTTGGGTATATATTCAATCTGCTTTTATTAAAGTTTTTCATTAAGTATTACATATTTTATTTCCTGTATTTTATAAAAAATTTTATTGACTTATATTTATTTTTGTATTATAATGTTCAGCGAACCTAATGCAAATTGCCATATTTGCATTTATAAATATATATTCTTAGGAGGGTGTACAAATGGCAAACATTAAATCAGCAAAGAAAAGAATTTTAGTTAATTCAAAAAAAGCTTTAAGAAACAAAATGGTTAAATCTCAGACTAAAACAGCTATAAAGAAAGTAGTTGTAGCAGCTCAGGCTGGAGATAAAGAAGCAGCTAAAGCAGCTTTATTAAAAGCTACATCTTGTATTGATAAAGCAGCTATTAAAGGTATTTATCACAGAAATACAGCATCAAGAAAAATTTCTCGTCTTAACAAGATGGTAAATAAAATTGAAGCTTAATTAGAAATATAAAAAGCTATTCCTTTTTGGAATAGCTTTTTATATTTCTAATTACTTATTTTGACTGTTGCAATCTTTTAATTTCATTAATAATATCTATATTATCTGCATTTGTTTTTTCATTGACAGAAGTTGAAATATCTTGAAACTTTTTAACCTGCTCCTCTGTCAAATATGTAATTGTACAACCAGATTCTTCAGCTATTTTTATAGCATCTTCATCATATTCTTTCATCCATTTTCTCTGTAACTCCCCTGCTTCTTTTGCACACTCCCTTATTATTTCTTGGTCTGAAGCTGATAATGAATTCATTGTTTCAACAGAAGCAACAATCATTTCTGGAACTCTTGTATGTTCATCTACTGTAATATATTTGGCAACTTCATAATGCCCCGTAGAAATGTATGAAGGCCAGTTATTTTCTGCACCATCAATATCTCCTGCTTTTATTGAACTATAAATATCTCCATAGGAAACATTTACTCCTTTAGCACCACATTTTTCCAAAAAGCCAAACATAGCTGTCGTATTTACACGCAATGTCAATCCCGCAATATCTTCAGGGGATTCTATTACTTTTTTATTGTTATAAAAATTTCTTGCTCCTCCTGAAATCCAACATAAACCTTCTATACCATTTTCTTTCAAATTATCCGCTTTCAAAAAAGAATCTCCAAAAGAACCTTCCAAATTTTCCCACATTGCATCTTCGCTACTGTATAAATACAGTGACTGAAAGGCTTGAAGTCTGCTGTCATACTGAACAAGTTTTGGAGTAGATACCCTCGCAAAATCAATTCCTCCAGCTGCCACTTGTTGTGTATACTCATCTTCATTTCCCAATACTTCGCCATGATATACTTCTATTATAATTCTTCCATTTGTCCTTTGTTTTACCAATTCTGCAAATTTATCACTGGATAATGCAGTAGGGTGAGGACTAACCTGATTTTCTGCCATAATAAGTGTAATTGTTTCCTGTTTTCCATTACAACCTGACAAACAAAATACTAACAAACAAAATAAAAGCATATATTGTAATTTTTTTATCATAATATCACCTCTTATATATTAACAAACCTGTCTACCTTATCTTCAAGATTTTTTGAAACCTCTTCTGTTTTAGAAACTTCACATTTAATATTTGCCATACTCTCTGTAATTCCACCTGCATTATTTGATACCGTATTAATTCCATTAGAGTTTTCTGAAATCGTATTTGACATACCATTTAATAATTCAGAAACTTCTTGAACCTTAACTTTTAAATTTGCAGAATTATCAGAAAAACTCTTCATTATTTGTTCAAAATTTTCTGCATCTTCACTATAACGCTGTCCTATATTTGCCAATTTATCATAATCCGGCATAACTGTCTTCACTAAAAACTCTATCATTTTATCTGCATTATTCGCTAAATCTTCTACTGAATTTGTAAGTTCTCTACTAATATTCTGAATATCATTTGCTGTACTTGTACTAGAATCTGCTAAATTCCTAATTTCTTCTGCTACTACTGCAAATCCTCTACCTGCATCTCCTGCTCTTGCTGCTTCAATACTTGCATTAAGTGCTAACAAATTAGTCTGACTTGCAATATTTAATATTTGCTCTGTAAGTTCACCAATTCTATTTATTTCTTTGCTCTTTTTCAAAGATTCATCTACTCTAGTCTTAATTTCTGAAGCTATTTTATTGGTATTTTCTTTACTTTTAATTCCCTCTCTATACAGCTTTTCTGCTCTTAGCTTAACTTCTTTTGAAAGTTCAGTTCCTTTTTTTGCCTGTACAGCAATATCATTCATATTCTCACGAATAAATACTGTTTGCTCTGCAATATTCTCCGATGAAGATGAAATTTCTGTCATTCCTGCTGCCAACTCTTCCATCGTTGCCGCCACATCTGTAATATTTTCATCCGTAACAAAAATTTGTTCATATACCACATTTATACTCTTTTTCATATCATTGGCATCTTTTTGAATTTCTGAAATAATCTTCTGTAAAACTCCTATAAACTTATTCATGGCAATTACCAAACGCCCAACCTCATCTTTTGAATTTTGAGAAATCCTAATAGTAAGATCTCCCTCATTTCTTTCAATAGTACCAATTATTTTTTCAATTTCATATGTAGCTTTTTTAGTTGGATTAACTATCGTAAAATTAGTAATAAATATACTCACTATAATTGTCAATAACAATAGAACAATTACAACTCCAAAAGTAATATTACACATATTCGTATCTAATTCTAACTGTTCCTGTGCTCTCATTGTATTAACTGTATTTTGGACTTCTACTGATTGAACACGAATATTAAGGTCTTTATATAAATCACTCAATAACTCTTGAGCCTGTGTTGTATCACTAATCTTTCCTTGATTAACCAATGTAATAACTTCATTATATTCTTCTTTATACAAATTATAGGAACTACGTAAACGTTCTACCATTTTCATTCCACGTTCTGTAATCATATACTGTTCCAAATTTTCTAAAGAAGTTAAAATACTTCCTTGGTCTGTTGTAATCGTAGCTAATACATCAGATTTACTTTCTTTATCTACTAAAATATACTCTTTCATAAGTGACTGTATATTTTGAATTTTCATAGAAACAGTGTCTATTTCTTTAATACAATTCAAGTATTCT
>CAZQDT010000060.1:0-11185 GCA_964592005.1 uncultured Eubacteriales bacterium
GTATGCTTGGCGGCCGAAGTGGAAACAGAGGAAAATGTGCCCAGCCTTGTAGGCTTAAATATTCATTGGTAAAAGTGGAAAATGAACAGAGTATAAAAAGAGGATATCTTCTAAGTCCTAAAGATATTTCAGCAGTAAAAAATCTACCACAGCTTATAGAAGTAGGAATTACATCTTTTAAAATAGAAGGAAGAATGAAAAAACCAGAATATGTTGCGGGTGTAGTTTCAGTTTATAGAAAATATATAGATATGTATTTTGAAAATCCAGATGAATATAAAGTAGAGTTAAAGGATATTAAAATACTTGAGCAACTATTTAATAGAGGTGGCTTTACAGCGGGTTATTTCAATGAAATTTCTGGTAATGATATGATGAGTGTTGAAAGACCTAAAAATTGGGGTGTTTATCTTGGAAAAGTAGAAGGAATTACAGATACTGGCAGATGTACTATAAAAACAGTAGAAAATTTAGTACCAGGAGATGGAATTGAAATATGGACAGATGATGAAGTACATCCAGGCAGTAATATTTCTAAAGCAAGCCAAAGAGGAGAAGTAATTGCTGTATACATTAAAAGTGGCAATGTGAAAAAAGGTGATGTGGTTTATAAAACAAATGACAAATTACTTATGGATTTATTATCTAAAACATATGAAAAAAACAATAGGCAGATGGGAATATATGGAGAATTTGAGGCTTTAGAAGGCAAGCCGATGATTTTAAAACTTTGGAATGATATGGGTATAAAAGTTGAAAATGTTGGAGATATTGTTCAGAAAGCTCAAAATCGGCCTATGACAGAAGAAAAAATAAGTCAGCAGCTTAGCAAAACCGGAAATACTTCTTTTAAATTTATTGATTTAAGACAAAATATTGGAAATAACATATATATATCTATAAGTCAGCTTAATGAATTTAGAAGAAAAACTATGGAAATGTTTGAAAATGAAATACTTAAACATTATCGTAATTTCAATGCAGTAAAATTAAATATGACAAATAGAAAACGCAAAGAATTAAGGGGTGATAAAAGACTTACTGTTTTGGTACAAAATTATGAACAGCTCAAAAAAGTATTTGTATCGGATAGTGTAGTACGTATTTATTTTGAACTGAAAAAAGATATAATAGATAATATAGATGAAATAATTGAGCAATGTCAGGATTATGGAATAGAACTTTTTGCTGCTCTTCCGAGAATAGAAAGAGAGTATACAACTCAAAGAATTTCAAAATATATGGAAATTTTTAAAACAAAAGGTATAGATGGGTATTTGGTGAGGACTTGGGGGCAGATACATTCATTGAAAGACTGCAAAAAAAGTATTGCCCTTGATTATAGTTTTAATATTTTTAATTTTGAAAGTATAGATTATTGGGAAAAAATAGGGGTAGATACACTTACAATATCTCCTGAACTCAATTACAATGAAATTAATGCTATTGGAACAGAAAACAGTGAAATTTTAGGATACGGTTATATTCCGCTTATGATTACACATCAATGTCCGATAGGAAATTATGCTGGCGACAAAACAAATGGTAAATTTTGTAAAAAAAGAAATGCCAATGAAAAATACTATCTTAAAGACCGATTAGGTATGAAATTTCCTATATTTACTGATTGCGAAGAATGTATAAGTTATATATTAAATAGTCAGCCTATATTGCTTTTAGAAAGTATGGATGAATTAATTAAACTTCCTTCCGGAAATATGCGACTTCAATTTACTTCAGAAACTCCTGCTGAAGTAGAAAATATAATTTATGCTTATGGTGAAAAGATAAAAAATCATAAATATACAGATAAAAAAATAGATGAACTTATGGTTGAATTTAAAGAAAAGGGATACACCAAAGGGCATTATTTTAGAGGAGTAGAATAGAGGCTTGCGAATACAGTGTATATATTTATATTTTTAATGATATTATTTTTGTGGCATTTGTATTTAATCCTTGTATTGAAAATGCAGAAATAGTTAATAATAAATAAGGTTTAATAATTTTTAAAATTTGTATATTAGGGTTGAAAATTTTGAAAAAAAGAGGTATACTGCTAATAGATTGTAATGATTTAGCAGGAGGAATATTTCGTGATAGAAGCTGTTAGTTGTGGAGGAGTGGTTATTCATAGAGGTAAAATACTTCTTTTATATAAAAATCAGAATGGTAAATATGTTGGTTGGGTATTGCCAAAGGGCACTTTAGAAAAAGGAGAAAATTTTAAACAGACTGCTTTAAGGGAAGTCAAGGAAGAAACGGGAGTTTCTGCCAAAATAATAAAGTATGTTGGAAAGATGCAATATAGTTTTCAGGGTGACAATGATATTGTTGATAAAACTGTTCATTGGTTTTTGATGGAAGCAAATTCATTCTATTCTAAACCTCAAGAGGAAGAATTTTTTATAGATTCTGGATATTACAAATTTCATGAAGCGTATCATCTTCTTAAGTTTAATGATGAACGTCAGATAATGAAGAAAGCCTATTATGAATATCTAGAACTTAAAAAATCTAAAGAATGGAATAAAAAATATATTTAAAAGATGAAAGGAGAATTTATTATGAAAAAAAATGAAGTAAAAGAAAATAATGGTTTTTTAGTAGGAGTTTTGGCTGTTTCTTTAGTTGCATTATTTGCTGCTGTGGGTGTAGCTGTAACACTTATTCTTAAAAAGAAGAAAAATGATGATGATGACTGGGATGACGATGATTGGGATGATGATTGGGACGATGAAGACTTTGATTGCGAAGATGACGATTGCGACTGTGAAGACAAAGATTGTGACTGCGGATGTTGTTCAGATGACGTTACAGAATAATTATTAAATTTATGGCGGTTTATACTTTATGTTGGTGTAAGCCGCTTTTGTTAGTGTAGGGGGCTTTTTATGTTTGATATACAGGAAGAATTGAAAAAACTTCCACAAAAGCCGGGAGTTTATATAATGAAAAATTCCCAAGATGATATAATATATGTAGGCAAAGCAATAAATCTCAGAAATCGAGTAAGACAATATTTTCAAAATTCAAAAAATCATACACCTAAAGTACGACAGATGGTACAGCATATAGTGGAATTTGAATATATAATAACAGATTCTGAACTTGAAGCACTTATTTTGGAATGTAATTTAATAAAAAAACATAGGCCTAAGTATAATATTGCTCTAAAAGATGACAGACAGTATCCATATGTAAAAGTTACAAACGAAACTTATCCAAGAATATTTCTTACAAGACATCTAGCAAAAGACAAAGCAAAATATTATGGACCATATACAGAAGTAACTGCTGTAAAAGAAGTTTTGGAGATGATACATGAAATATGGCCTATAAGAAAATGTCAAAAAATTATTAAAGGAACTGGAAATAATGATAGACCTTGTTTAAACTATCATATAGGTCAATGCAAAGCTCCTTGTAATAATCTTATAAGCACTGAAGAATATAGAAATTATGTTAATCAAGCAGTAGATTTATTAAATGGAAAATGCGAAGAAATTACAGAAAAATTTGAGAAACAAATGATTGAAGCTTCGGAAAATTTGGAATTTGAAAAAGCAGCAGAATTTAGAGATAAAATACAAAACATTAAAAAAGTGGCACAAAAGCAAAAAATTAACAATCTTTCAGTAGATGACCAAGATGTAATCGCATTTGCACAAGCATTTGGAGAAGCACTGGTACAAGTTTTCTTTATAAGGAATGGAAAAATGAGTGGCAGGGAACATTTTATGCTCAATGATGTTGATGGTATGACAAGAAGTGAAATAATGACTGAATTTATAAAACAATTTTACAGCGGTACTCCTTTCATACCTAAAGAAATTATACTACAAGAAGAAATAGACGATTTAGATATAATTCAAACATGGCTTTCAGGTATAAAAGGAAGTAAAGTATATATAAATGTTCCTCAAAAAGGTGAAAAATTTAAGCTTGTAGAACTTGCAGCTAAAAATGCAATGATTACCCTAGAGCAGTTTGGCGAAAAAATTAGGAAGGAAAAACGTCAAACAATAGAAGCTTTGGAAGAAGTTGCACAAGTTTTAGAAATAGATAGAACTTTAAAAAGAGTGGAGTCTTATGATATATCTAATATACAAGGATTTGAGTCAGTAGGTTCAATGGTGGTATTTGAAAATGGAAAACCTAAAAGAAATGATTACCGTAAATTCAAAATAAAGTCAGTATTTGGTCCGAATGATTATTCAAGTATGGAAGAAGTTTTGACAAGACGTTTTACCCATGCACTTAAAGAAATAGAAGAACTTAAAGAAAAAAATATTGATATTTCAGAAGGAAAATTTTCACTTCTTCCAGATTTAATAATGATGGATGGTGGAAAAGGACAGTTAAATGTAGCTAAAAAGGTTCTTTCAGATTTAAAGTTGAATATTTTAGTGTGTGGTTTAATAAAAGATGATAAACATAAGACGAGAGGAATTATATTTAATGATAAAGAAATAACACTTCCAACAAATTCAGAGGGATTTAAACTTATCACAAGAATACAAGATGAAGTACATCGCTTTGCAATAGAATATCATAGAACTTTAAGAGCTGCTACACAAGTGCATTCAGTACTAGATGATATAGAAGGAATAGGTAGTGTGAGAAGAAAGGCACTCCTTAGGAAATTTGGTTCAGTAGAGCAGATTAGAGATAAGACAGTGGAAGAGCTTTTGGAAGCAGAGTCAATGAATATAAAAAGTGCAGAAGCAGTTTATAATTTCTTTCATAAAAATAAGAATTAAAATTTATTGAAATATTTTTGAGGATAGTTTATAGTATAAGTAGAAAATGAAATTTTATAGGGGGCAGAAATATGTTTTCAGTTACAGTAAAACAGGTAATAGAACATTTTGATTTATTTAATTATACACCGGAAATCAATGTTGAAGAAATAAAAATAACGCATACTGATGTAAACAGATTGGCATTACAATTAGCTGGTTTTTTTGACCATTTTGATAATGAAAGAATTCAAGTAATAGGAAAGGTGGAGCATGCTTATCTAACTAAACTTGATGAAGAAGTAAGAAAAAACGTGTTAAGAAAAATATTTGAAATTAGAATTCCATGCCTTATAATGTGTAGAGGATTAAATCCATTTCCAGAAATGATAGAATATGGTAAAGAATTTGGTATCCCAATATTGTTTACAGAAGAAAGTACTTCAGATTTTATAGGAGAGGGAGTAAGATGGCTTAGAGTAGAGCTTGCACCAAGAATTATTATGCATGGTGTACTTATAGATGTATTCGGAGAAGGTATTCTTATAACAGGAGAAAGCGGAGTAGGTAAAAGTGAAATGGCTTTGGAACTTATAAAAAGAGGTCATAGACTTGTTGCAGATGATGCAGTAGAAATTAAAAAAGTATCTAAGCAAACTTTAGCAGGAACATCTCCAGAACTTATTAGGTATTTTCTTGAGGTTAGAGGAATAGGTATTATAAATGTAAAAGAAATGTTTGGAGTTGAATCAGTAAGACAAACACAAGGTATAGATTTGGTGATAAATCTTGAACTTTGGGATAAAAACAAAGAATACGACAGATTAGGACTTAATGAAGAGTTTACAGAAATACTTGGCAATAAAGTACCTTGTCATACAATTCCGGTAAGACCGGGACGTAATCTTGCAGTTATATGTGAGGCAGCAGCTATTAATCACAGACAGAAAAAAATGGGATATAATGCAGCGGCAATTGTACAAGAAAGAATTAATAAGAATATAGGAAAAGAAAGTTAAGGAGAGATATAAATTTGATTTCAGAACTTTTATTGGAAAAACTTTCAAAAGAACAAATAAAGTTTAACGAACCGATGAAAAATCATACTTCTTTTAAAATAGGTGGTATTGCAGATTATTTTATAACTCCTTATGATAGTAAAGAGATAAAATATATTATAAAAATCTGTGAAAAAAATAATATACCATACTATATTGTTGGAAATGGCAGTAATTTATTAGTAAAAGACAGAGGTTTTAGAGGAGCGGTAATTCAGATAGGCAAGGAAATGAGCAAGTATAATTTGGAAGAAAATGTTATAACTGCACAGGCTGGTATATCACTTTCAAAACTTGCTTCAATTGCATTGAAAAATAATCTTACAGGTTTTGAATTTGCAAGTGGTATTCCGGGAACATTAGGCGGTGCAGTCTGTATGAATGCGGGAGCATATGGTGGAGAAATGAAGCAGGTACTGATAGATGCCGAAGTTATTGATAGTGAGGGGAATTTCTATAATTTAAATACAGAAGAACTTAATTTAGGTTATAGGAAAAGTATTATACCGGATAAAAATTTAGTGGTTACATCGGCAAAACTTTTGCTTAAATCAGGAAATTATGATGAAATTAAAAATTATATGCAAAAATTAAACTCACAACGTCGTGAAAAGCAGCCTTTAGAATTGCCAAGTGCCGGAAGTACATTTAAAAGACCAGAAGGAAATTTTGCAGGAAAATTGATAATGGAAGCAGGTTTAAAGGGGTTTTCAGTAGGAGATGCACAAGTCTCTGAAAAACATTGCGGCTTTTTAGTAAATAAAGGAAATGCAACAGCTGAGCAGATGCTTGAACTTATAGAATATGTACAAAAAACAGTGAAAGAAAAATTTGATGTATTTCTTGAACCAGAGATAAAAATAATAGGAGAATAATCAGAGAGGCGGGGATTGTATGAGATTTGTTATTATAACAGGAATGTCAGGAGCAGGAAAAAGTCAGGCTATAAAATTTTTAGAAGATATAGGCTTTTTTTGCGTAGACAATCTTCCGCCTGCGTTAATACCTAAATTTGCAGAAGTATGTTTTACTCCTACAAGTGAAATAGACAAAGTAGCTCTTGGAATAGATATAAGAGGTGGAAAGCTTTTTGGAGAGCTTTTTAATGGGCTTGCGGCATTAAAGCAGGTAGGTTATGATTGTGAAATTGTATTTTTAGATGCTTCAGACGAGGTACTTGTAAAAAGATATAAAGAAACAAGAAGAAAACATCCGCTGGCAATGGACGACAGAATAAGCGATGGAATAGAGAGAGAACGAAAAATGCTTGTAGATGTAAAAGAAAAAGCAGATTATATAATAGATACAAGCAATTTGCTTACAAGAGAACTTAAAGAACAGATAAATCATATATTCTTAGAAAATAAAAAATTTGAAAGTCTTATGGTTACTACTCTTTCTTTTGGTTTTAAATATGGCATACCAAGTGATGCAGATTTAGTTTTTGATGTAAGATTTATTCCAAATCCATTTTATTTACCTGAGATGCGTGAATTGACAGGAAATAGCAAAGAAGTAAATGATTATGTAATGCAATGGAAAGAAAGTAAAGAATTTTTGGACAAGCTTGTAGATATGATTGAATTTCTCATACCTAATTATATAAAAGAAGGGAAAAATCAACTTGTAATTGCGATAGGCTGTACAGGCGGAAAACATCGTTCAGTTACTTTGGCTAACCAGCTTAATGAAAAATTAACAAATTTAGGACATAGGGTAATTCTTAAACATAGAGATATAGATAAAGACAGCAAAAAAAGATGAAAATATGTTAAAATTTATGGAGAAAATATTAAATCATTAAGATAGGATTGATTATAATGTCTTTTTCATCGGAAGTTAAAAAAGAAATTTTGTTAAATTTACCAAAAAAAAATCATTGCTGTATTGCTGAGATATCTGCGTTTATAAATATTTGTGGACATATCGCTACAAATTATGATAATATAAGAATAGGAATGCAGACAGAAAATATTTTAGTTGCACAGAGATTTTATTTACTTGTAAAGAATACTTTTGGAATAATAAGTGAAGTATCTGTTAGAAAAAATAATAAAAATAGTATTTATATGGTAGCAATAAATAATAATATAGAAGCAGAAAAAATACTTTCAGCTTTAGGGATACTTACTGAATATGATGGCAATAAATATATTTCTGACTATATTGTACCGATGGCAGTTGAAAAATTATGCTGCAAAAAATCATATATACGTGCTGCTTTTTTAGCATCAGGATCTATAAGTGACCCTGAAAAAACATATCATATGGAGTTTGTAAATACAAGTTATATACATAGTATTGAATTTCAAAATATGATAAATTACTTTAATGTCGATGCGAAAGTAGTAGAAAGAAAGGGGCATTATGTAGTTTATATAAAAGAGGGCGAAAAAATATCCAATATTTTAAGTGCAATAGGTGCATCAAATTCATTTATGAAATTAGAAAATTTGCGTATAATAAAAGATATGCGTAATAATGTAAATAGAATTGTAAATTGTGAAACGGCAAATTTAAGTAAGACGATATCTGCTTCTGTAAAACAGATAAATGACATAAATTATATTCAAGAAGTTATGATGATTGACAAATTGCCTGAATCGCTTCGAGAAATTGCCCAAATACGACTTATGTATCCAGATGCAACTTTAAAAGAATTAGGTGAGATGCTTACTCCTAGTATAGGAAAATCAGGGGTTAATCATAGACTAAAAAAAATTAGTGAAATAGCTGAAAAGCTTAAAGAAAATTAGGGAGGAAAAGAAATGGTTACAAGTAATGTTAAAGTAGCTTCAGATTTTGAAGCACGGTCACTGGCTTTGTTTGTACAGACAGCATGTAAATTCTCGAGCAATATAAAAGTAGGTATAGAAAACAAATCCGTAAATGCCAAAAGTATCATGGGAGTTATTTCTTTGGGAATATCCGAGGGACAAGAAGTTATTGTTTCTGCTGAAGGAAATGATGAAGCAGATGCTTTGAAAGAACTTACAGAATTTATAAAATTAAACAGATAACTTTGTTTTAAGGAGCTGTTGTATAGGGAATAATTAACGCAATATATTTATTTTATTTGATTTTTTATTATTGTGTATATTATTTTGCTGTATAGGCTCTTTTTTTAATAAAACAGATATATTGTACGAGGTGAATAAAAATGCTTTCTAATATAGAATTAAATCAAGAAATGTCAAAAGAAGATTATAAGGCTCAAAAAAAAGAACTTGAAATTAAAATGGGTATGCTTCAAAGAAAAATAAAAGAATATCAAATACCGGTACTTTTGGTATTTGAAGGTTGGGGAGCCGCTGGAAAAGGAAAGCTTATAAGCAGGGTTTTATACCCATTAGACCCAAGAGGTGTAAAAGTTCATACAACAAATCGTCTTTTAGAAGATGATATAATGCATCCGTTACTTTGGACATTTTGGATAAATACGCCATTAAAGGGTAAAATGACTATTTTTGATAAAAGTTGGCATACAATGCTTCTTCGCAAAAGATTTGAAAATTCTGTTTCAAGTCCCAAAGTTTTACAAATGTTTGAAGATATAAATAATTTTGAACAGCAATTAGCTGATGATGGTGCAGTTATAATGAAATTTTTTCTTCACATAAGTAAAGATGAGCAGAAAAAACGTATTAAAGAAATAAGTAAAAATAAATCTACTAGCTGGAGAATAACTGAAGAAGATAGAAAACAAAATAAGCATTATGAGCAGTATCGTAATCTAATAGAGGATATGATACAAAAAACACATACTGATTATGCCCCTTGGTATGTTATCGAGTCTGAAAATTCTAAGTATGCGGCAATCAAGACCTGCAAAATATTTGTAGAACGTATAGAACAGGCTATTCAAAATATCGAAAAAAAGAAAATTATAGAAAAGGCTGAAATTCAACCTGTTGATATGAATGTACCTGAAATTTCTATTTTAAATACAATTGATTTATCTAAAACTATAACTAAAGAGGAATACAAACAAAAGCTGGAATTTTATCAAAATAAAGTTCGTGAATTGGAATACAAAATGTATGCTAAAAGAATACCAGTAGTAATTGCTTTTGAAGGCTGGGACGCTGCTGGAAAAGGTGGCAGTATAAAAAGACTTACAGAAGAAATGGATCCAAGAGGATATAGAGTTATTCCGATAGCTTCACCGACTAAAGAAGAATTGGATCATCACTATTTATGGAGATTTTGGAAAGAAATGCCTAAAGATGGGCATATGGCAATTTTTGACCGTTCATGGTATGGCAGAGTTATGGTAGAACGCTTAGAGGGTTTTTGTACAACGGAAGAATGGCAGAGAGCATATACCGAAATAAACCAGATGGAACAACATATAGCTAATCATGGAGCAGTGATATTAAAATTTTGGATGCACATAGATAAAGATGAGCAACTGGCAAGATTTAAAGCACGTCAGGAAAATCCTTTGAAACAATGGAAAATAACAGATGAAGACTGGAGAAACCGAGAAAAGTGGGATTTATACGAAAAAGCTGTAAATGAAATGCTTTTTAGAACAAATACAGATTATGCACCTTGGATAATAGTAGAATCAAATTCTAAGCAATTTGCAAGAATAAAGGTATTGGAAACAGTTGTTAACGCAATAGAAGAAAAGCTTAAGAACTTAAAATAATTGGTATAATTTGTTTCTTAAAAATTTCTTAAAAGAGTGGAGAAAAAAATAAATTTGTGATATCATACTAAGAGTAAGTTAAAAAATATCTGATGGGGAGTATATTTAAATGCAAAAAGCGATTGGTTCAAGGATAAATTTGACAGATATGGAAGATGATGTAGCAGTAAATTACAAAGAATGTATAAAAGATTTACTTGAATTAAAGGAAGTCAAAAAACTTGAAGATTTTGAACAACATTGTCATACTTCAAGATTTCAACATTCTTTAAATGTATCATATTATAGTTATTGTGTATGCAGAGTTTTGGGATTAAATTACAGAGAAGCGGCAAGAGGCGGTTTGCTTCATGATTTATTTCTATATAATTGGCGTGATGTTACCACTGCGGCTAAACACGCTTCAAGTCATCCTGTTGCAGCACTTGAAACAGCACAGAAAGTTTGTAATCTTACAGAACGTGAAAAAGATATTATAGTAAAACATATGTGGCCGGTTACGCTTAAATTTCCTAGATATGCCGAATCATATGTTATAACTTTTGTAGATAAATATTGTGCTTGTGCTGAAGTAATAGATTATTTTGTTAAACTATTAGTTATTTTCACACTCGGAAGATTATTTACGAAGTTTGGGAAAATTGCATAAAATTTCAAAAGCTGTCATAATTTTATGACAGCTTTTTTGTAATTAGTAATAAATTATCCGTAATTATAAAAAGATTATTATG
>CAZQDT010000061.1:0-11171 GCA_964592005.1 uncultured Eubacteriales bacterium
CACTTATAACAAAAGACACATTAACAAGAGAAAAGCATACACATTTATCTGATAAATGTTCCTGTTCAAATGGCATACAACGTGAAGTTGCTCCTGTCTTTTCTTTAATAGCATCTTCACAAGCTTGCTCGCCACACCACATTGCTTTTACAAATCCCGGTTTTGTATTCAATATTTCTTCAAATTCTTCCATAGTAGTAGCAACATATGTCTTTGAATCTCTCATTGTTCTCGCTTTTTCAAGAAGTCCTTTTTGTACTGACATTAAAATTTCAGCAATCTTTTCTTCAAGATTATCCATAGAAACTATTTCTTTTTCTCCATTGTCACGTCTTACCAATACTACCTGATTTTGTTCAATATCTTTTGGACCTACTTCCAAACGCACTGGTACACCTTTCATTTCATACTCACTAAATTTCCATCCAGGTGTATGGTCACTGTCATCTGTCTTTACCCTTGCTACTTTAGAAATTCTTTGTCTTAACTCTTCAGCTTTTTCAAGTACACCTTCTTTTTTCTGTGCAATAGGAATAATAATTACCTGTGTAGGTGCTATTGCAGGTGGCAAAACAAGTCCGCTATCATCACCATGTACCATAATAACCGCACCTATAAGACGTGTAGTAACTCCCCATGATGTCTGATGTACATACTGGAGCTGATTATTTTTATCTGTATATTGTATATCAAAAGCATGTGCAAATCCATCACCAAAATTATGGCTTGTTCCTGACTGCAATGCTTTTCCATCGTGCATTAAACTCTCTATTGTATATGTAGCCTTTGCTCCTGCAAATCTTTCTTTAGCTGTCTTTTCACCCTTTACAACTGGTATTGCTAATACATTTTCACAAAATTCCGCATATACATTAAGCATTTTTATTGTTTCTTCTTCTGCTTCTTCTGCTGTGGCATGTGCTGTATGACCTTCCTGCCATAAAAACTCCATAGTTCTGAGGAAAGGTCTTGTTGTTTTTTCCCAACGCACTACTGAACACCACTGATTGTAAAGTTTTGGTAAATCCCTGTACGAATGAACTATATTTGAGTAATGCTCACAGAATAAAGTTTCTGATGTAGGTCTTACACAAATTCTCTCCTGAAGTTTGTTATTTCCTCCATGTGTTACCCACGCAACTTCCGGTGCAAATCCCTCTACATGGTCTTTTTCTTTCTGTAAAAGACTTTCAGGTATAAACATAGGCATATACACATTTTCATGTCCCGTAGCTTTAAATCTTTCATCAAGCTGTTTTTGAATAAGTTCCCATATTGCATATCCATAAGGACGTATAATCATACAGCCTTTTAATGATGAATATTCTGTCAAATCTGCTTTTTTAACAACATCTGTATACCACTGGGCAAAATCCTGCTCCATTGAAGTTATTTCTTCTACCAATTTTTTATCCTTAGCCATTTAAAAATCCTCCTAAAATTTTTATCTAAACCATTGTACTTTTATTTTTCTATTTTTTCAACTATTTCATTTTTATTTTTATAAATACTTTTAGCTTTCACAAACCCTCTTACTGATGAAAGGGGGTAAATATTAGTTTGTCTGCCTATAACTGTACCCGGATTAAGTACCGAATTACAACCAACTTCTACATTATCACCCAGCATTGCTCCAAATTTTTTAAGACCTGTCTTCAAAACTCCATCTGTTGTTTTAATCTCTACAAGCGTCTTATCCGCCTTTACATTTGAAGTAATCGAGCCTGCTCCCATATGTGATTTATAACCAAGTATCGAATCACCTACATAATTATAATGCGGTACCTGTACTTTATTAAAAAGTATAACATTTTTAAGCTCAGTAGAATTTCCTACCACAGCTCCCTCACCTACTATTGCATTTCCTCTTATAAATGCACAATGACGTATCTCAGCTTCTTTTCCTATAATAGCCGGTCCATTTATATAAGCTGTCGGTGCTACCTTTGCACTTTTAGCAATCCATACATCTGGCTGTGTCTGTATATATTCCTCTTTTGGTAATTTATTTCCAAGTTCTATAATAAAATCCTTAATTTTCGGCAATGCTTCCCACGGGTATGTAATTCCTCCAAATATATCTTTCGCAATGGTCTGCGTTAAATCATACAAATTTTCAATTTTCATCTCTTCCATAACACATTTCCTTTCTTTACTCTGCCTGCCTATAAGTAGGTACTACTTCCTTAATTACTTTAATCATCTGCTCATCACTTTTATCTAAAGCATCTTTTAAAAGTTCCAGTTTCTGATTAAGTATATCAATACTTATATTCATAGGTCTGGCAATATATATCTTATCATGGGAGGTTTTATTTATACCTTCCTCTGCCATGAGAAGCTCCTCATAAAGTTTTTCACCCGGTCTTAATCCCACATATTCTATCTTTATGTCTTTATCAGGCTCTAAACCTGAAAGCCTTATTAAATCTCTTGCCAATTTATCTATTTTTACAGGTTTACCCATATCCAATACAAATATTTCTCCACCTTTAGCAATAGCTCCTGCTTCTAAAACCAACTGCACTGCTTCTGTAATAGTCATAAAATATCTTATTATATCCGGGTGAGTTACTCTTACAGGTCCTCCTGCCGCAATCTGTTTTTTAAACAAAGGTATAACACTCCCATTACTTCCCAACACATTTCCAAAACGTACCGCTACAAAACTTGTTTTTGAAAACTGTGCATATGCCTGATTTATCATTTCACATAAACGCTTACTTGCTCCCATTACATTTGTAGGATTTACTGCCTTATCTGTAGAAATCTGTACAAATTTTTCAACTGAAAATTCGTGAGCTGCCCTCACCAGATTAAGTGTTCCAAAAACATTATTTTTAATAGCCTCTCTCGGACTTCCTTCCATAAGCGGAACATGCTTATGTGCTGCAGCATGGAAAACTATATTGGGCATATATTTTTCAAATATTTCTTCTATTCTTTCTCTGTCACGTATAGAAGCTATAACCACTTTCAATTCTACATTCGGATAGTTTGCCAAAAGTTCATTTTGGATATCATAGGCATTATTTTCGTATATATCCAAGATTACCAATCTCTGAGGATTATATCTTGCTATCTGTCTGCAAAGTTCTGAACCAATAGAGCCTCCACCCCCTGTCACTAATATAACTTTATCTTTTATATATTTTTCAAGTCCTTTATTTTCTAATATCACTTCATCTCTGCCAAGCAAATCTTCAATATCTACATTTCTTATTTTTTCAACAAGTTTTTCTTTGGCATTATTTCCGCCCAAATTCTGAATTTGGTCAATAAAAGGAACTATTTTCAGTTCACATTTAGTTTTCTGACACTTTTCAACGATACCTGTTAATTGTTCTCTTTTAATAGACGGAATTGCTATTATTATCTGTTCTATTTTCTTTTTTTCGCAAATATAAGGAATATCGTTCCTATTTCCAACAATCGGTACTCCGTTTAATCTTCTTCCTTTTTTTGCCTTATTATCATCTATTATACATATAGGTTTAAGATTTACAAAATTATTTCTTATCTGCTGTATTATAAGTCCTCCTGCTTCTCCTGCACCTATTATCATAACCCTTTTTCCCTTATGATAAAAAATATTTTCCTTATTTAAAAAATGTCTTATTATATATTTAGAAAATCTGCTACCCACTATAAATATAAAATCTACCAGCGTACATATAAGATATATAGAACGTGGAACTTGCGTCATCTCACGAAGATATATAATTACTATAATAATACCATTTGCAATACACACCGCTAAAAATACGGTAACTATATCATCAATCCCAGCATATTTCCATATTATTCTGTACACACCCATAGCATAAAAAACACAGAGTTTTATAAAAGTAACCATAACTGCCATACTCAGATAAAATCTAATATGCTCCATAGATAACATCTTGCCTAAACGCATAAAATATGAAACAAATACAGCCAAATTTATAAGTACAGCATCTATTACCATTATGCTTAAAATTCTTTTATCAGGTTTCATAAGTATACTTTCCTTCATTTCTAATTTGAATTTTATCAGTATCCTCATTATACCTTTTCACTTTGTTTTTGTCTACTGAAAAATATCTCTTTTAAATTTAATATGCGTAATTTTCTTCTCCAAGTTCCCCATTAAATTTCATCTCTTCTATCACTTCATTAATAATATTTTTAAACTCATTTTCTCCATCTCTTACCATAACTACATATTCTTCGGCTTCAATTTTATCAGCTATTTTTATATCCGGATTATCTTTTACCCAAATCTCTGCTGTTTCTTTATCAAATATAACCGCATCTATCTTCCTATTTTTTAAATCCAGTAATGCTGCTGATCCGGTATTATATTCTTTCGCTTCTGATTTCGTAATATTTTCTATATCATCCATATCAAGTCTTCCTTTTTGTATTCCGATAGTCTTACCCTTTAAATCTTTAACTGTACTTATTGTACCTGATTTCAATACCACCATCACCTGTTCAGTAAAATAATATGGTTCAGAAAGTCCCATCTCTGCAAAATTTTTATTTTTATTTGAAATACCACCTATTGCAAAATCTATATTTTTTTCTAAAAGATTATCTTTAAGGCTTTCAAAACTCATATCCTTTATTTCTAATTCTACATTCAACTTGTTAGCAACTTTTTTAGCAATATTTATATCAATACCGCTTATTACTCCATCTTTATAGTATGAAAATGGTTCAATTTGAGCATTTGTACCTAAAACAATTTTTCCTTTCTTTTTATATTGTGATATATTCATATTTCTATTGGCACAACCTGATAAAAGAAATAAACACATACTAATCAATATTATTCTTAATTTCATACAAATTCCTCTTTTCCATATTTATTGATAAAATTTTTAAGCTTCTTAAATATTTTTATTTTCTGCAACATAAATTGTTTTTATACTTTCTAACAAAAAAGTCAAAAGTAAAATTGCATTTGCAACTACTTTTGACCATTTTCCATTATTTTTCCATTTCATTTCTAAGTTTTTTAAGTGCTTTTTTTTCTATTCTCGATACATATGACCTTGATATCCCAAGCATTTGTGCAATTTCCCGCTGTGTTTTTTCTTTTCCATTTAATATTCCATATCTTAATTCAATAACTTCTTTTTCCTGACCCTTTAACAAATTTTTCATTTTTTCATAAAGTTTTTTTATCTGTACCCTTAAATCCAATTTTTCTATAATATTTTCATCTTCTGCCGCTATTACATCTATAAGCGAAACCTCATTTCCTTCTTTATCAGTCCCAAATGGCTCTTGCAGTGAAACTTCATTTTGATGTTTTTTACTATTTCTCATATCCATAAGAATTTCATTTTCAATACACCTTGCTATATAAGTGGCAAGCTTAGTTCCTTTAGTCATATCATAAGAAAGTATACCTTTTATAAGACCTATCGTACCTATCGAAAGCATATCTTCCGTTTCCTTGCCATAGTTAGAATATTTTTTTGCTATGTGTGCTACAAGCCGCAAATTTCTTTCTATAAGTATATTCTTAGCTTCCACACTTCCATTTGCAAACTCCTCAAGATACTTTTTTTCTTCTTCTGGAGTCAAAGGTTCAGGAAAAGTATTTCCTGTAATGTAAGAAAATAAGAATACAGACTGCAAAAGACTAAAAAACACAAGCACACCCCCGAAAAACTTACATACATAAATTATATGTGAATTTATCAAAAGTGTGCTTGATTACATATTATTTAATTTTAACAATACAAATTAATCCTATAATTACCAAACATATCAAATTCATTATAGAAAATATATATAAATATTTTTTTGAATTTTCAGGGTACTGCTTTGAATATATCCTATATGATATTACACTTGCTAAAGATGCTATAATTGTGCCCAATCCACCTATATTCACACCTTGAAGAAGTTCTGCATAATATGGTGTAAATGCTGCTAAAAATACTGTACATGGAACATTACTTATTACCTGACTTAAAAGTATTGAAGCTATATATGTACTTTTAGGAGAATTTACCACCTCATTCATAAGCACTTTAATATAATCAATAGCTGAAATATTTCCTATTGCAATAAAAAAACATACAAATGTAAGTAAAAGCTTATAATCAGCCTTTTTAAATAACTCTTTTTCAAATATAAATACCACCATAACTACCAATATAACTTCAAACTGATAAGGAATTATACCAAAAACAGACATTACTGCTGTTACAAAAACTATAAAAAATACAATTACATTTCTTTTATTTGTAATTTTAACCTTCTCTATTTCAAAAGAAATCTTTTCTTTTTTATTAAATAAATTCAAAAGTAAAATAAGCAACAAACCTAAAACTGCTATTGGAATTACATTTTCAAAAAATTCTCCTGCCGATAAATTATAAAAACTGTAAATATACAAATTTTGCGGATTACCCATAGGAGTCAACGAACTTCCTAAATTTGCAGCCATTGTCATAAGCACTATTGGATACATTGCTTTATACGTACTTTTTTGCTGAATTATTATTGCAAGTGGAACAAAAGTAAGCAATGCCACATCATTGGTAACTAACATTGCAGAAAAAAAAGTTATAAGTATGAGAAACAATGTAATTTGCCTTTGACTGTCTGATTTAGAAAGCATTGCTGCTGCTATAAAATCTAAAACTTTATACTTTTCAAAACCTTTAACTAATATCATTAAATTAAAAAGTGCTGCTATAACCTTAAAATCTATATACGAAATCTTCGGCAGTGATACAAATGATGTCACCACTGCCAATACAAATGCTATTGTAAATACTATATCCTCAAGAAAAAAATTTTTAATTTTATTAAAATTAAGCTTCATTTACTAACAATCCCTTTGCTCTTTCTAATGCAATATCTACATTTTCACAAAAATTTTCTTTTCCTAACCTTTGAATAAATCCTGCCTTTTCCATAACGTTTCTTGGCTGTTTCTGAACTTTTGAAATCAAAAGTTTAATATTTCTTCTTTCACATCTGTCATAAAGTTGTTCCAATGCTCTCATAGCGGTAACATCCATTGCAGGAACATTTCTCATACGTACTATAATTACCTTTGTTTTTTCAGCTCTTCTATCTGTAATATTTACAAACTTATCAGCAGCACCAAAAAAGAATGGCCCATTTATTTCATAAACTATTACATTTTTAGGAATATTTTTCAGTGCAGTCGCATCAGGGTCTTCTACTTCATCTAAATTGCTTTCATCTATATCATTTGTCAAAAAGCTTACTTCCGTAACCTCTATCATTCTCTTCATAAATAAAAGCACCGCTAATACAATACCTACTACTATCGCATTTGCCAAACCTACAAATACACCGACAAAGAAAGTAGCTGCAAATACTATAATATCACTTTTAGGTGCTCTCTTAAGTAGTCCAGCTATACCTTCCCAATCACACATATTATAAGAAAGCATTATAAGTATAGAAGCAAGTGTTGCCATTGGTATAAGTGAAGCCAAAGGCATAAGCACTAACATTACCACAAGTATTCCTACTGCATGTACCATACCCGCAATAGGTGTCCTTGCTCCATTTTTAAGATTAGCGGCTGTTCTTGCCAATACTCCTGTTGCAGGAAGTCCACCAAAGAAACCTGAAGCTATATTTGCTATACCCTCTGCCACTACTTCCATATTTGAATTATGCTTACTTCCTATCATTCCATCTGATACCACGCAAGAAAGCAGTCCCTCTATTGCTGCCAAAATAGCTATTGTAAAAGCCGGTCCAACAAGTTCTTTTACTGTGTTAAAATCCACCGCAGGTATTGCTGGAGAAGGAAGTTTCCTTGAAAGCTCTCCAAAAACACTTCCTATTGTATCCACATCAAGTTTAAAAAGCTTAACCATTACAATTGTAACAATTATTGCAATAAGTGAACCTGGTATTTTCTGTGTAACTCTTGGCCAAAAAATACATATCAAAAGTGCCACTGCCCCAACCAAAACAGCCGAAATATTTATAGTTCCAATATTTTCAAATATTGCTACCATCTTAGGTGCAAAATCTGCTGGAACATTTTCTATTGTCAGACCTAAAAAATCTTTTATCTGACCAGAAAACATTATTACTGCTATACTTGCTGTTATACTTGTAGTAACTGTATAAGGTATATATTTTACAAGACTTCCCAGCTTACATATACCAAGTATCACTAATATAATACCCGCCATAACAGTAGCCATAGCAAGTCCCTGTATTCCATACTGCTGTATAAGTGTATAAGATATGACTGTAAATGTTGCACTTGGTCCACCTATCTGTACACGACTTCCCCCCAAAAATGAAATCAAAAAGCCTGCTATTATTGCTGTATGCAGACCCCTTTCAGGATTTGTACCAGAAGCTATCGCCAACGCTATTGAAAGCGGCATCGCTATGATAACTACTATCATACCTGATATAAAATCCTTAACAAACTGCTCCTTTGTATAGTTTTTCATTACTGAAAACAACTTAGGTTTTAAACCTTTCATTTTAAATCTCCTCCTAAATAATTTTACCCCAACGTATCCCATAATATTACAAAATTCGTCTTCTTACAATATACATATTACCGAATTTTTAGGTTTTTTAAGAGAAAATCCTATACAAAATTTTTAATTGTTTTCTTTTTTCAATTTTTCTTTTAACTCTGAAAGATATTCATTAAATCTACTTGATTTTATATTTGGATAAGCTTTAAGAAATCTTTTTTGAATAAGACTTTTTACATTTACCTTTTCTTTATATAAATTTAAAAGCTCATTAAATCTTTTATTACTCTCTGCTGAAATTCCCCTTAATTCTCCAGCTAAACCTCTAATTTCTTCCATAAATTCTAAATTTTTAATTTCAGGTAATCTTCCCTCTATTTTTTCTACAAACATATTTATTCTTTCTTTCAGTTCAGTATTTATATCCAATTCTCTAACTGCCAACAATTGTTCATGTATTTCCTCTTTAACCTTTTTAATTGATTCAAGTTTAATATTAAGGTCAATAACACTTCTGACTGTAATTACTAAATCTGTAATAAAATAGGCAAAAATAGGTACTTCTAGCATTTTAATCAAATTGTCAGGTATAAAATTCATAAGTTTTTCTACCTGCGGATGGATAAAATAAAACATTACTACTGACAAAAATCCCCATGCTATACTTGATGTCAAACATATCCTTCCCTGAAATTGGTACTTATGGCTACTATAATCCCACCATCTTGTTTTAAAAATAGTTTCCATTCCCCAACCAATTATGTATTCAATTACTGTTGCTAACAACGCACCCCCCAAATATAGCATTACAAGATTATCTTTTATAGGATACAGAACAAAAAGTACACTTAATGCTCCTACTGCATATATTGGACATACCGGACCACTTAAAAATCCCCTATTTACAAATTTTCTTTGGCTCACTGAAACTACTGTTGATTCAAAACACCACCCAAAAAAACTATACAAAATAAAATAACCTAAAATTTCATAAATTTTATAATTCATAAAATATCACCTCTAAATTAATTATAGGCAATCTTATACATATTGCAACAAAAATCATTTTTATTTTAATTTATTTAAACTATTTTTAAAAAAATAACTATTCAAACCCTAAAAAAAGTGTTATAATATATAATAAACTAAAATATTAATAAGGAGAAGACCATGGGAGTTAAATTTTTAAGAGAGTATGAAGATATAACAGCAGAACTTGTTGATTTTCTTACAGAAATACCAGATATTTATACTTTTTTGGATATGCCTGAAAATACTTGGAAATATTTAAGCAAATTAAAAAAATCTAAATATCTCGAAACACTTGCAGATGACCTTTTCTTTGCGTTAGGTTCTGAACCATCTTTTGAAATAGGTTCAGGAAAAATTGTATATAACAAAGAAGATTTTTGTTTGGATATATTTTATTTTTCTGATAAAATTGGAAGTGTACAACTAAAATAATAAATCAATCGATTATTTAACTTAAATAAATTTATAGGGGGTTTTATTATGGCTGAAAAAAAAGCTGAAATTCTACTTGAAAGCGGTACAAATGAACTCGAAATTCTTGAATTTACAGTTGGAACTACTCATTTTGGAATTAATGTTGCCAAAATAGTTGAAATCTTAAAGTATGAACCTGTTACTCATGTTCCAAATGCACATCCTGCTATTGAAGGTATATTTAAGCCGAGAGATTCTGTTATTACAGTTATTGACTTGGCTAAATATATGTCAATCCCTCCATCAGCAGACCCTAGAAATGACAATTTTATAGTTACAAATTTCAATAAAATTAAATCTGGATTTCATGTACATAGTGTAATAGGTATTCACAGAATATCTTGGACTGCCATTGAAAAACCTGACAGTACCATTTATGGTGGTGTTGATGGACTTGCAACAGGTATTGCAAAAGTAAATGACAGACTTATCGTTATTGTTGACTTCGAAAAACTTTTAGCTGATATCAATCCTAAAACAAGTTTAGACTTAGATGAAGTAACTAAATTAGGCGAAAGAAAACGTAATGAAAAACCATTGCTTATAGCTGAAGATTCTATGCTTTTATCTAAAATGTTAATCCAAGCACTTTCAAATGCAGGATATGTAAATATAACAAGTGTTACAAACGGCAAAGAAGCTTGGGATAAAATTGAACATTATTTAGAAAATGGAAAACCTATTGACTCACAGATAGCCTGCCTTATTACAGACCTTGAAATGCCTCAGATGGACGGTCATAGGCTTATTAAACTTATAAGAGATAACGAAAAATTAAATTCTTTACCTATTATTATCTTTTCTTCACTTATTAACGAAGAAATGCGTCGCAAAGGTGAAGCTTTAGGTGCTACTGCACAGCTTTCTAAACCTGAAATTGGTAATTTGGTTACTACTATCGACAAATACATCTTATAAAAAATAGGGGCTATTGTATTAAGCCCCTATTTTTTTACAATTATGAATTTTTTTTCTATCTTTTTCATCTTTACTTTGCATCTTTTGTTAAAACAAGAAATGGCATACAAATATATTTCATTTATATCTTCATCTTGTATTGCCTGTGCATATTTTCTCTGTTCTATCTGATTAAAAGCAATCTCTATTTCTTTTTCCATTTCTTTTTCACTTGAAGCATTTTTAAATTCTATAATCATTCCTTTTCCAATTTTA
>CAZQDT010000062.1:0-11112 GCA_964592005.1 uncultured Eubacteriales bacterium
TAAGGAGGTGTTAGATTAAGCATTTGTGCCGCGTGTTCTAAAGTTAAAGGTTGGTTGAAATTTGAATTTATATATTTTATTAATCTTTCAATAGAAGGATTAGAAGTAGTACTTATAACAGATGGTGAGTCATTTCTGGCAAAATATATAAATAATTCAGTTAAATATGCTTTAATAAGTTCATAAGACATTAAATCATTTTTTTGATATTCTTTACCAATGTTGTTTAATAATCTTTTTACAAATTCAAAATCATCAGGAACATATACTTGTTGTTCAAATATTTTTTCTATATATGGAAATATTTTTTCGTTTATATATTTGGAACTTATATTTATAACAATTCTTTCACAATTACCAGAATTATAAACATTTTTATGTATTGTATCCTTAGGAATAAAGATTATGGAATTTCTTGAAATTAAATAAGTTTTATCATTCACAAAATATTCACATTGCCCTGAAATTAAAAAGTATATTTCATAGGTATAATGATAATGATAATTAGCTTTACTTGTGTTTGAAGAATTTTTATAACCAAAAACGAAATCTCGAGTTTTAATATCTTCTTTGATGATAAATTCCCCCTTAAATTATTTAAAACATTATTTTGGTATTTTAATAAATAAATTTTATAGTAAAAAGTTAAAAAAATCAAGAAAATTTTAAGTTAAGATTAAAAAATTTAAGGAAATTATATATTGGGTATTGTATAATTTGATTAAAGTTTGGTACTAAATTTACAAAAGATTAGTTATTGACTGTTGGCAAGGGGAAAGAGAAAAATGTCAATACTAAATAAAATTAAAGATAATATTAAAAATTTTTGAGGAGGTAATTTAACAATGAAAACAAGAAAAAGAATACTTTCAGCAATACTCTCATTTGCTATGGTGCTTGTGATGACTCCAGTTAATACTGTATTTGCTTCGGATGCAGTGAGCAAGTTTATTTATGATTGTGAGGCTAATGCATCAGTATCTAGTGAGTTAAGCAGTTATTTTATTCGTGAGGAGAAAGCAAGAGATAAAAAAACAGGTAATTTAAAATTTGCGGCAGCAGATACGGTGGCTAATATTCCTATGGAAATAATATCTAGTGGTACAGCATTGTTTGAGATTGAAATGGATCCAGCAGGTAAAACATCTCAAAGTATTGTATTTAAAAACAGTAATGGAGAAGCATTGCTTATTGTAGCTAATAATATAGCATCAGCAGATACAGGAACTGTTTATGTTGCAGATACTGTTGCAACAAAGGTTGATGATGAGAATGTTAAACATCTTGCAGAATTAGGTACTTTTGATAAAAATTCATGGATTAAAGTAAAAGTAGAAATTGATTTAGCTAAAGCAAGCTACAAGGTAAATACAATTAAAATAGGTAAATACACTGAAGATGAGTCTACTTGGACTAATTTAGGAGAAGCAACAAATTCTATTTCTGGTGTTGGTAAATTTGATTTAGCGAAGATAGAACTTCATACTGTAGGAAGCAATAGATTTATAGGAGATATTTCTCTTTCAGTAGTTGGAGAAGGAACAGCTGCTGCACAGACAGAAATAGTAAAATCAGAAGAAACAAAGAAACAGACAGAAACAGTAAAATCAGAAGAAACAAAGAAACAGACAGAAACAGTAAAACCAGAAGAAACAAAGAAACAGACAGAAATAGTAAAACCAGAAGAAACAAAGAAACCAACAGAAATAGTAAAACCAGAAGAAACAAAGAAACCAGCGGAAACAGTAAAAACAAATGGAAATACATATACAGTAAAAAAGGGCGATACATTGTGTGCAATTGCAAGGAATTTATTTAATAATGAAACTAAATGGTCGGATATTTATAATTGGAATAGTAAAGTAATTAAGGATGCAAACTTTATTTATGAGGGACAGGTATTAGTTATCAATAAATAATAATTTAAGAAGAGTATTTTACAAAAAAGGTAAAATACTTTTCTTTATATATTATGTAAAATTTAAGAAAATTAGGATTATATTTGTAGGTAAATAGAAAAGGAGGTATGTGATGATGAAGTTAAGAAAGATAATTTCGGCAGTGTTATCACTTATTATGACTTTTACGGCTTTGCCGATAAATAAAATAATGGCACAGGAAACTAAAATAAATGAATATATGTTTTTGTATGATGCAGAAAGTAATACTAATGGTGTAGTTCCAGATAGTTTGTCAAAAGATAATTTTGAAATTAAAAACTATGCTAAAAAAGGTAATTCTTTGAAATTATTAAAAAGTAATACAGCCCATATACCTATGAAAACAATAAATAAAGGCAGGGCAATATTTGAGATTGAAATGCGTCCGGAAAATGAGGCTGTACAAAATTTAATATTCAAAAATAGTGAAGGGAAAAATTTATTTGTTATAGCTGCTAAGGCAAATAATGCAGATGAATTAAATACAAAAGCATTATATATTGCTAAAGAAAAAGTAAAAAAACAAGTTGAAGGTGAAAATACTTCAGAAATAGTAAATATAAGCAATAGCAGTCCATCTAAATCATGGATAAAATTAAAAGTAGAATTTAATTTTGATGAAACTAAGTATAGTGAGAATAATATATTATATTATGATATAAGTGCAAGTTCTACACAAGAAAGTGATTATACAAGTAAATGGACAGATGGAGGACATATTACACAACAAAATATTATAGATATAGGTAGTACGGTATCGGATAGTGTTTATAAAAATGGTACAGTTGAAAATATTGAAATATTTGATTTATCAAGTATAAGTATGTGGGCAACAAGTTCTAAGTTTATAGGAGATATTTCGCTTAAAAATGAATATTTGGTTGCAAAAGCAAAGGGTACTCAGAAATTGGGACAAGAATTTGATATAAGTTTGATAGAGCTTAAAAAGGTTTATAATGATGGAACTGAAGCAGCAGAAACTGAAAATAGTGAAATTATTTCATTAGAAACATTAGAAAGTAAAGAATATGAAATAATAAATTTTGATAAAAATAAAAATGGAAAACAAAATATAATTATAAAATATGATGGGCTTTATGCACCGGTAACAATAGAAGTAACAGGAAATTCAACGGGTACAGAAAGTGAAAATATTATATTTAGTTATGATGGAGAAAATAATGAAAATCATACTCTACCTAAAGAATTATCTAATTTACAGATTTATGAAAAAGATGGTAAATATGGATATGCAGGGAAAGATAATGCTTTAAGATTTAAAGAATCAAAGAAAATTACAAATATACCTATAAATGGAACGATAAATAAAAATACGGCTGTATTTGAGCTTGAAATGTATCCAGGAGGAAAAACAACTCAAAATGTTGTATTTAAAAATAGCGAGGGAAAAATACTTTTTGTTATAGGTAATGATACAAACGATGGAAAAACAGGTTCATATTATATTAGTAATGATGTACCAGATAAAGTCGGTGATGAGGAAAAGATTGAAAAGATATTGATTTTAAGAGAATTTACTAAAAAGACTTGGGTAAAATTAAAAGTAGAAATTGACTTTACAAATTCTTTAAATGGAGTATTAAAATATAAGATAAGTACATCTACAAGTCCTAATGCGGATAAATATGATAAATCGGTTGATAACTGGACTGATGTTTTAGAAGTAACACAAGATAAACTTATAGATAAAGGATATACAAATGGTACGGTTAGTACAGATATTAGCAAATTAGATTTGGAAAGTATAGAATTTTATCCAATAGAAAAACAATTTATAGGGGATATTTCACTTAAAATTCTTGAAAGTGAGGAAATAACGCTTAAAAATACAATTGTAGATAAAGAAAATAAGGTAACAAAGACTAGATATAAAATAGGAGAAAATTTAAGTTTAGCCATAAAAGAAGAATATAGTGATGGAAGTACAAAAACTATAACAGATATGGCATATATTAAAAATAATTATGATTTATCAGGATTTGATACGAATAAATTAGGTAAACAAAAAATTACTTTGACACATAAAATAAAATCTGGCATAGTTATAGAACTTGAAGTAGAAGTAATAGAGGTTACAATTACAGGTATAAACGTTGAACAGGGTGAAGTAAAAACTGCATATAAAGCAGGAGAAAAAATTGATGTTTCAAATATTGTAGTTAAGGCTTTATATGATGGCGGAAGCATTTCTTTGGGAAGTGACGAGTATGTAGCTGTTCCTAGTATAGAAACAGCAGTAACTGGTACATCACAGATTACTGTAACAGTAATTGCAAAAGGACACAAAGCAGAGTGTACTTATGATATAACAGTAGAAGAAGTTAAACTTACAAAGATAACTATAAGTAAGGAGAAACTTTTTCATAGAGTGGGGGAAAAACTTGAAAAAGGAGATTTAAAAGTAAAAGGAACATTTGCTTTTTCTGATGGAACAGGTACGTCTACAAGAGAACTTGAAGAAAGAGAATTTGAATTGGGAGAATTTGATAGTACGGAAATAGGAATGAAGAAAGTAAAAGTAAGAGCAGGTGATGTAGAAGATAGTGTTAATATTATAGTTGTAATACCATCTACTACAAAAATGCTTTATAATTTATTTAAATATACACAAGCAGAAGAAAAAGAAGGGCAAACAGCAGGAGATTTAGGAATTTTGTCAGGTGCGGAGATTGTAACAGTATCAGATGGAATAAAAGAAAATACAACGCAAATGCTTGAAGTGTCTGGAAAAGCTGAAAAGAAAATGGACATTTCAATTTCAGAAGGTGTAGTAAAAATTATAACAGTATTTAATCAAAATTCTAAAGATGTTTCATATAAGGTTATGGATAAAGATGGAAATACACTTATAAGTATTAGTCAGCCTTTTGAGATTAAAGAAGAAAAGGAAAAAGGGGTATTAAAATTAGTAGAAGAAAATCCGACAGATGGGGAAAAAGGTTACTTGGAAAAGGATAATTTGGTAAATAGATGGATTAAGTTAGAAACGGAGATAGATTTAGATAAATCTAACAGCAGTGGAGTATTGAATTTCCTTACAAAAATTTATCAGAAAAAGAATTACACAGATGAGTGGACGGAAAAAAATTTTGTATCAACAGCAAATTATCAAGAAAGCAGCTTTAAAAATGATAATGGTTGTGCAACTGCGGGTATTACTGAATTTAATGTGGGTTCTGTGATATTTGGAGCATCAGAAGCCTCGGTATATTTTGATGATATAGAAATATCAGCAACAGATTTTCCTAAACCAACAGGGGTAACAATAAAGACTAAACCTGATAAATTTAGTTATAAAAAAGGAGATAGTTTAGATTTAACTGGTTTGGTTATAACAGAAACCTATTCTAGTGGAGAATCAAGAGATATATCAGATTTGGATTATATCAAAGAATATTACCTAGTGTCAGGACTAAATGCAACAGATGAAAAGCAAACGGTTACACTTAGATATAAAACAAATCAAGAAATAAGTGCAAAATTTGATGTAACAGTGGATTTATTGGTAGAACTTACAGAAATAAAAGTAGAAACTCTAAAAAAAGAATATTTTATAGGAGATGAAATTCTTGCTTCTGATATAGAAGTAAAAGCGATATATAGTAATGAAAGTGAAGAAGTATTAAAAAAAGGATTTATAATATCTCAAACTGTTTTAGATAAAATAGGGGATAATAAAATCACTGTAACAGTAGGAGAAAAAACAGGTACATTTACTGTAAATGTAAAGGATTTTGTGGAATCTGCCAAAATTACAAAACTTCCTGAAAAAACAGAATATATGGCAGGTGATAAAATTGATTTTTCAGGTATTCAAGTAACTGCTGTATATAAAAGTGGAAAAGAAAGTATTTTAGAAAGGACAGCTTATAAAATAGATTCTGACATAAAAGAAGTGAAATCAGATACAAAATCAATTAATATGGTAATAAAATTGAATAACGAAAAAGGTACAGAGGTAAAGGCTGAAGAAAGTTATTCTATAACTGTAAAGATAGTTGAAGAAAATCCGGTAGAAGTTAAAGAAAAAATATTTGGTTATGATGGAGAAACAACTTTAGTATTACCTAAAGAATTAGAAAATTATTTTAGTATTGTTAAGTCTGGAGGGAAAACCAATGCTTTAAGATTTTTACAAAAGGATACATTATTTAGTATTCCTATGAAAACAATAAGTAAAGATACAGCAGTATTTGAACTTGAAATGTTCCCTGCAAGCAAGACATCTCAAAGTGCTGTATTTAAAAATAGTAATGGGGAAACGCTGTTTGTTATAGCAAATAGTATAGCAGATGGAGAAACAGGAACATTGTATATTACTGATACTAAAGACGGTTCAGAAATAGTAAGTTTAGGTACTTTTGCTAAAAATTCTTGGGTAAAGGTAAAAGTGGAGATTGATGTTACTAATTCTTTTGGTAATTTAAATTATAAAATAAGTGCAACTACATACTCAGAAATAGGAAAATATAAAGAAGATTATTCTAAATGGAATAATTTGGGTGAAGTTACACAGGATGCTCTTATAGCTGAAGGTTATACAAATGCTACAGTTACAGCTGGTATCAGTAAATTTGATTTAGGAAGTGTGGAAATTGCTTCAGCAATAAGTAACAGATGGATAGGTGATATATCACTTTACACTGTTGAAAGTCGAATACTTACGGCTGTAGATTTAGTAAATGAAAGTCCAGTTATTTGTACAAAAGGCGGAAGTTTAAATTTAAGTGTAAAAGAAATTTATGATAATGAAAGTGAAGAAACCAGAAATATGGCATATATTAAAAATAATTATGATATATCAGGATTTGACACGAATAAATTAGGTAAACAAAAAATTACTTTGACACATAAAATAAAATCTGACATAGTTATAGAACTTGAAGTAGAAGTAATAGAGGTTACAATTACAGGTATAAACGTTGAACAGGGTGAAGTAAAAACTGCATATAAAGCAGGAGAAAAAATTGATGTTTCAAATATTGTAGTTAAGGCTTTATATGATGGCGGAAGCATTTCTTTGGGAAGTGACGAGTATGTAGCTGTTCCTAGTATAGAAACAGCAGTAACTGGTACATCACAGATTACTGTAACAGTAATTGCAAAAGGACACAAAGCAGAGTGTACTTATGATATAACAGTAGAAGAAGTTAAACTTACAAAGATAACTATAAGTAAGGAGAAACTTTTTCATAGAGTGGGGGAAAAACTTGAAAAAGGAGATTTAAAAGTAAAAGGAACATTTGCTTTTTCTGATGGAACAGGTACGTCTACAAGAGAACTTGAAGAAAGAGAATTTGAATTGGGAGAATTTGATAGTACGGAAATAGGAATGAAGAAAGTAAAAGTAAGAGCAGGTGATGTAGAAGATAGTGTTAATATTATAGTTGTAATACCATCTACTACAAAAATGCTTTATAATTTATTTAAATATACACAAGCAGAAGAAAAAGAAGGGCAAACAGCAGGAGATTTAGGAATTTTGTCAGGTGCGGAGATTGTAACAGTATCAGATGGAATAAAAGAAAATACAACGCAAATGCTTGAAGTGTCTGGAAAAGCTGAAAAGAAAATGGACATTTCAATTTCAGAAGGTGTAGTAAAAATTATAACAGTATTTAATCAAAATTCTAAAGATGTTTCATATAAGGTTATGGATAAAGATGGAAATACACTTATAAGTATTAGTCAGCCTTTTGAGATTAAAGAAGAAAAGGAAAAAGGGGTATTAAAATTAGTAGAAGAAAATCCGACAGATGGGGAAAAAGGTTACTTGGAAAAGGATAATTTGGTAAATAGATGGATTAAGTTAGAAACGGAGATAGATTTAGATAAATCTAACAGCAGTGGAGTATTGAATTTCCTTACAAAAATTTATCAGAAAAAGAATTACACAGATGAGTGGACGGAAAAAAATTTTGTATCAACAGCAAATTATCAAGAAAGCAGCTTTAAAAATGATAATGGTTGTGCAACTGCGGGTATTACTGAATTTAATGTGGGTTCTGTGATATTTGGAGCATCAGAAGCCTCGGTATATTTTGATGATATAGAAATATCAGCAACAGATTTTCCTAAACCAACAGGGGTAACAATAAAGACTAAACCTGATAAATTTAGTTATAAAAAAGGAGATAGTTTAGATTTAACTGGTTTGGTTATAACAGAAACCTATTCTAGTGGAGAATCAAGAGATATATCAGATTTGGATTATATCAAAGAATATTACCTAGTGTCAGGACTAAATGCAACAGATGAAAAGCAAACGGTTACACTTAGATATAAAACAAATCAAGAAATAAGTGCAAAATTTGATGTAACAGTGGATTTATTGGTAGAACTTACAGAAATAAAAGTAGAAACTCTAAAAAAAGAATATTTTATAGGAGATGAAATTCTTGCTTCTGATATAGAAGTAAAAGCGATATATAGTAATGAAAGTGAAGAAGTATTAAAAAAAGGATTTATAATATCTCAAACTGTTTTAGATAAAATAGGGGATAATAAAATCACTGTAACAGTAGGAGAAAAAACAGGTACATTTACTGTAAATGTAAAGGATTTTGTGGAATCTGCCAAAATTACAAAACTTCCTGAAAAAACAGAATATATGGCAGGTGATAAAATTGATTTTTCAGGTATTCAAGTAACTGCTGTATATAAAAGTGGAAAAGAAAGTATTTTAGAAAGGACAGCTTATAAAATAGATTCTGACATAAAAGAAGTGAAATCAGATACAAAATCAATTAATATGGTAATAAAATTGAATAACGAAAAAGGTACAGAGGTAAAGGCTGAAGAAAGTTATTCTATAATTGTAAAAGCAATGGAAGAAAAGCCGAATATTCCAAATGAACCTGAAAAACCATCAGATGATGAAGATACAGAAAGTACAGATGATGAAAATTCAAATGATAATTTGAATGTAGAAGAAAATTTAAAATTAGATGGTGATATCATAGATAAGATAATGGAAAATTTGGATAATTTTTCTGAAAATAAAATATTTGAATTTGTTGTAAATGATAAATTGGAATTATTTAAAGAAGCAGTCAATAAATTGGCTGAGGCAGGAAAGGATTTAAAAATAAAATTAAAAGGAACAGATATTATTTTAAATAACAAATTCTTATATTCAAATGGTATCAAAAATAATCTTAACATTACAATAGATAAACTTTCAGAAAATGAATTAAAAGATATTAAAAAACAAATAAAGTTAGATGATACTTTAGAATATATTCAGTCTGATAAAATAAGTATTAAATCAGAGGGAAATGAAGTAGATTTGACAAATAAAGAACCATTGACAGTAGTTGTTAAAATTGCAGAAATAGAGGATGCGGATAAACTTACAGCAATAAGGTATGAAAAGCAGGAAGATGGAAGTTTTAAGGTAGTAAAAATTGGTGGAGTATATGACAAAAACACTCAAACTTTTACATATCATACAGATAAGACAGGAATTATAGCCATAGTAAAGGCAGAAAATACTAAACAGATTAATCTGACTATTGGAAATAATAAAATGATTGTAAATGGAAAGGAATTTGTAAATGACATATCACCAATAGTAGAAAACAACAGGACATATCTTCCTATAAGAGTTATAGCAGAAAAATTAGGTGCAAAAGTAAGCTGGGAGCAAAAAACACAATCGGTTACAGTTACTTTGGATGGAAAGACTTTAAGATTTAATGTAAATGAAGAAATTACAGGATATGGAAAGCCAATTGTTAAAAATCAGAGAACTTTAGTACCTGTAAGATATATTTCTGAAAAACTGGGAGCAAATGTATTGTGGATACCATCGTTAAATGAAGTGGAAATAGTTAAGTAAATAATTATCAAAAGGCAGTTGTATTATAGAAAAATCTATGGTGCAATGTGCCTTTTTAATTCTGAAATTTTTAATGTAATTTGTTTGTAAAAACATTAAAAAAATCAAGAAAATTTACCAATATTATTAAAATATTTAAGGAAAAAGTTAGATATAAATGATATATTTACACATAGTAAAATCAATAAAGATTGAAAATAGCATTAGGAGATGGAAATATGGTTGAAGATAATATTGTTATTAAACAGAATGAAAATTGGCTTCTTAGTAATGGAAAAGAAAAATTTTTTTTGACAAATAATATTGATGGAGAAGATTTTCAAATAGTTAATTTGCCTTATATGTTGAATGTAAAAAGTTCTGATTGTAAGTATACGGAAATGTGTTATACAAAATTAATACATATAGATAAAAAGTATAATAATAAGAGTATTTATTTAGAATTTAATGGAGTTTGCAGTATGGCAGATGTTTATGTAAATTTTAGACATATTCCGTATAGTTTTGATAATCCTTATAATAGTGGTAATATTCCTGAGTATGTACATAAAGGTTGTGCTTCATTTAGATTTGATATTACAAAGTATGTTGTTTGGGGGCAGGAAAATATAGTTACTATATTGGTAAAAAATGAATTAACAGATATATTTTATTCATCAAAAAAATTTAGTGATAAATTGGGGATTTATGGGGATTTGTTTCTTGTGATAGCAGATAGGTTAAATTTATATAATAATTGAGGGGGAATAATGTATGAAAGATAAAGTATTGACAATGTCTATTTTTTTGTGTATATTTATAATGCTTTTTTTGCTTGGGGCTTGTAGTGCCAATAATACAGTTGAAAGCACTGAAAACATAGAATATAATACAAAAATAGAAAGTATAGAGCAAAATACAGAAGAAAGTGTTCAAAACACAGGAGATGATAAAGTGGTAGACTTAGTTCTTTTTATGGGGCAATCTAATATGGCGGGACGTGGAGAGATTGAGCAGGCGGTTTCAGTAGAAGAAGGGCATGGCTATGAATTTCGTGCAGTTACAGACCCTACAAAATTATATCCTGTTACAGAGCCTTTTGGTGAAAACGAAAATAATGATATAATCAATGATAAAAGTGGAAAAGGTGAAAATAGACGTGCAGGAAGTATGGTATCAGCCCTTATGGAAAGTTATTATGAAGTAGGGGGAGTTCCTATTGTAGGTGTTCAGTGTTCCCAAGGAGGTAACTAACAGTTACAAATAAGTTATAAAAATTTATTAAAACATACTAAAATTTATAACTTAGAAAATTGTTGACAGCCTCCCATA
>CAZQDT010000063.1:0-7621 GCA_964592005.1 uncultured Eubacteriales bacterium
CTGCATATCATAAAAATTGCTTACTCCTATGGGTATCATTTTTCTTTCCATAAAAACCCTCCTTTCAAAGCCCTCCAAATCATTTTTAATTATTATAACAAAAATTTTATTCTTATACAATTATTAATCATAACTTTAAATCTCAAATTTTTTAATATATTTTCTTATCAATCATTATTTTCACCAAAAAAGTGTACTGTATTTTTGTAATTTACAGCACACTTTCATATTATCAAGCATATATTAACAATCTGCATTCGCTATTTGCTCATAAATTATTTAATAAATAACTTTAATGTATCATAAATTCCGCCTGAAATTGCATTAATAAAACCTTCCGACATTTCTAATTTCCACGTTTCTCCTTCTTTTTCAAATTTTACATCTACTTTATTTGTAACCATACTGTTTTCGCATTCTTCAAAAACTTTATTTACTGTTTCCATATCCAATTCTCCAGCATTCTGTGCCGCATCTCCTAATCCTTGCAATCCACCTGCAATAACATTTGAAAGTGCTGCTTTAGCATATTCAGAAATAAAGTTTTCCAAATTCGTATTTGTTATTTCTACACTTAAAACTGCTTCTGTTTTATCTTCATTTATTGTAGAAGAAATTACTTTATAACTTAGATTTTTAAACAATAATTTTGCTATTTCTTCTTCTCCAGAAAATGTTTCTGTTATATCATTTTCTTCACCATTTTTTAAATAAGTATTTGCTGTAACATAATCTAATTCTTTAAGTGATGTAATATAATTTTCAAGACTTTTTTCAGGAGTAGAAGTATTACATGAAGTCAACGAAAACATCATCACCAAAAATAATAAAAATTTTAAAACTCTTTTCACAAAACATCGCTCCTTTTAAAAATTAATTTTATATTATAATCATTTTTAATTTTACCACATTCACAAAACTTTTTAAACTTAATTTTAATATTATCTTATAACATCTATAAGCGTATTCAACAACTTTTCAATATCTATTGGTTTAGAAATATGTGCATTCATTCCCCTTTCTAATGCTTGTTTTTTGTCTTCTTCAAAAGCATTAGCTGTCATTGCAATAATTGGAATTTCTCTCAAATACTTCTGTGGAAGTTGACGAATTCTTGCAGTTGCCTCGTAACCATCCATTATAGGCATCTGAATATCCATAAGAACTGCACTATAATATCCATTTCCAGAATTTTGAAGTTTTTCCAATGCAATAGCACCATTTTCTGCTGTATCAACCATTATCCCTATCTCAGTAAGCAATTCGGCAGCTATTTCTCTATTAAGGTCATTATCTTCTACCAGCAAAATTCTTTTACCTTCAAAAAATCCACTATCAATTTTATCAATTTCTTCTGCTTCATTCATTAAACCACTTGCTGTAAGAAGAATTCTTTTCAAATCAGACATAAATATCGGTTTGCTGCAAAACATTGTAACACCTGCTTCTCTTGCCTCATCTTCAACCTCTGTCCAATCATATGCTGTTAAAATAATAATTGGTGTACTTTCTCCTATTTCACGTCTTATTCTTCTTACCACTTCAATACCATTCATATCCGGCATAAGCCAATCTATAATATAAACATTAAATTCTTCTTTTGCCTCTACTGCCATTTTAGCACGTATAATAGCCTCTTTTCCCGACACTGTCCATTCAGAACGCATTCCTATCTGACGAAGCATTTTAGTTACACTTTCACATATTGTATAATCATCATCAGCTACTAAAGCTCTTAATCCCTCTAATTCTTTAATTAACAAAACTTTATTTCTTTCTTGCTGAAGTTTAAAATTAAGTTTTACTATAAATTCACTTCCTTTTCCAACTTCACTTTTTACATCTATTGTACCGCCCATCATATCCACTATATTCTTAGTAATAGATAATCCAAGACCTGTTCCCTGTATTCCACTATTTGTAGTATTTTTTTCTCTTTCAAAAGGCTTAAATATATTAGCCAAAAATTCAGGGCTAATACCAATACCCGTATCTTTTATACTAAATTCATAGGCAGCATAACCCACTGGAGCTTCTGAAGTTTGTTTAATTCTTACAGTAATAACTCCTCCCGGTGCAGTAAATTTAATTGCATTGCTGAACAGATTTATCAATATCTGATTTAATCTCAATTTATCACAATATATATCTTCATCTACCACATCTACTGTATCTATATAAAAGTCTAAATTTTTTGAATAAATTTGTGGTTGAATAATAGCTTTAATATCGTGCATTACATCAGATAAATTACATTCTTTTTCTTCTATTTGAATTTTACCACTTTCAATTTTACTCATATCTAACACGTCATTTATCAGGCTTAGTAAATGATTACTTGAAGACATAATCTTTTTAAGGTAATCCTGAACTTTTTCTTTATCATCAATATGTGTAGAAGCAAGTGCTGTAAAACCTATAATTGCATTCATAGGTGTACGAATATCGTGTGACATATTTGAAAGGAAAATACTTTTAGCCTGATTTGCGTGTTCTGCCTGAACCAAAGCATCTTCTATAAGTTTCTTCTGCATCATTTCATGTTTTATTTCTTCATCTACACTTTTAAAACCAATTAAAACTTCCGAAATATCTTCATCATTTGTTATCCTTGCAATCTTCATTTTGTAATATTCTAATATAGAACCGTTCCTTACTACTCTATAATTTATATCTATAAACTGCCTATTTCTTAATTGTTCCTGTATACTTTTTACATCTCTAAATTTTGCAAAAAGTTCTCTATCATTAGGATACACCATTTTGTCCACATATAAATTTATACAGTCACCATATTTACCTATCTTTCTAAATTTGCCTCCAAACTCCTGTGCTATCACATTGCTTACACGATAAGGTGTAAATGTATCTTCTTTAAAATTAACCAAATATACAGAGGCATAATCCATACTCAATCCCTGAATTAATTCCATCTGTCTAAGGTTTTCTTCCTGTTTTACTTTCTGCTCTGTTATATCTTTAAGAAGAACTAGACCAAGTATATCCCCAGAAAGTTCATCTTTTGTCAATACAAATAATTGACGTATATGTATTTTTTCACCATTTTCATAATGAGACTGATATTCAAACCAAGGTTCTAATTCTCCTTTTTCATAACAACTTTGTAAATATTCCCTATTACAGCAAAAATCATAAATCTCTTTATTTGTATCTACTTTATTTTCTTTCCATTTCTGTATAAATTGTGTAAATTCACAAGGTATATCCATAGAAATTTCATTAAACATATGTGTTTTTTTATCATCTGCCAAATTAAATTCATTTGTAATTACTTTATTTGTTGTCAAATTAAATTCTAAAACACCAACTGCATCAGAAATAATTGCTTTTTTGTACTGTTTTTCCTTTGCAAGTGATATTGTCAAAACCTTATTTGTTTCTTCTAACATCTGCCTTCGTTCATTTATTTCTTCTGTATTATCTGTTGTAAATAAAGTAACAATTCTGTTTCCATCTTCTTTTATCATTCTTGCAAAAGAAGAATACCAACGCATTTTTTTATCCTGAAAATTAAAAGCAACACTTTCACCATGATTTGCATTACATACCATAGTATACCACCGGTTTTGTGCTTCCTGCCTATATTCTGGAAGCATTGCTTTTTGTATGCCTGCAAAAATTCTACCCCATTTTTCTTTAAATGGTATTTCTATTATCTTGTTTCCCTCAATCTTCAGACGAATTGTTTCGCCTGTTTCAATATTTATTTTAAAAAGACTTGAATATATGTCTGCAACCGCACTAAAAAATAAATCTTGATAATGTTTAATTTGTTTTTCAAAACTACTTTCTCTATCAGCATCCATAATCGAAGCAACTACTTTTTCTACCATACCCTCTCCTATGGTTGAAGACATAGCAATATACATATGATACCATCTGCAATCACCTTTTTCTTTAGTTTTATATGTAAAAAAGAAAAACGGATTACTTTCAGATAAATTTTTTTGTATATATTCCTTAGAACACATTTTAATAAATTTCTCTTTATCTTCATCATGCACTTCTTTTTCTACATATCTCGCAACTAATGACATATAATCGAGAGAATTTTTTTCTAAAAATCTCATATCATTTTTTACATCTAATTCATAAGCATTATTATTTATAAGATCAATATAATAAGATTTTATAAACAAATTGTTAAAACTTGTAATAACTGACAAATTTGTATTTCTTTCTTTTTCAAAAGTATGTAAATATACATATATCTGTACTAATGCTAAAGTAATTCCTATTCCAATAAAAGACATATGCTTATCTGATGCCTGCAAATAACCAAAAAATAATGGATATACTGCAACAGATGCTACCATTATATGTAATCTTTTTTTCTCTGTTCTTTTTTCCAAAAAAATACTTATTAAGGCTCGTATCAAAGAAATCATCATATACCCATAAGGTATCACATATTGAAGTATTCTTAATTTCCCAGACTGACATTTTCCCATTTCATTGACAAAAAAAATGCAGCCATTTTTCAAAGAAATTATTGATAAAATCACAAATATTATCATAGGTAATCCCAATATCACCTTGAATTTTTTCTTTTTTATTCGTTCCCCACCTTGTGCATATTCACAATACAAAAACCAAACAAATGGTAAAAATGCGGATATTATAAAATAACACATCAAAATCACTGCAATTATTTCAGAGGATATTTTTATATTTCCAATATTTATACTATAACGAAAAAAATCTAAACCAATAAAAATTGCTGCACTAACTAAAAGATGAATGTACATATATTTTCCATTTAAATTTTCTAAAGAAAATAAATTTACAACTAAAAAAATTAAAATTATCACCATACATCCTATATCTATATTCAAATATAAATCCATCTTTTTTCCCCCTTTTTTATTTCCCACTAAGTATACCACTTTACCATATAAAATTCAATAAAATTCAAAACTGCTTACAGGAAAAACGCACGAATAATTATTCTTTGTATTTAATTGTTGATTTTACTTTTTTTGACAGTTTATAATTCCAATACTCGCCTTATATACTTCTCTGGATTATTACATATTGCATATCTTTTTCTTCTTAATGCCTTTATTTCCCCTATCTCAAATTCTTCTTTAAATGTTACATCTAAATGCCAATGCATTACTTCTACTGACCAATGCTGTCTTATTGCTCTTGAAAATAACTTAGCGAAATCATTTCCATTACTCTTTGTATTGTGTCATGTGATGGCACTCCATTTTCTAATTCAATATATTCTCTTAAAAATTCTTCATGTTCTTCTGCAAATGTTTCTATATCCTCCCAATTATCCACATATGCTAATGTTGCAAAAAGTACAATAACAACAATATCCTTTAGCTTATGTTTGACTTTTTTAGCCTGCCTATAATCTTCTATTACTTCTATATATTCCAATAATTCAGTCATATATAATACACCTCCTATATTGTTATACCATACATGACTAAATTTTAACAGAATTTATTAATTTAATTCATGCGTTTTTCCTGTGAAATAGTGTTTAAATAGTTGAATTTTTATTTTATTGATGTTATTATAAAAACATTAATAATAAATATGGGTGAAGAGTATGATTGCAGCTATTATAGAAGATGAAGAAATACACAAAGATTTACTTACAAATTACTTAGAAAAGTGGTCTGAAGAAAATAATGTTAAATTAATGATAAAAAGCTTTTCAAGTGCTGAAGGCTTTTTGTTTGAGTGGGCGGAAAATAAAGAATTTGATGTTTTGTTTGTAGATATTCAAATGAAAAAAATAAATGGTATGGAAATGGCTAAAAAAGTAAGAGAAAATGATAAAGATATAAATATTATTTTTACTACGGGAATTACTGATTATTTAGAAGAAGGCTATGAAGTAGAAGCATTATATTATCTTATAAAACCAATAAATGAAGAAAAAGTAAAAAAATGTATGGACAAAGTATTTATAAGAAAGAAGCCAGAACAATATTTAATCCTGCATAGTAAAGAAGAAAATTATAAAATAAATTTGGAAAATGTCAATTATATAGAAGCCAGAGGTCATTCCAGTGTCATAGACTTAGTACAGGAAAATGGGAAATCGGAAGTTATAGAGATTTTAGAAAGTTTAGCTGAATTAGAAAAAATACTTGATAAAAATAAATTTATAAAATGTCATCGTTCTTATATATGTAATATTACAAATATTCATCATATAGATAAAGTAAATGTATATTTCGACAGCGGAAGCATTATTCCGATAAGCAGAAGATTGTATATTAATGTAAATCAGGCATTTATAGCTTATTTCAGAAAGATTAGGGTGTAGATATGAAACTTAAATATATATTGTTACTGGCAGTAGTTATAGTGATATTTTTTATTTTGTTTATAATTTTAACAAGATTATGTATATTGAAAATGATAGATAAATGTACTTTATTGTATCAGAGTGATTTGCTGGAAAAGCATTGCGAAGAAGTCCAAAATATGTACAAGCAGACCAGAGGCTGGCGACATGATTACCATAATCACATTCAGACTATGAAAGCACATTTGGCTATGGAAAATTATGAAGAATTAGAAAGATACCTTAATGAACTTGATACAGACTTAAAAACAGTAGATACCGTAATAAAGACGGGAAATGTAATGATAGATGCTATATTAAACAGTAAAATTTCACTTGCTAAAAATCGAGAAATATTAGTAGATGCAAAAGCTATTGTTCCAAAAGACTTAAATACAATGATTTCTGAAGTAGATTTAATTCTTATTTTTGGAAATTTAATGGATAATGCAATGGAAGCCTGTATGAAGATAGAATGTCCTGAAAAACGTTTTATTCGTGTTTATATTGATATATTGAAAGGGCAGTTATATATTTATGTGATGAATTCTACACAGGAAAAGTTAAAAAGAATTGGTAAAATATATGAGTCTACAAAAAATAAAAAATATCATGGTTTTGGGCTTATGAGAATAGATAAAGTAGTAGATAAATATAATGGATACCTTGAAAGGCAAGATGAACCGGGAGTATTTGCTACAGAAGTAATGCTTCCTCTATAAACCATTCGTGCGTGAAAATGACCATTCATGCACGATTTTTATTTTTAGAGAAAAAGTATGATATACTTATCATAAATTAAAGCAGCTGTCAAGCGGATATTCGCAATCCGTATTTGCCACTTGCTCATAACCGAATAATCGTTTCACAGTTTATCAGGTATGATTTATATCTTTCTGATATAAGCAACTGCTTATTGCTCAAGGGACTGCCTTAATTCGGTTAAAATCAAACAAAGATAGGAGGAAAAAGAATGGAATTAAAAAAACATTCAATATTAAGCAATATTTGGTATTTTATAAAATTTTTGGCTAAAAATGAGCCGATTGTTATTGTATTGAGTATTGTACAAATTGTTACAGAAATAGTTGCTCCATTGTTAGGTATTTATTTTCCTAAGATAGCAATAGATATGGTAACAAAAAAAATCGAAGTAAATCAGGCAATATTGATATTAAGCATTTGTGCTGCAATAGCAATGGTAATAAAATGTATGAATTCATTGGCATTCCATGGCAAAATTTTCTATTATAATGACCAAAGAGGTAATCTAATGGGGTTACTTTT
>CAZQDT010000063.1:7631-11103 GCA_964592005.1 uncultured Eubacteriales bacterium
TGAACAGGCAGAAAGTGGAGAAGCTAAAAAGATTTACTGGAAAGCATATGATAACTTTCAAAATGGCGATGGTACTTGTATTAATCAGATGATAGTGCATACAATACAAATAATTGTAAGTATAGTATGTTTTGTATTATATTCAGCTATTATTGGATATTTAAATTTATTTTTATTTTTAATAATTTTAGCAAATACATTTATAATTTATTATATAACTCAAAAATATACGAAATACAAAGAAACATTGAGACCAGAACAAGCAGAAAACAGAAAACATTTTCAAACAATACGTTCTTCAGCGGAAAATGTTAAAGGAGCTAAGGATATTCGTATATTTAATATGAATAGATGGATTATACAGCTTAGGGACATTGTGCTTGATGATATGAATAAATTAAGGAAAAGACAGGCAAATAAACAGGCTTTTTATGAAAGAATAAAAATGTTGGTAAATACTGCAAAAGATTTGTGTGTTTATGGATATTTATTATATGAAGCCATAGAGGGATATATCACAGCAGGAGATTTTGTGTTGTTTTTAGGGGCAATAAATGGATTTTCAAGTTTTATAAACTCCATTATAGGCTCATATTCACAACTGAAGTATTCTTCAAGCAGTACAGATTATATAAGGACATATTTAAGTTTTCCTGAATGTGATATAAATAAAGGAAAACGACATATATCCGAATTAGAAACACCTTTAAAAATCGAATTTAAAAATGTAAGTTTTTCATATAAAGATGGAGAAAAAGAAAATAAAGTATTTGATAATTTTAATCTTACAATTAATTCGGGTGAAAAAATAGCTCTTGTAGGTGTAAATGGTGCAGGTAAAACAACTTTAGTAAAACTATTATGTGGTATGTATAAACCGCAGAGTGGAGAAATATTGATAAATGGAATAAATACAGCTGATTTTTCAAAACAGGAGTTGTATGAATTATTCTCGGTAGTGTTCCAAGAAACTTTAATATTACCATTTACCATAGGTGAAAATATTGCTATGGCTAGAGCAGAAAAGATTGATACTAAAAAAGCTTGGGAAGCTTTAGAAAAAGCGGGTTTAAAAGAAACTTTAGAAAAAGATGATATTAAACTTAATAGATATATGACAAGAAGACTTATGAAAAACGGCATCAGCCTTTCAGGAGGTCAACAACAGAGGTTAATGCTTGCTAGAGCTTTATATAAAAATGCTCCGATTTTGGTACTTGATGAACCGACAGCAGCTCTTGACCCAATAGCTGAAAGTGAAATTTATGATAGTTACGCAAAGTACACAGATGGAAAAACAGCATTATTTATCTCGCATAGACTTGCCAGTACAAGATTTTCAGATAGAATTGTAATGATTGAAGATGGAAAGATTGTGGATATGGGAACACATGACGAACTTATGGAAAAAGATGGTGCATATGCACAGATGTTTAAAGTTCAAAGTAATTATTATCAAGATAGAGAGGAGGAATAACTATGCAGAAGGATTTAACAAGTAAAATAAGTTTAAAGGAACATTTTAATAATATAAAAAAGATATTAAAAGTATTACATGAACTTGATAAATATTATTTTATTGTTGCGATTATTTTTACAACTTTACATATATCAATTTCATATATATCTTTAATATTATCAGCTTATATTTTAAATTCCATAGAAATAGGAAGAAATTTTAAAGAAACTTTTATAATGGTTTTTTATATAATTATAGGAACATTAATATTGAAAATAATAGAAAATTTGATATGGAATAATTTAGAAGTACGTAAAGAAAAGATGTATAATTTTTACAGCTGCATGGTACAAACTAAAATGTTGAGTATGGATTTTTCGAGAATTGACAGCCCGGAATTAAAAACTTTACAAGATCGTATACATAGAGATTCAAATTGGGGTGCAGGATTGTATTCAGTTCTTTGGCAAGTTGAAAAGGCTATGAATCTTACAGCTGATATAATAGGAGCAGTGGTAGTAGGATTTCCGGTCATAATAAATATTTTTCAGGTAAAAGAATATAAAATATTTGTTATGTTCATTGTAATATTATTTTTTACATTGGTAAAAGTAAAATTAAATGTGTATTTTAAGAAAAAAATAGATTGTTTTATGTTTGATGAAATAAAAGAGGAAGATAGAGAAGAAGTAAGTACTTTTTCATGGTCTTTTGCAGGAGGGGAAGGTTTTACTTACGATAATGGAAAAGATGTAAGAATTTATAATGCTTATGATTTATTTAAAAGATGGACAATAGAACCTATGAAATCTAAAAAGTATAGAGATTCTTTAAAAGATGTAACAATAGGTGAGGTGGGTACAGCTGTAACAGATGATATGCTTTCTACAATTATAGAGGCTTTTTCGTATATATCAGTAGTAATATTGGCATTATCAGGGGAAATAAGTGTTGGAAATGTACTTAAATTTATAAATTGTTTAACTAGATTTATGAAGTGTATATGTTTGAGTTTGGTATGCCTTGTTCCTTCTTTTGCCATGGAAGCCAGAAAACAGATGAGTACATTAGAATTTTTAGAGCTTGAGGATGAGATGTATAAAGGAAAGCTGCCACTTGAAAAGAGAAGCGATAATCAGTATCAGATAGAGTTTAAGAATGTTTCTTTTAAATATCCCGGTACAGAAAATTATGCTTTGAAAAATTTTTCACTTAAACTTAAGATAGGCGAAAAGCTTGCTATTGTAGGAATGAATGGTTCAGGAAAAACTACAATGATTAAACTTCTTTGCAGGCTTTATGACCCAACAGAGGGAGAAATTTTATTAAATGGTGTAAATATTCAAAAATTTAAGCAAGATGAATACAGCAAATTATTTTCAGTAGTTTTTCAGGATTATGTATTATTTCCATATCGTTTAGCTGAAAATGTGGCAATAGATATTAATTATGATGCCGAAAAAGTAAAAGACTGTCTTATAAAAGCAGATTTTGGAGAACGTTTAGTTGAACTTGAAAATAATATTGAAACTTATATAACTAAAGGTTATGATGACAGTGGAGTTGAATTTTCAGGTGGTGAACAACAGAAAATTGCAATAGCAAGAGCAATATATAAAGAAGCTCCATTTATTCTTCTTGATGAACCGACAGCAGCCCTTGACCCATTGTCAGAGTACGAAATTTACAGTAATTTTGATAAAATTATTGGTAATAAAACGGCTATTTATATTTCACATAGATTATCTGCATGCAGATTTTGTAAAAAAATTGCTGTTTTCCATGAGGGGGCATTAGTTCAGCTTGGAAGTCATGATGAACTTGTAAAAGAAAAAGACGGAAAATATTTTGAAATGTGGAATGCCCAAGCGAAATATTATCAGATAGTATAATTTGATTTTTATATATTTTTTCCTGTTTGTTATGCCAGGAAAAACGCATGAACAAAAAAAGTATTGCAAAATAATAAATTTTTGTACATTCTGTAAGAAATATTAAAAAACATCGGTACTT
>CAZQDT010000064.1:0-11023 GCA_964592005.1 uncultured Eubacteriales bacterium
TTCTTCCTGTGTTCCTTCTTTTTCAGCTATAAATTGAATATCATCTATTAAAAGTACATCTATATTTCTATATTTATTTCTAAAATCTGCATTTGTTTCAAATCTAATTGCATTGATAAGTTCATTCATAAATTTTTCTGCAGAAGCATAAACGATTTTTGCATTAGGATTTTGTGTCAATATATAGTGAGCAATAGAATGCATTAAATGAGTTTTTCCCAAGCCAACGCCACCATATAAAAATAGTGGGTTATACGTAGTTCCTGGAGCTTCTGCAACAGCTAAAGATGCGGCATGGGCAAAGTTATTACTTTTTCCTACTACAAAAGTATCGAAAACGTATTTAGGGTTTAAGTTGCTTTGAGTATTTAAAGGGTCTTTACTTGTACTTGAAGAGGTAGGTTCTTTTACAGTAGAAGAAAATTCACCCTTAAGAAGTACTTTTATATCATAAGTTTCATTTGCGGCTTGAGATAAAGCATTTTTTATTAAATCAGAATAACGAGATGTTATCATAGATTGTTGAAATTCTTGTTCTATTTCAAATATAATTACGTTGTTAGAAGCAGAAACAGGTATTAAAGCTAAAATCCATGTAGAAAAACTTACATCAGTCATTTCATTTTTTAATATTGCTTTTGCTTTTTCCCATAAAGAAATCAATTGTTCGTTTTCCATTAGTGGTCTCCCCCTATTGATATTACTGTTTTGTAAATATTTTTATTGAATAAGTTATCCACAAGAAATTAAAGCCAAAAAGCCTTTAATTTAAACGAATTAAAAAAAGTCCCCAAGTATTATGTGGATAAGTGGATAAAATTAAAAAAGTATGTTGACAAATAAAATAACAACTTATAAAATATGTGGATAAGTAAAAATGAAAAAAGACTTATTAACAAAATCCAAAATATTAAATACACAAAAGAAAGTATGATTTAAAAATAAAAATCTCAAGTTGTTAAAAAAGTTATCAACAAAGTTATCAACAATCTGTGAATAAGTTGATTATATGAAGTTATTCACAGTTATAAACTAATAATATCAAAAAAACTGTGGATAAGCAATATAAATTTATAAAAAAATAGAGAAAGTTGTGGATATGTTGAAATTAAAGGTAAATAATGGAATGTATAATTATAAATATTCAAAAATAGATGAATATTTATACATTTAACTGCATTTTTATTTAATTAAGTAAAAAGTTATTTGGGGAAATAAAAAATGTTATATTTTGTTAATTAATCCATAAAAAGTATTAAGTTTTTTGTCGGTTATAAAACTTACCGAGAAATATTCTTTGAATTACTTAAATTTTTGTTAATTTTTTTTGTGAAAATTCTTGACGTGGTATTGATTTTTTTATATAATACGAATAGTGCTTACAATGGCTGAGTGTGAGCAAATTATTATTAATTAAGGAACAGGTGATTATTTGTATTTTACTGTAAATGTATAGTAAAATAGCGGATAGCAGTGTAAATAGATAAAAAAGCCTGTGGTATACAGAAGGAGGTGCAGTACAGATGAAAATGACATATCAACCAAAAAAGAGAACAAGAAGTAAAGTTCACGGTTTCAGAAAAAGAATGTCAACAGCAAATGGCAGAAAAGTATTAGCAAGAAGAAGAGCTAAAGGTAGAAAGGTATTATCAGCATAATACTGGATAATTTATTTTAGCATTGAAAATTTAGGAATTTAATTTCCAAGTGACATAAAAAAGGCCACGTTTTGTGGTCTTTTGTGTTATTAGAAGATAGTGGAGGACATTAATAATGTATTTTACAGAGTCTTTAAAGAAAAATTTTCAGTTCAGATTTGTATATAATAGAGGAAAATCCATTGCCAATAAGTATTTAGTAATGTACATTATTAAAAATTCTACTGAAAAGAATAGACTGGGAATATCTGTAAGCAAGAAAGTCGGCAATAGTGTAGTAAGAAGCAGGGTAACACGCCTTATAAGAGAGAGTTATAGATTAAAAGAACAGCAGTTTCAAAACGGTTGGGATATAGTTATTATAGCCAGAGTAAGTGCAAAAGATGCTAGTTATGAGGATATTTCCAGAGCATTATACCATTTGAGTAAAAAACATAATATTATAAAATCAGAGAATTGATAATAAAGCATGAATACCATTTCAAATGGAGAAATGGAAAGTATATTGATGAGGAGTAATAATTAATGATTAAAAAAATTTTACTATCAGCCATAAAATTTTATCAGATGTGCATATCACCTTATAAAGGGGGAGCTTGTTGTCGTTTTTATCCTACTTGCTCACAGTATACGTATGAGGCAATAAATAAGTATGGAGCATTGAAGGGAAGTTTTTTGGGAATAAAAAGAATATTGAAATGTCATCCATTTCATAAAGGTGGATATGACCCTGTTCCATAGAATTAAAATTCAGAAATTTGATTGTGACTAGGAGGATTTTAATGTGTTTACACCATTGATGGCGTTAGTATCTAATGATATGTTGCTTAGAACGGTTGTAAGAGAACCGGGAGTTATAGTTGGACCGATTGCAAAGTTACTTGGGTGGATATGTAATATATGTTTTAATATAGTATATTCGATTACACCAATGATGTCATTAGGTATTACAATTATTATATTTACAATTTTAATTAAACTTTTGTTAGTACCGCTTAGTATAAATTCACAAAAGTCAATGATTAAAACTCAGGAGTTGCAGCCTAAATTACAGGCACTTCAAGATAAGTATGCAAATAGCAAAAATGATCCTGAAGCTCAGCAAAAGATGAGTATGGAAATGTCAGCTTTATACAGAGAAAACAAGGTTAATCCGTTTAGTGGATGTTTGCCTTTATTGATACAAATGCCTATATTATTTGCATTGTACTATGTTATACAACAACCACAAGTGTATATAGATGTAATAGGTAATGTTATAAATGGAATTGATGGAATGAGAGATACAATAACTACATTGCTTTCAACAAGCTGTTTAGATTTGGGAGTTTTAAATGCAGAAGCTATGGACATTTCACAGCTTCCAGAAGTAATAAAGCCTCAGATAGAATTTTTATATAATATCCTTATGCAGCAGGAAGTTTATGGAGTTAATTTATTGACAACAGAAGGTTTAAAAACAGCTTTAGATACTTTAAGCGTAGCTGATTTGCAGACATTTGTAAGCACATTTTATTCAAGTAATGCAGAACTTATGAAAATAGGTGAGTTGATACTTACAAGAGATGAGATTTATAATTTCTTCTTCTTAAATCTTATAGAATCACCTGGCTGGAGAGGTGTAGGAATAATAGTTCCGGTACTTACATGGTTGACTACTTATTTACAGTATAAGGTTTCTATGAGCCGCAGTAATAGTTCAGCAGGAAATGAAATGATGCAGCAGCAACAAAAAATGATGATGATGATATTCCCTATAATGATGGCAGTTATGTCAATAAATCTTCCATCAGGTTTAGGATTATATTGGAATGTAAGTAATGTACTGGCAATGTTACAGCAGATAATAATTAATAAAATGTTTATGAAAAAGAAAGAGGCACTTGAGGGGGATAATTAATGGAAAGTATTGAAAAAATTGGAAAAACCGTTGATGAAGCTGTTGAAGCGGCTCTTGCTGAATTAAATGTGACAAAAGATGAAGTTGAGATAGAAGTAATAGAGAGAGAAACAAAGGGATTTTTGGGATTGCTTGGAAATAAACCTGCAAAAGTAAAAGTTACGGTTAAATATGACCCGGTTAAAATAGCCAAAAATTTTATTAGAGAAACAAGTTTGGCTATGGGATTATCAATAGAAACAGAGATAGAATTAAAAGATGCTAAGCATATGTTTGTGGAATTAAAGGGAGATAGTACAGAGCTTAGATTATTGATAGGAAAAAGAGGACAGACTCTTGACTCATTGCAGTATCTTGTAAATTTAGTAGTAAATAAAGGTGATAATTCTTATATAAGTGTTACTCTTGATGCTGAAAATTACAGACAGAGAAGAAAAGAGGCTTTAGAACATTTAGCATATAATCTTGCTAAGAAAGCGAAATCTACACGTAAGAATGTTGTACTTGAGCCTATGAATCCTTATGAAAGAAGAATAATTCATTCAGCATTGCAAAATGATAGATATGTAACTACTCATAGTGAGGGTGAAGAACCTTTCCGTTATGTAGTAATAGCTTTGAAAGAGCAGAATTATAAAAAGAATAATTACAATCGTAGTCACAGCAATAGCAGTGAAACAATAAATTCAGAACAATAAAACAGTAATTGGCTGTTGCAATTAAAGATTTTGCAACAGCTTTTTTTATGAAAGAGATTAAGGAGGGTTTTTATGTTAGATGACACAATAGCAGCGATATCTACTCCTATGGGAACAGGAGGTATAGGAATAGTAAGGATAAGTGGAAATAAAGCTCTTGAAATAGGTGATAAAGTGTTTGTAAGTGCAAAAGGGAAAAATATACAATCAGCACCTACACATACTATTCAATATGGAAATATAATAAATCCTTTGAATAAAAAAGTAATAGATGAAGGGCTTGTTATGATTATGAAAGCTCCAGCTACTTATACCAAGGAAAATATTGTTGAAATAAATTGTCATGGTGGTATTTTATCAGTACAAAAAGTGCTTGAATCTGTATTAAATGCTGGTGCAAGGCTTGCAGAGCCAGGAGAGTTTACAAAAAGAGCTTTTTTAAATGGAAGAATAGATTTATCACAGGCAGAAGCAGTAATTGATATAATAAATTCTCAAACAGAATTATTTCACGAAAGTTCTGTATCACAGCTAGAAGGAAATCTTTCTTCAAAGGTAAGGGAATATAGAGATGAATTGTTGACTTTGATAGCACATATAGAAGCCGCTATTGATTATCCTGAACATGATGTGGAAGAAACAACATATTCTACCATAAAAGATAAGACTCAAGGACTTATGGAGAAAATATCACAGCTTATTGAAACAGCAGATACAGGAAAAATAATACGTGAGGGCATTAAAACTGTTATAGTTGGTAAACCAAATGTAGGAAAATCTTCTCTGTTGAATGCACTTTTAAGGCAGCAGAGGGCAATAGTAACAGATATAGCAGGTACTACCAGAGATGTTTTGGAAGAATATGTAAATGTAAATGGCGTAGCACTGCGTATAATGGATACGGCAGGAATAAGACAGACAGAAGATGTTATAGAAAAGATAGGTGTTGAAAAATCAAAAGAATTTGCACAGAATGCGGATTTGGCACTTATGGTGCTGGATAATTCAAGACCTTTGGAAGAAGAAGATATACAGATATTGGAAATGTTGAAAAATAAAAAATATATAATTATAATAAATAAAACTGATTTGGAGCAGAAACTGGATATTTCTAAAGTTTATGAATATGCAGCTAGGGAAAATGTACTTGAAATTTCAGCTAAAAATAATAGTGGTATGACAGAGCTTGAAAAATATTTAAGAGATATGTTTTTAGGCGGAAAGATAGATACTTCTAATGAAGTATTCATTACAAATGTACGACATAAAAATGCACTTATAAGAGCAAATGAAAGCTTACAGGAAGTGCTTAATACCATAGAAATGCAGATGCCGGAAGATTGTATGTCCATAGATTTGCAAAAGGCATATCAGACACTTGGAGAAATTACAGGAGAAGCAATGGACGAAGATATTATAGATAGAATATTTTCAGAATTTTGTTTGGGGAAATAGTTGATGCAGTAAAAAGTTTTTGATATTGAATTAAATTTGTTTAGGAGGCTTATATTATGAAGGAAGAAATAATTGTAAAATGGGTTTGTAAGAAGTGTGGTTATGTACAGGATGGCAGTCAGCACAGAGGGGGAAGTTTGACATGTCCAAAATGCGGAGGAATACAGGAATTTGGTTTTAAATGTGCTAAATGCGGATATTTGGCATATGGTAAAAAAGATGAAGAGGCTACTTATAAACGTATTTGTCCTAAGTGTCACCCTGAAAAGTATCCTAAAAAAGTTTCAAAGGCAGAGTTAATTAAAAGTAAAAATGTAACTAATCTAGCAGACGAGCCAAAGCAGAGTGAAGTGGATTACTCTTATGAATTGTGGTTACAGTGGTATAACAAGCTTAATGAGGCTGACCATGAGAAATTGAGAGAAATGGGACGTGACCCATTTGACCCATACAGATAATGATCAGGAAAAACGCATGAACAAAAAAATGATACAAAATAATAAATTTTTGTACATTCTGTAAGAAATATTAAAAAACATCGGTACTTAAATAGCAAGACTTTTTTCATATTAATTTTTAATAAAAGTCTTGCTATGATAGCGAGTATGCGTCAAGAAATAGTTATTACAAATTCAAAGATTTAACTATTTCTTAGCAACGGAGCTTGGTATTATAATAATTTAAAAAATACGAAGCGAAAGCGTTTTCTGGAAGAATGTCAAAAATTGGTTCAAAAATAACATTCGTGCGTTTTTCCTGAGATAATGATTAAAATTTATTGAATAAAGGCTGTTATTGTGGTAATCTAAAGTAATGATTATAATTAAGGAGTGAGAGAAAATGTCATACGAAGCAGATAGTGTAGATGTAGTAGTTGTAGGAGCAGGACACGCAGGATGTGAAGCGGCACTTGCATCAGCACGTATGGGTTTAAGTACGATAATGTTTGCAGTAAGCTTGGACAGTATAGCAATGATGCCCTGTAATCCAAATATAGGAGGAAGTTCAAAGGGACATTTGGTAAGAGAGATAGATGCACTTGGTGGAGAAATGGGGAAAAATGCAGATAAGACTTTTTTGCAGATAAAAATGCTTAATACTGGAAAAGGTCCCGCTGTACACTCTTTAAGAGCACAGTCAGATAAATTTAAATATTCAAAAGAAATGAAAAAGACAGTAGAAAATACTCCTAATCTTCTTGTACGTCAGGGAGAGGTTGCAAAAATTCTTACAGAAAATAAAACGGTATTAGGAGTTGAAACAGTATCAGGAGCAATTTATAGATGCAAAGCAGTGGTTTTATGTACGGGAACTTATTTGAAAGCAAGATGTCTTTTTGGAGATAATATAATATACAGTGGCCCAAATGGACTTATGGCTGCAAATCATCTTACAGATTCTTTGAAAGAATTGGGAATTGCAATAATGAGATTTAAGACAGGTACTCCAGCTCGTGTAGATAAAAAAAGCATAGATTTTTCAAAGATGGAGCCACAGTATGGAGATGAGAAGATAGTACCATTTTCTTTTGAAACTAATCCGGAGGATATACAAAGGGAACAATTACCTTGTTGGCTGACATATACAAATTCGGAAACTCATACTATTATAAGAAATAATTTACATCGTTCGCCTCTTTATAGCGGAGTAATAGAGGGGACGGGTCCACGTTATTGTCCATCAATAGAGGATAAAGTAGTGCGTTTTGCAGATAAGGAAAGACATCAGATATTTATAGAGCCAGAGGGAGAAGATACAAATGAAATGTATATTCAAGGAATGTCAACATCTCTTCCTGAAGATGTACAGATAGCGATGTATCATACTTTGCCGGGACTTGAAAATTGTAAATTTATGAGAAATGCTTATGCCATTGAATATGATTGTATAGATGCAACACAGCTTAAATTAAGTTTGGAATTTAAGGAAATAAATGGCTTATTTAGTGCAGGTCAAATAAATGGAAGTTCTGGTTATGAAGAAGCAGCGGCACAGGGAATAATAGGTGGTATCAATGCGGCTCTTTATGTAAAAGGTGAAGAACCTTTGATACTTGACCGTTCAGATGGATATATAGGTGTACTTATTGATGATTTGGTTACAAAGGGTACAAAAGAACCATATCGAATGATGACCTCACGTTCAGAATATAGACTTTTATTAAGACAGGATAATGCAGATATACGTCTTACAGAAAAAGGATATAAAGTAGGGCTTGCAACAGAAGAACGTTATAATAGGATGCTTGAGAAAGTAAGACTTACAGAGCAGGAAATAGAGAGAGTACAGCATACTAATATAGGTACAAGTCAAAAAGTGCAAGATTTGTTGGAAAAATACAATAGTACACCTTTAAAGTCAGGAATAAAGTTAGATGAGCTTATAAAAAGACCTGAACTTAATTATGAAGTGCTTGCGGAGATTGACGAAAACAGACCTGAACTGCCTGCAAGTGTAAGAGAACAGGTAGAAATACAGATAAAGTATGATGGTTATATAAAGCGTCAAATGCAGCAAGTAGAACAGTTTAAAAAACTTGAGAAAAAACTTTTACCGCAGGATTTTGATTACTCTGAAATAAAAGGATTACGTTTAGAAGCAGTGCAGAAGTTAAATAAAGTAAAACCATTTTCAATGGGACAGGCATCGAGAATAACAGGAGTTTCACCAGCCGATATATCTGTACTTTTGGTATATCTTGAAAGTCAGAAAAGGAAGTGATTTTTTTGAAAAAGTTATTATATGCAGCAGGTTATAGGTATTTAAAGAGAAGTAGCAGTTGTACGATAGAAGCAAGTAATTATGATAAGGGAGAGCCACCTTATTTAGAGGGAAATGGAAATTGGGTAAAACCTGAAATCTTGTGGGATTGTATTTCTCATTTAATTGATGATGAAGGAATAGAAATACAGGGTGATTATGAAGAACTTGAAAAGGTGGAAGACTATGATATAGAAGAAGGACTTTTAAAATTTGGTTACAATTATGTAGCAAGAGATGATGAAAAAGGTTTATGTGCCTTTGAAAAAGAGCCTTATTATGACGAAGAAATTAAGGCTTTTTATGCTGAAGAAGGAAATGTTATGGAACTTCATACATCTTTATTTTTAGATGTAAAAAGAGGAACAGTCAAACAATTAGGAAAATAAAGGAGTATGTTATGAAAGAATTACTGAATAAGGCTGCACAACAGCTTAATATTTCTTTAAGTGAAGAACAGTTGCAGCAGTTTTTAAGATATAAGGAATTATTGCTTGAATGGAATGAAAAAATGAATTTAACAGCCATTACAGATGAAAAAGAAATAATGCTTAAACATTTTGTAGATTGTATTTCAGTTTTGTCAGTATATATTCCTAAAGAGGGGGCGAAGCTTATTGATGTGGGAACAGGTGCAGGTTTTCCAGGTATTCCGTTAAAAATAGCTATGCCTTCTCTTAAAGTTACGCTTTTGGATTCTTTAAATAAAAGAATAAATTTTTTAAATGAACTTACTTTGGATTTAGGTCTTAAAGATGTGGAGTGTATACATTCAAGAGCTGAAGAAAGTGGGAAAAATAAACTTTATAGGGAAAAGTTTGATGTATGCGTTTCAAGAGCAGTTGCAAATTTAGCTGTTTTAGCAGAATATTGTCTGCCTTTTGTAAAAGTGGGTGGTGAATTTATTTCTTTAAAAGGACCTGATGTGGAAGAAGAATTGAATGCTTCTAAAAATGCAATAAAGATATTAGGTGGGGAAATAATTAAAGTAGAAGTACTTAATATACCATTTACAGACATAAATCACAGTATAGTTACGATAAAAAAAGTTAGACAAACACCGCCTAAATATCCAAGAAAAGCAGGTACAGCGACAAAAGAACCTATAAAATAATTAAATTGCTGTTGAAATTTAAAATAAACTAACAATTCTGAATATTCTGAAAATTTATTACCCAACAAATTTATATGATATACTAAATTTGTAAAAAATTAACAATGAAGAGGGGATTATGATGAATATAGTTTATTCAGGTCAGGAAGTTAGTGTACAATATATACCAGTAGATGAAATAAGACCAAACCCATATCAACCAAGAAGAAATTTAGAGAGAGTAAAGCTGAATGAATTAGCTGATTCTATAAAAGAATATGGAGTAATGCAGCCAATAACAGTAAGATGTATAAATAAAGGATATGAATTGGTTACGGGGGAAAGAAGATTAAAAGCTTCCAGAATAGCTGGTATTGAAAAAATTCCAGCAATAGTTGTATACATAAGTGATAAAGATAGTGCAATTATGGCACTTATTGAAAATATTCAAAGACAGAATTTGAGTTATTTTGAAGAAGCAGAAGGCTATAAAAATATTATGGAAGATTATGGAATGACACAGGAAGAAGTGGCAAAAAAAGTGGGAAAAAGCCAGTCTAGTATAGCAAATAAGATTAGAGTTTTAAAATTATCAAATAAGGTTAAAAATAAGATTATTGAAAGTGAATTATCAGAACGACACGCAAGAGCTTTATTAAAACTAAATAATGAAGAAGATTTGCAGCTTGAAATTATAGATAAGATTATACTACAAGGACTTAATGTGAAACGTACCGAGGAACTTGTAGAAAATTATATGGAAAAAATTCTTAAAAATCAACCGATTAATTCTGAAAATAAGAAAAAAAGAGGAATAAGAGATATAAGGATTTTTACAAATACAATAAAACAAGCAGTTGAAACGATGTCTAATCTTGGAGTAGAAGTGAATTATTTGGTAGAAGAAAAAAGGGATTTTTATGAAATAAAGATAAATATTCCCAATGCCAATAGTTTAAGTTTAGAAAGGGTGTAAGTATGATATTGACAAAATGGTTTATTGGAAATGATGATTTGACAGATGCACATACTATAAGAGCAAAAGTATTTATAAATGAACAGAATGTACCTCAGGAATTAGAGTTAGATGATAAAGATGAGATAGCACAGCATATAGTAATTTATGATGATAATAAAGCATTGGCAACAGGCAGACTTTTGAATGAAAATGGTGAGTGTCTTATAGGAAGAATTGCAGTTATTAAAGAAGAAAGAAAAAATGGATATGGGAATATAGTTGTTAAAAATCTTATAGAAAAAGCAATTAAAGATGGTGCTAAGGAAGTAAATGTTCATGCACAGATAAAAGCAGTTGGATTTTATGAAAAGCTAGGATTTGTAAAAGCAGGAGAAGAATATATAGAAGAGGGAACAAATATACCTCATATACATATGGTTTATAAAATTTAAAGTGATTTTTAAGGTAAAAATAAGAGCCGTCAATTATTTATGACGGCTT
>CAZQDT010000065.1:0-10931 GCA_964592005.1 uncultured Eubacteriales bacterium
TAAAGTGAATTTACTGAATAATATTGATAGAGTTATATGTGAAAATACAAGTGGTACAGAAAATATATTTTGTGATATTTTTTCGGGTACGGGAGCGGTTGCTCGTTATTTTAAATCTAAATATGAAGTTTACTCAAATGATTTATTACATTTTTCATATGTAATTCAAAAAGCAACTATTGAAAATAATAATAAACCATCTTTTAATAAACTAAAAAATATTGGAATAAGTGATCCGTTTAAATTTTTAGAAGAAACACAAATTCAGACATTAAATTATAATGACAATACTTATTTTATAACAAAAAATTATACTCCACATGATAATTGTGAAAGAATGTATGTTTCTAATAAAAATGCTGTACGAATTGATTTTATTAGAAATACGATAGAGGCGTGGAAAAAAGAAAATTTACTTACTGAATTGGAATACTATTATCTACTTGCAGGACTTATAGAAGCTGTTCCTTCTATTTCAAATATTACAGGAACATATGGTGCTTATTTAAAACATTGGGATAGACGTGCATTTAAAGATTTGGAAATGGTAAGATTTGAAGTTATAGATAATAATAAAAATAATAAAAGTTATAATAAAGATGCAAATAAATTGATTAAAGAATTAGAGGGAGATATTTTGTATTTAGATCCTCCATATAATTCTCGTCAATATGCTCCAAATTATCATTTACTTGAAACTATATCAAAATATGATTATCCTGAAATTAGAGGGGTGACGGGAATAAGAACATATGATGATTTGAAATCATCATTTTGTATAAAAAATGAGGTTGTTGATGCATTTGAAGATTTAATAAGTAATGCACAATTTAGCAATATAATAATGAGTTATAGTACAGATGGTTTGATGAATTATAGTGAAATAGAAAAAATATTAAAGCGTTATGGAATAGAAGAAAGTTATAAACTTTATTCTATTCCATATAGACAATATATGAGTAAAAAAACAAAAAAGAAAGAATGTTTATACGAATATATATTTTATGTAAAAAAAAATATTCCTAAAAAAGAAACTTTTAATTTTATAGGTAATTTACAAGAAATAAATACTATAATATCGGATAGAAAAAAGTATATTAAAAGTCCAATGAATTATATTGGAGGTAAATATAAATTGCTTCCGCAGATTTTGCCTCATTTTCCAAATTATATTGATACATTTGTGGATCTGTTTTCTGGAGGTTGTAATGTGGCTATAAATGTAAATGCAAATAAAATTATTTGTAATGATATAAATAAAAAGATAATTGAATTATTTGAAACATTTAAGAATAAAGATTTATCTGAAATATTGTATCAAATAAAAACTCGAATTTCTGAATATAATCTTTCAAAAGAAAATGAAGAAGGTTTTAAACAATTTAGAGATTTTTATAATCTAACTAAAAATTCAATAGATTTATATACTTTAACTTGTTATTCATTTAATTATCAATTTAGATTTAATAATAATTTAGAGTATAATAATCCCTTTGGAAGAAATAGAAGTCACTTTTCAGAAAATATGGAGAATAACTTGATTGCTTTTGTTTTAAAATTAAAAGAAATAAATATTGAATTTTTAAGCAAAGATTTTACACAAATTTCATTAGATAATTTAACTGGTAATGATTTAATATATTGTGATCCACCATATTTTATAACAACGGGAACATATAATGATGGGAATAGAGGGTTTAAAGATTGGAAATTAGAGCAAGAATATGCGTTATATGATTATTTGGATAAAGCCAATAGAATGGGAATTAAGTTTGTTTTATCTAATGTATTTGAGCACAAAGGTAGAGTTAATGAAATTTTAGTAGATTGGTCGAAAAAATATAATGTGGTTGATTTGAATTATAGTTATTCAAATTCAAGTTATAATACTAAGAAAGGAGATAGCAGGGAAGTTTTGGTAAAAAACTACTAATTGCTAAATAAAAATTATGATTTCTGTAATACCTACATATAATACAAATTTTCGTGCTTTTGGTTGGGTACAAGATCCAAGTAATTTACGTAGCCTTTGTGATGTCGTTGCTGTATTTGACCCTAATTCAGAAAAACACAAAGAATTGGTGCATAAAATTATTCCAAAACTTGTAGAAAAACGAGATGGTCGAGATGATTTTATAAAAATATTAAACACAAAACCATTAAAAATAAAATATTATCAACTTGTTGGTACTTCGTTTACACCTAGAAGTATGTCACGTTGTAATGGTATTATACAAGCTACTGTAAAAGGACAGGGAAGGAATTTTATAGGAGATTGGCCTGCTGACAATTATATACGTTGGGCACATTGTATGGGTTTTATAAAATATGATTATTTTGATGATACATTTCAAATAACAGAGCAAGGTTTAGAATTGACAAAAGCAAGAAAAACGGAGGATAAATTATCTGAACGAGAAAAAGAATTGCTTATAAATGCTATTTTAGCATATCCGCCAGCTATACGAATATTAAGTTTGCTTTCAGAAAATGAAGATACACATCTTACAAAATTTGAAATAGGTCAGCGGTTGGGATTTATTGGAGAAGATGGATTTACAAGTATGCCCCAAAAAGTATTTATTAGGTCTTTGGTAAATGCTGAAGATAAGGAAAGAAAAGTAATGAAATCAGATTGGGAGGGCTCTTCGGATAAGTATGCAAGAATGATTGCGAGTTGGCTTGAAAAACTTGGATTGGTTGAAAAAATGCCTAAGAAAATTACAATCAAGGTCGCTGAAAAAGAATATTCAGAAATTATAGGACAAGCATATATTATTACTGCAAAGGGAATTACAGCATTAAGAAAGGCAAGAGGGAAAAGTAAACACAAAAAAATTGCAAAAAATGTTTGTTGGGAAATGTTATCTACGAAGGGAAAGGATAGGGAATATTTGCGTACAAGACGTGCATTTGTTTTAAAATGTATTGCAGAAAGCAAAAAAGATATTTCTATTTCTGAAATTTTAGATTATTTAAAAGCTATTAATTTTTATGAGAATGAAAATACAATTTGTGATGATATAAAAGGGTTACAAAATATTGGTATTAATATTTTAAATAATCAAGAACTGTTTAGATTAGAGGATGAAATAAATGATTTTGTAATTCCATTACATCAATCATTTACAAAATCGGATTTAGTGGAAGTAAAAGAAAATTTAAGAGCAAAGATGTTAAATTTATCACATGAATATTTAGCTCTTATAGATCTTGCTTATGACAGCAAACAAAATCGATTGTTTGAAATGAAAACTTTAGAATTGTTGATAGAAGAATGTGATTACCAAGGTTTGCATCTTGGAGGAAGTCGTAAACCGGATGGTATTATTTATACAAATACGGATAAGTATAAATATGGTATTATTATAGATACAAAAGCATATTCTAAAGGATATAATTTACCTATTTCACAAGCTGATGAAATGGAGAGATATATTGGTGAAAATCAAACGAGAAATGAAAAGATTAATCCAAATAAATGGTGGGACAATTTTGATAAAGATATTAAGGAGTTCTATTTTATGTTTATTTCAGGTCATTTTGTAGGTAATTTTAAGTCACAGATTGAAAGAATTAGTAGAAATAAAGGAATAAATGGAACAGCTTTATCAATTATAAATTTGCTTTTGTGTGTGGAGTTATACAAAAATGGAAATTTTACTCATGAAAAAATTAGAAATGAAATGTTTAATAATGGAGAGTTTTTGCTGTAAAGATGGAAAATTATATTGAAATTAAATATATGAAGTATTTAAAAACAAGCATACCGTATAAAATCGATATGCTTGTTTTTTATAGATATATTATTTTACAAAAAAGTGTTTTTTTATCCCTATTCCATAGAATTTGATGAGCCAAGTACATTTTTGATTTTTTCTTCAACGATTTTCTGAATGTAAACTTTGGCATCTCCCATATAACCTCTAGGGTCAAAACTTGAAGGATTTTCAGCCATATATTTTCTGATAGCTGCTGTCATAGCAAGTCTTAAATCTGTATCCATATTTATCTTGCAGACAGCCATAGAAGCCGCTTGTCTAAGCATTTCAGCAGGCATACCTTTAGCTCCATCTATTTTTCCGCCATATTGGTTGCAAGTAGCAACTGATTCTTGGTCAACAGCAGAAGCACCATGAAGAACGATAGGATAATTGTGAATTCCTTCAGCTTCTAAGGCAGCAGTAATTTTTTCAAGAATATCAAAACGAAGACGAGGTTCGCCTTTAAATTTGTAAGCTCCATGGCTTGTTCCGATAGCAATAGCTAAAGAATCAACATTTGTACGTTTAATAAAATCAACAGCTTGGTCAGGGTCTGTAAATGTAGCGTTTTCAGCAGAAACATTTACTTCATCTTCAATACCGGCAAGTTTTCCGAGTTCGGCCTCTACTACTACACCTCTTGCATGAGCGTAATCTACTACTTCTTTTGTCTTAGCAACGTTTTCTTCATATTCATAATGAGAACCATCAAACATAACAGATGTAAATCCTGCATCAATAACTTCTTTGACTGTTTCAAAATCAGGACCATGGTCAAGATGGAGAGCAATGTCAATACCTGTTTCAGCTATTGCAGCATCTACCATACCTTTTAAATATCCTGCACCTGCAAATTTTAAAGCACTTTTTGAAACTTGAAGAATAACTGCTGAATTTTGGGCTTTGGCAGCACGTGTAACACCTTGGATAATTTCCATATCATTGATTTTGAAAGCACCTATTGCATATTTTCCAGCATATGCCTTTGAAAACATTTCCTTTGTTGTAACTAAAGCCATTAAAATCATTCCTTCCTTAATTTTATATTAAAATTTTTAAAGCTTTTTTAATATTGAATAAACAATTTAATCTTATAATTAAAAAATATAAATCTCATATTTTTTATAGATTTAATTATAATATGAATTAAGATTTTTTACAATACATAGGAAACAAAAAATTGTTAAAAATTTGTCGTAATAAGCAAGGGGATAATAAATTTTTTTATTGTTTTAAATATTAAATTGTGTAATAAAAATGTAAATATAAATTTAAAAAAATGTGTTAAAATAAGTATGAAAATTTATTTTTATTATGTACCTTTTGAAAATTGGAAAATTTATACTGTAACTCTATGTTGTAAAAATTCAATACATTTGATATACTGAAATTTATAGGACAAATTATAGAGAAAGCATAATGGGTGATAATATGAGTTCAAGTAAAAAGAATGTAAGTAGCAAAAAGAAGAATAGCAAAAAAAAGAAAAAACAATCTAAAAATAAATTCTGGGTATATTTTTTGGCTGCTTTTATTGTTATATCAGCAAGTTGCCTAGCTATGGGTTCAACAATAATATTAAAACTTAGTAATATTTCTTCAGAAGATGGAAATAGTGTTAATAAAGAAAATACGATTATTCAAAGTACAGAAAATAACAATATAATTTCTTCTATTTTTGGAGAAAAACAGATAAAGACTAATGTTGCAGTATTTGGGACAGATGAAGATGGTTTTAGGACTGATGTGATATTTGTAGTGACATTTGATAGTAAGACAAAAAAAATTGGACTTGTTTCAGTTCCACGAGATACAAGGGTAAGCATTACAGATGGTATGGTAGAGTTTGCTAAAGAAAAGGGCAAAAGTATAGAAAAAGGTTTTACCTGTAAGATAAATGAAATACATGCTTATGCCCCTAAAAAATATAGAAGTGAATTTTCGGTAATGCAGCTTGAAGATTTATTGAATATTAAGATTGATTATTACGTAAAAGTTGATTTAAAGGCATTCAGAAGTATAGTAGATGCTTTTGGCGGTGTAGATATAGATGTGCCGCAAGATATGGATTATGAAGACCCATATCAGGATTTATATATTCATTTAAAGAAAGGAATGCAGCATTTAGACGGAGAAAAAGCAGAACAACTGATACGTTTTAGAAGTTATCCTCAGGGAGATGTAGCAAGAGTAGAAGTACAGCAGTTATTTTTGAAAGAATTTGCTAAAAAGGTATTAAATACAAAAAATATAATGGATAATATTGGTGAAATAATAAAGACTGTATATAGTTATGTGGAAACCAATTTTGGAATAGATGATATTTTGAAATATGTTAAATATATAAAAGATATAAGTTTGGAAAATTTGACTATGGAAACTATACCTGGCGAGGGAAAATATGTAGGAGGAATTTCTTATTATATTCATGATGCGGCTGGGACAAGAGAACTTGTGGATAAAGTTTTCTATGATTTAACGGTGGAAGAACCATTTTCAGAAGAAAATGCTAAAGAAGTGTCAGCTACAATTAAGCCAACAGAGAAAGAAACACAAAGTACAATTGAGCCAATGGAAAAAGAAACGCAAAGTACGATTAAGCCAACGGAAAAAGAAACGCAAAGCACAGTTAAGCCAACGGAAAAAGCAACCCAAAGTACAGTTAAGTCGACAGAAAAAGTTATTGAAAGCACAGAAAAGTCAACAATTTTTATTGATATAATAACAGAAGAAGATAGTAAAGATAGAAAAATAGAAGTTTTAAATGGGAGTTTTACAAATGGAAAGGCAGCGGAATTTAGAGATAAGTTACAAGAAGCAGGATATAATGTTACCCAAATAGGAACTTATACAGGAAATAAGGAAGAATATACACGTATTATAGTTTCAGAGGAAAGTGTTGGATATGATTTGAAAAAATATTTTAATTCAAGTAAAATAGAGATATCCTCTAAAGATTTAGATGAAGATATAGATATAAGAATAATAGTGGGAACAGGTGAATAAGGAGGATTTATTTATGAAAAAATATGTCATTACAGGAATACTTGCAATGAGTATATTTACAGTTGGAGTTATAAATTATACAAATGCAGCTACATCACAACCTGGCAGCAGTTCAGACCCGATAGTATCTAAAAGTTATGTAGATACTCAGATAAGTGAGCTTAAAAAGCTTATTACTGGTTCAGGAACTACATCAAGTTCAGGAGAAACAAATACCAACATAGAAAGTTTAATTGATGATATAGATGATTTAAATAGTGATATAAAAACTTTAAATAAAGGTATGAAAAATTTGGATAGTGAAGTAGATGATTTGAAAGAGGATGTGGAAAAACTTGAGGAAAAAATTTCTAATATAAAAAATGAAACTTCAAACAATAATTCCTCGTCTAACAATACATCTTCTCAAGAATTGACATCAGAAATTATAGGGGTGATAGATGCACTATATGCAGAGAAATTTGCAAAGCTTGAAGAAATATATAGTACATATGAAGAAGATAATGAAGTGGCGTTTGTGCCTGTTCAGCTTTTAGCAGGTCAGATACTTTTAGGAGGAGAAGGTGCTGAGATTGTACCTAGAAGTGGTACTTGTACAGCTTATTCAGAAAATAGTATGGGACTTATAGATGTCACAACAGGTGAAGAATTATATATGGGAACACCTCTCGTGGCTAATCATCTTTTACTTGTGGCAAGAAGTGATGGAAGAGGAGTTTATGCGGAAACAGAAGCATGGTTTATAGTTAAAGGAAATTATACTATAAGATAGTTCTGAGGGAAGGAAAAATATGGATAAGAATGAAGAAAGTATGCTAAAAGATACTTCATTATATATGGTGGCTAAAATTTTAGAAGGAATTATTGGTTTTATCACTATAATAGTATATACATATTGCTTTTTGCCAGAACACTATGGGATTTATAATATAATAAATTCTACGGTAGTAACAGTGGCATTTTTAGTATTGAATTGGATTTCTCAATCATTGTTAAGATACATAGATGAGTATAACATTAAAAAAGATATAGAACGTTTATATTCTACTGTATTAGTTTTATGGCTTATACTGACTTGGGCAGTAGTGATAATTATGATGATTTCAATACTGGTATTGGGAATGTTTGTAGATAGAAATATTTTCAATACTTTATGGCTTATGTTAATTATGTTCGTATTTTATGGGGCAAATTTAGTGCTTACCAGTATACTTGTAGCACAGAGGAGAATAAAATTAAATTTAATTTTATCGGTTTTTAATGTATTTTTTAAGCTTGTGGTATCATTGCTTTTAATATGGATATTTGGAAAAGATATAAGATTTATAATTATAGCAAATATTATTTTTGATGCGATGTCATCTATAATAATCTTTCTTAAACTTAAACTTTTTAGTGTTATAAAGTTTAAGTTGTTTTCAAAAGACATATTTAAAAGATTTATTTCATATGGTTTTCCATTGATAGGATTAAATTTTAGTACCTCTGTATTATATAATTCGGACAGATATATAATTCAGCTTCTTTTGGGTTCGGTTTCAGTAGGAATTTATTATGCGAATTATTCGCTGATGTCGGCTGGATTTAGTATAATTTCAAGTGCAATGCTTAAAGCAAGTTATCCTGCAATAATGAAAGCATGGAATGATAAAGAGGTATTAAAGACAAGAATTCTTATAGGAAAGGCAGTAAGACAATACTTGCTCATATCAATACCAGCATTGTTTGGCATAGCTGTAATGGCTGAAGACTTATCAAGATTGGTATTGAATGAGGCTTATATAGAAGGTTTTAGTGTTATGAAATGGGTAGCACTGGGAATGGTCTTACTTGGACTTACAGAATATGTAAATAAGACGTATGAGCTTAAAGAAAATACCCAAATGATATTTAAAAACAGTATGGCAAGTGGAATAGTAAATATTTTGCTTAATTTCTGCTTTTTACCTATGTTTGGATATAAAGTGGCTGCTGTTACAACAGCAATAGGATTTTTTGCTTACTTTATTTTGGCACTTTGGCATAGTGATAAAGAATGTAATTGGATTTTAGATAAAATAGTGTATATAAGAATTTTCTTCAGTGCGGCTTTGATGGCTATTATCTTAAAGTTGATTTTAGTAAAGGTAGATTTGAATTTTATAAGTTTTGTTTTGATGATTATTTTAGGAGTTTTCATTTATGGAATAACTTTAATTTTAACAGGTGAGCTTAAAGAGGAATTAAAGTTTTTAATGAAGGTTGTCAGGCGTTAAGGTTGTTGGAAGGAGTATTTATATGAAAAAAATGGTAAATTTTTTATTGAGTGGAATTTTAGTTTTATCCAGTGTAGCAATACCTCGTATTAAAGTGGAGGCAGCTCCAATAGTTTATTATAACCAGGTAACCACACAAGAAATAACTAAAGGGGTTGAATATGAAAGAAGTCACAGAATTACAAGTGATGGCTGGCTTGATGTTAATGTGCTTAGAATAAAAACAGGAGATAAAAATATAACAATATCGCCTGTACAATCTACTAAAGAAATGGGATATAAAGAATCTCTTTTAAACTTACTTGGCAGTAATAATGCAATAGCAGGTGTAAATGGTGATTTTTTTGGACTTAATGGAAATTATTCTGTACCATTTGGTGTGGTAATAAAGGATGGGGAGCTTGTAAATGCAAGTATAGATAATAATCAGTCAAGTAATGATTATGCAAGTTTTTATGTGGATAGTAATGGAAATCCTTTCATTGATTATTTCACTACTACTTTTGAATTTTTAAATGATGGAAAAAGTAATATAAAAGTAAATGCTGTGAATAAAGCAGGAAATTACATATATGATTCTATAAAAGTAGACAGAGGAATAGGGGAAAATACCTCAAGTTTAGACGCAAGATTTCAAAATTTGGTTAAAATTGTAGTAGATGGAAATGTGATAACTTATATATCTTTGCCTGGAGAAGTAGTTAATATTCCTGAAAATGGATATACGATAGTTATGAATGAAAGTGTATATAATGGAGTGAGTTCTTTATTTTGGATAGGTCAGACTGCTGAATTTAAGGTAAATTCAAGTATAAGTCTTGATACAGTAAATGAAGCAATAAGTGGTGGAGCATTGCTTATAAGAAATGGCATTGCACTTACTCCAAATGCTATTGCAGTAAGTCCGGCTAAAAGACTGGCAAGAAGTGCTATTGGAATAAATCAGGATAGTTCAGAAATTATAATTATGTCTGTGGATATAAATAATGGAAGTATTGGAGCAACTCATGCGGAATTAGCAGAATTAATGTTGGAATATGGAGCTTATACAGCAATGCACCTTGATGGAGGCGGCTCAACTACAATGATTGCAGATACAATAAAAGACGATGGACTTACAATAAAAAATAATGTTTCGGTATCAGGTCAGAGAAAAATTATAAATGGTCTTGGAATATTTAACAATTCTCAAATGGGTAAACTTAAAATGATTGTTTTAGAAGTAGACCAAAAAAATGTTTTTAAAGGTACAGCTTTAAATGTTGAAGTATATGGGTATGATGAATATTATAACAGAATAGAGATACCTTTTGAAGATGTAGAGTTTACAGTGAGTGACAATGCCGCTGTATGGTCAGGGCAGAAATTTTATCCTTATACAACAGGAGAACATATTATACTGGCAAAGTATAAAAAAAATATGACTTATGCAAAAATAAATGTAAGAGAAGCAGCAGAAATTAGAACAAATATTTCTGAAATAGGTGTAGATATAGGGGATACAGCTGAAATTTCGCTTATAGGAGTAGATGTAGACGGCTTTAAGTCAGAGGTTACAGAAGGGGCAGAGATAAAAGTATATCCTAGCAGTCTTGGGTATGTAGAAAATGGAATTTTTACTGCGGAGAATAATGGAAATGGTTATATTGAATGTACAGTAAATTCAGCAAAAGCCTATATTCCTGTTACTGTAAATTCAAGAAAAAAAAGTGAAACGAGTTTTGAAAATCTTGATAATTCAGATATAAAATATGTATCACAGCCTCAGACGGTGGTGGGTTTGACGGAAATAAGTAAAAAAGAAAGTTCAGAGGGTTCAAAATCAATAGCTTTAAGCTATTTATTTGGAAATTCATTTGAAACTCAAGCAGCATATGTAGAATTTAACAACCCTATACAGCTTTCA
>CAZQDT010000066.1:0-10785 GCA_964592005.1 uncultured Eubacteriales bacterium
TGCTTGCTTTTGCAAGAGGAAGCTCCCACCTCTTCAGGTGGGAGAGGATGTCACTGTAGGTTGTGGTGGTGAAGATAGTGTTTGATAAGCAAAAATTACTTAAATCAGTTTCAAATCAAGAAGAAAGGTTTGTGTTTGTAAAAGTTTTAAATCAGTTGGAATTGTGTTTAAAAAAACATATATGTACTTTTACAGATTTTCTCGACCCTGCAAAAGTTTTACAATATAAAGAAATTTTTCAATATATAAAAGAAGACTTTAATATGAAAGATTTTGGAGGGTTTGAGGATAGCGAGAGAAGAATAATTGCGTTTTTTCCGGATTATATGGAAGAAGAAATAGAATTTCCAATAAAAGCTGTTAAAATAAAAACTTTGGATAAGTTTTCTCAATCTCCTTCACATAGGGAATATTTAGGTTCAATACTTGGAACGGGGATAGAAAGAACTAAAGTAGGAGATATTTTGGTTTTGGAAAAATCCGCCATTGCTTTTATAGATGAAACAATAGCAGATTATGTATGTACTAATTTGGAAAGAGTTTCACGTATTAAGGTTGAAAATAGTATAATTTCTTTAGATGAAATAAAATTGCCAGAAAAAAATGTTAAGCAGATAAAGTCAACATTAGCATCTTTGAGAATAGATTCTTTGGTAAGTACAGCATTTGGTATGTCAAGAACAAAAGCAAGTGAATATATAAAAGCAGAAAAAGTTAGTTTAAATTGGACTGTGGTAAAAAGTAATTCCTTAGAAGTTAAAGAAGGAGATATGATTACTTTGAGGGGACATGGACGAGCAAAGCTTTTACAGATTACAGGTATGACTAAAAAAGATAGAATAGGAGTTCTTATAGAGTCATACTTATAGGGGGTAAAAATATGATTACACCATTAGATATAGAATCAAAAGTATTTAAAAAAAGTCCTATGGGATATTCGGTATCAGAAGTTGATAGTTTTTTAAAGGAAATTTTGTCGGATTATGAAAAAGCATATAAGGAAAATATAGAGCTTAAAGATAAAATTAGTATTCTCAATGATGGTATACAACATTATAAATCTATGGAAAATACTTTGCAAAATACTTTGATATTGGCTGAAAAAACTGCTGAAGAAACAAAGTCAAATGCTCATGCAAAGAGTGAACAGATAATAAGAGATGCTGAAATAAGAGCTTCAGAAGTTATGTTGGAAGCTCAGAAAGAAATAAACAGACTCAATCAAAAGATAGATTTCCTTAAAAATCAGTTTGAAATATCTAAGACTAAGGTTAGACAGGTTTTGGTGTCAGAATTAGAGATTATTTTAAATGCAAAGATAGATGTTGAAGAATTGGAAAAAGAGGTAAGAAAAGGAATATCCGAAAACAGTAATAACTAGTGAAATGTTTTGCAAGGGGGAATTACTATGATAAAGGTAGTAACAGATACGAATGAATATCCAATATATTTTGAAAGTTCTTTTGAAAATCTTTTGAAAGCATTTAAAAATGCTGGAATATCAGGCAGAAAATTGATGGTAGTTGCAGACAGCAATACTAAAAAAATTTATGCTGATGAAATAATTTCGTTGTTGAAAAAAGAATTTAATGAGGTTTATCTTTTTAGTTTTGAAGCAGGTGAACAGAGTAAAAATTTGGATACAATTTATAATATGTATGATTATTTTTTAGAAAAACATTTAGACCGTAAGTCAGTGGTAGTAGCACTTGGCGGTGGTGTAGTAGGAGATATGGCAGGTTTTGCGGCTGCAACATATATGCGAGGAATAGATTTTGTTCAGATACCTACGTCACTTTTATCACAAGTAGATAGCAGCGTTGGTGGAAAGGTTGGAGTAGATTTTAAAGGTACTAAAAATATTATAGGTGCTTTTTATCAGCCAAGATTTGTGTATATAAATGTAAATACAGCTAAAACCTTACCTTCAAGAGAGTTTGCTGCAGGTATGGCAGAAACTGTAAAATATGGCGTAATACTTGATAAAGAGTTTTTAAGATACATAGAAAAGAATAAAGAAAAAATAATAAATTTAGATGAAAAGTCTTTAAAATATATAATAAAACGTGCCTGTGAATTTAAGGCAGATGTGGTTTCTAAAGATGAAAAAGAAAGTGGTCTTAGGGAAATACTTAATTTTGGGCATACTATTGGTCATGCAATAGAAAGTTTATTTGAGTTTAAGCTTATACATGGTGAATGTGTTGCACTTGGTATGTTGGCAGCTGTAAATATTTGCGTTCAGAAAGGTTTTGTTTCTGAAAAAGAGCAGACAGATTTTAAGAAACTTTTGGAAGATTTTACATTGCCTACAAGTATGGAGAAACTGGGAGCCGAAAAGATATATAATCAAATGTTTTTAGATAAAAAAGTAAGTAATAATACTTTAAATTTTGTGCTTCTTAATAAAATGGGTGAATATTTAAGGACAAAAGATGTAAGTAAAGAAGAAATATTTAATGCAATTTCATTTGTAGAAAAGCAGGTGTTTTAATGTATTTTCTAGTGATATTAAGTATAGCTGTATTAGTAGGTATAGACCAAGTTACTAAGTATTTAGCTTTACAGAATTTAAAACCTATAAAAAGTGTAACTATTATAGAAAATATTTTTAGTCTGACATTTGTTGAAAATAGAGGAGCAGCTTTTGGGATATTGCAGGGACATACAATACTTTTGGCAATAGTTTCGGTGGTTATAACAGGAGTGTTGTTGTATTTCTATATAAAGATGCCAGAGGGAAAGGTATATAAATTTATTAAATTTAGCTTAATTCTTATAATATCAGGAGCAGTAGGAAATTTTATAGACAGATTGTTCAGGGGATATGTAGTAGATTTTTTTCATGCAACTTTTATAAATTTTCCGGTGTTTAATGTAGCTGATATATATGTAGTGGTTGGATGTATACTTATGGCGGTTTTAGTTACATTCTTTTTAGAAGATGATAAGAAAAAGGAAGAAAAATAATGCAGGATTATACTTTTGTGGCAGAAATGGAAGATATAGGAAAGAGAATAGATGTATTTCTTGCAGAAGAACTGGAAGAATGTTCACGTTCTTTTGTACAGAAGCTTATACAGGAAAGTAAGATAGTTGTAAATCAAAAACAAATAAAATCAAATTATAAGTTAAGGCTTAATGATGTGATATATTTGGAAATTCCTGAACCAGTGAGTATAGATATAAAACCTGAAAATATACCTCTTGATATATTGTATGAAGATTCAGAGGTTATAGTGATAAATAAACCACAGGGAATGGTGGTACATCCGGCAGCAGGTCATTATACAGGTACTTTGGTAAATGCACTTATGTATCACTGTGGTGATGAACTTTCAGGTATTAATGGAGTTATGCGTCCCGGAATAGTTCATAGAATAGATAAAGATACTTCAGGGGTGCTTATGATTGCCAAGACTAATAATGCACACCAGAGTTTGGCATTGCAGTTAAAGGAGCATTCTATTACCAGAAAATATAATGCCATAGTATTTAATAATTTAAAAGAAGATAATGGAACTGTAAATGCACCGATAGGCAGGCATCCGGTAGATAGAAAAAAGATGGCGGTTACGGAAAAAAATAGCAAACATGCGGTTACACATTATAAAGTTGTGGGAAGATTTGGAAAATACACTTTGATAGAAGCACAGCTTGAAACAGGAAGAACACATCAAATCCGTGTACATATGAGTTATATAGGACATCCTTTGTTGGGAGATATTGTTTATGGAACACAAAAACAGCCTTTTAAGCTTGAGGGACAGGTACTTCATGCAAGAGTTCTAGGATTTATTCATCCAACAACAGGAGAGTATATGGAGTTTGAGGCAGATTTGCCGGAATATTTTAAAAATCTTATAGAAAAATTAAGATAGGATATTAAAATCCTCATTTTGTCAAAAGAGAGATGTTGCAATTTAACATCTCTCTTTTCATTTTTATATTATTCTATTTACTAAAGTTTCAGCTTGAAATGGTTTTGCCACAAAGGCATCAGCACCAAAGTCAAAAGTCTTTTTAACAGTGTTTTCATTTGACATTGCAGAACACATAACTACTTTTATGTCTGGATATCTTTTCTTTACCTCTAACAAAGTATCTATACCATTCATTTTAGGCATATTTATATCCAAAATTATGTAGTCTGGAGTTTCTTCTTGTAACATATCTAATAATTCAATTCCATCAGCAGCTTTAAGAACTGTATGTCCCTGTTTACCCAATATTTCTTTTAACATCATACGCATAAATGCAACGTCATCAACAATAATTATTTTTTTGCCCTTAGCAGGAATATTAGAGTTTGTATAGTTATAAATTTTGTCTACTTCATATTGGTTTAGAATTTTTTCGTCTTTATCAATATTAATTTTAGAGTTTTCATTTGCTGAAGCTTTATAGTGTGAAGTTTCATATTCATTATATAAATAGGTTTTTAAAATTAGTTCAGTGCTTTGAACTATATCTTCATCTTTACAGTTACGAAAAATATTTATTGAATAATCTATTATTTTGTCAGTGTATTTATGATTTTTATCCAAACACATAGCGGCAATATATTCTTTAGCAACTCTAAAATCATTTGGATATTTAATATAGCTTTCTTTCCATAAAGTTATATAAAAATCTATTTCGCCGTGTTTTAAAAATTTTTCTTCAAGCTTGTGATTTTCTTTGAAAACTTCATTTGGCATTTTTTTTGATTCGTAAAATAATGTATCAATGGAGATTGAAAAAAATTCTGCAATTTTTGGTATTAAAGTTATGTCAGGATATGAATTGTTGGTTTCCCACTTTGAAATTGCCTGTGTGGAAACATTTAAAAATTCAGCTAAAGCCTCTTGTGTAATATTTTGTTCTGTTCTGCAATTTTTGATTATTTCGCCTAATTTCATAAAAATCATCCTTTTAAAGTTTTAAATTTATTTGAAATCTAAAAGAATATATTCTTGATTTATGATTTGAGTATAGCATAATTTTATTTTTAAGTCATTCAATTATCCGTTGCAGAGTTTACTGTTGGTTGAATAGAAATAAACATAGAGCTGTTATATTCTATGTTTATTTTTTAGGAGTTTCTGGTGTAAAAAATTCATCAATCAATTTTTCGGCAAACATTTTTTCAGTTTCCGCTTTAATTAAGAGTTTTATAATCAAGGGTACAAGATTTTCTTTGTCTTTAGTTGAAATATTATCAATATTTATTTCAGAAGAAATAATTTGTTTTTCATTTTCCTGAAACTGTACAAATTTGTTATAAATTTCTTCAATATTCATATTTTCATCTTTATTAAAATAATTAAACAAAGTACCTATATCATTTATAGAAAGAACTGATTTAAAATGATATATGAGTATCAAAAGAATCATATGTTGTTTTGAGTATTTCTTTTTATTGGGCGGAGAAATTAATTTTGCTTTGGTATAATTGTTAATCATAGTTTTGGTTAAGATTTTATCAGAAGGATAACGTTTGTAATTTTTCAATTTATCTTCCATAAAAGTAGTTATTTGGTCCATATATAATTCAATTTCAGGTATATCATTAATTGAGATATTTTCAAGAGAAGAGAAAGAATTTAAAAGTTCATTGAATTTTTCTTCATAATTTTCCATAGGTTCACCTCATTTATAATGTAATTTAAACAGCCTGCTTTCATAAAGGTATTGTATAAAAATTTTTATTTATAGGGCGAATGCCCTATACTCATATTTTTGTAATTAAAAATCTTCATAATTTAACAAAAATATGAATGACACTTTAAATATCAAAACATTTTTAGATTTTAAAAACCTCTAAACTAAGGAAAATTTAGAGGTTTAGTAACTATATTTAAATATTGTTTTCGAGTTCGGATAGCTCTTCTATACTTAAACCAGTAACTTCAATTATTTGGTTTTTAGACATATTTTGTTTCAAAAGATTAATTGCAACTTTTTCAATTCCTTTTTCAATTCCTTTTTCAATTCCTTTTTCTTGTAATTCTTCCATCAACAAACACATATTTGCCACCCCTTTCTCGTTTTCTTTTAACTCTTTCATTCTATCTTGTAATATATTATTTAACATATCTACTGCTTTCGTGCAATTTATATCGTGAATTAGTTTTCCTAATTCTGTACTGGTATCCTTGTAAGAACCGTTGATATAGATTATATTTCTTTCATCTTTAAAAACTTCATTTGTTTCCTCTATGAAGCTTTTAATGTGATATATTGGTAATCCTTTTCCAAAATAATCTTTTTTTGTAATAAAGATTACATAACTTTCTGGTAGTTCTATATAATCCTCCCCCTTTTTTAAAATGTTGGAGTCTATAAGACTGCTGTAATATCTTGTTCTTTTAGGTGTGGCTCTTTTTTTGTTATTTTCTGTTTCTATATCATATCTTACATTTTCATCATCTATTGCATATATATCCAATTGTATTTCTTTTCCTTGTAGACTTGCTATTATATGCTGTGTATTACTTTGTGTTACTTTTAATTCTTTATTATCTAATATTATACGTAATATTTCTTCTACACATTCTATTTTTTCAAAATACTTTCTCATAAATGTATCATCTAGTAAACAAAATTTTTTTAAATATTCTAAAAATTCAGCCCTATTTTCACCGGATGCCTTATCTAACAAATTATCACTTCTTTCATATTTTCTGATTTTATTGTAACAAAAAGTTTATTATTATACAATATAATTTAATTTATTTTAAATATGAAAACATTTGCGGTTCGAGCAAATTTTTCATTACCTTTAATTTATTTCCAATACAAAATCTTCTGCAATTTGAGCAGAAATTTTGTTTCCTATAATATTAAATTATATAGTATTTATTACTACATTTCAAGATATAAATGTTATTTTTTCGGGAAAACAACAGAATAAAATTTTGAAACTGCTTTTATTTAAAAAAGCAAAAAAGAGAAAAAAGAAGTATTTGCCAGTAAATAAAAGATATTAAATCATAATTAAAAAAAATAATTTAAAATAAGAGTTGAATAAATAAGAATAAAAAATTATTATATGAATATAATAATACGTAGTAATTAAAACTACATTTAAAAGTTTTGAATAAAAGGAGAGATGATTATGAAAAAAATAAAAGACCCTATAAGTGCATTAACTCATTTTATTGGATTTTTGGCAGCAATACCAATAACTATATTATTAATTTATGAAGCAAGTATTTCAGCTACTAGACTTCATGTTATTGCTTTTTCAATTTTTGGTGCGACACTTTTAGCTTTGTATGGAGCAAGTACAGTATATCACTGGCTTTGTATTAGCAAAGAAAAAGAAAAGATACTTAGAAGAATAGACCATATGATGATATTTGTATTGATAGCCGGAACATATACACCGGTTTGTCTTATTCCTTTAAATGGTAAATGGGGATGGACATTACTTAGTTTGGTGTGGGGATTTGCTTTAGCAGGTATAGTACTTAAAATAGTGTGGATGGAAGCACCAAGATGGCTTTCAACAGTAATATATGTGGTGATGGGTTGGCTTGTAGTTATAGCATTTTATCCTCTTATGCAGGCAGTACCTAAAGAAGGTATTTTACTTTTATTGGCAGGTGGTATTACTTATACGATAGGTGCAGTTATATATGGTATAAAATGGATTCCTTTTCAAAATAAATGGTTTGGAGCACATGAATTATTTCATTTATTTGTAATGGGTGGAAGTGCTTTTCATATAGCATTTATGTTTAAATATGTAATGAATGTGGGGATAATATAAAAATTTTTAAATCACACCTTGACTTAATTTAGGTAATATAATAAAATAATATAAATTGACACAGAAAAAGACTGTGATAAGGAGAGTAAATAGATGTATTTTTTTCAGAGAGTTTCCTATTTGCTGAGAGGGAGATAAAAATTATTTATTGAAACAGGCCTTGGAGTTTTGCACCGATGCTGTTTACAGAGGTAGGCTGCAACGTAGTTCAGCGTTAATGGACAAAGTAATTATTACTTTATGAGGCTGTTATGGTGACATATCAGCAAATAGAGGTGGCATCACGAAGCGTAGCTCTCGTCCTCAAGTCTATTTAGGCTTGGGATAGGAGCTTTTTTATTGCGGTTTGACAAATTAAAGGTATGGAATAATATTATTTTTTAGTGAAAAACAGGAGGATTGTAAAATGTCAGAAGAAAACAAAGTTGAAGAAGTTGTGACAGAAGAAAAAAATTTTATACAGAGAATTGTAGAAGAAGATTTAGAAAAGGGAACATATAGCAGAGAAATATGTACAAGATTTCCACCTGAACCTAACGGATATCTTCATATCGGAAGTGCTTATGCAATCAATATAAGTCATACAATAGCACAGAAATATAATGGAAAATTCAACCTTCGTTTAGATGATACAAACCCTATGAAAGAAGATATGGAATATGTAAATGCTATAATAGAAGATATGAAATGGATTGGTTTTGACCCTAAAGAAAGAATATATTATGGTTCAGATTATTATGAAAAAATATATGATTATGCAATAAAGCTTATCAAAGATGGTAAGGCTTATGTATGTGATTTGAATGCAGAGCAGACAAGAGAGTATAGAGGCAGTCTGACTGAGCCGGGTAAAGATAGTCCTTACAGAAACAGAAGTGTAGAAGAAAATCTTGATTTGTTTGAAAGAATGAAAAATGGTGAATTTCAGCCAGGTGAAAAAGTTCTCAGAGCCAAAATAGATATGGCATCACCTAATATTAATATGCGTGACCCTGTTATTTACAGAATACAGAATGCAGAACATTACAGAAGAGGAAATGACTGGTGTATTTATCCTATGTATGATTATGCACACCCTATTCAAGATTATATAGAAGGTATAACACATTCACTTTGTTCAATAGAATTTAAAGACCATAGACCTTTGTATGAGTGGGTATTAGAAGCTATTGGAGCAGTAGAGCCTCCAAAACAGAGAGAATTTGGAAGAATGAATATAAGTGGTGCAATTACAAGTAAAAGATATTTAAGACAGCTTGTATTTGGAAATTATGTTGATGGTTGGGATGACCCAAGACTTCCTACCCTCAAAGGACTTAGAAGAAGAGGTTTTACACCTGAAAGTATAAAGACATTTTTAGGTGAGATAGGTGTTTCTAAGAGTGAAAGTACGATAGATATAGCAATGCTTGAACATTTTTTAAGAGAAGACCTTAAGACAAAAGTAAATCGCTATATGGCAGTGTTAGACCCATTAAAGGTAGTAATTACCAATTATCCGGAGGGACAGACAGAGCTTTTAGAGATAAGCAATAATGCTGAAAATCCTGAATTGGGAACAAGACAGGTAACTTTCTCAAGAGAGATTTATGTAGATAGAGAAGATTTTATGGAAATTCCGGAAAAAGGTTTCAGAAGACTTACACAGGGAGCAGAAGTTAGATTAAATGGTGCATATTTTATTACCTGTAATGAAGTTATAAAAGATGAAACCGGAAATGTTGTAGAACTTCGTTGTACTTATGACCCGGAAACAAAGAGTGGTTCAGGGTTTACAGGACGTAAGGTTAAAGGAACGATACACTGGGTAAATGCGGCTGATGCAGTTAAGGCAGAAGTTAATCTTTATGAGGCACTTATAGATAATGAAGAAATGCTTAAAGATGATACAAAAGATTGGAGCGAAAGAATAAATCCAAATTCATGGGTAGTTATGCCAAATGCAATGGTTGAAGCTGCTTTGAAAAATGCACCAAAGGAAAGTAGATATCAGTTTATAAGACTTGGTTACTTTGTAGTTGACCACAAATATACAACAGAAGATAAGCTTGTATTTAATAGAATTGTTGCTTTAAAAGATTCTAAGAAGAAAAAATGATTGGTGAAATTATGGATATAAAGATACTTTATGAAGATAAAGATGTAATAGTTGTAGTAAAGCCGCCGAAAGTTTCTTCACAGCCTGATAAAACAGGTGATATGGATATGGTTTCATATTTGACTCAGTATCTTAAAAATGGCTATGTTGGATTAATTCACAGGCTGGATAAGCCAGTAGGTGGAGTAATGGTATTTGCTAAGAATGAAAAGACAAATACTGATTTATCTAAGCAGATACAGCAGGGTTCATTTTCTAAGCAGTATTTAGCGGTAGTATGTGGAAAACCTGTAAAAGAAAAGGAAAGGTTAGTAGATTTGCTTTGGAAAAATGAAAGGCTTAATATGTCTAAAGTTGTCTGTAAAGGTACAAATAATGCCAAAGAAGCAATATTGGAGTATGAGCTTTTGAAAAGTGTTGAAGTAGATAATGAAATATTAAGCTTAGTAAGAGTTTATTTGTATACAGGCAGACATCATCAGATAAGAGTACAGATGTCAAATGCCGGATTTCCGTTGTGGGGAGATACAAAGTATAACCCAAGGGTTGGCAGAGGCAGTGGAGTAAGGAATGTTCAGGTAGCACTTTGGGCAGAAACTTTGAGTTTTAAGCATCCTTGTAGTGGAAAAGAAATGATATTTAGTGAAAAAACGGAAGAATATCCATTTTCACTGTTTGAAGATTAAACTTTATAATAAAAATATTTGAAACAGGTATGTGTTAATTTGTATACCTGTTTTTTATATGAAATTAAAAGAATATTATAATTCAAATTTATTGTTTACAAAAAATTTACATTATACTAATCATTTTCTAATCTGTTATTAAGTTTTTTTTAATCTATTTGTAGTATTCTTTTAAAGAAATTTAATAAAATTTGAGAGGGGTTAGAGTGTTTAATGTCAAATAAAAGTAAGCGAGTTGTTAAAAC
>CAZQDT010000067.1:0-7460 GCA_964592005.1 uncultured Eubacteriales bacterium
TTGACACTACCCAACAATTTATTTTTGATATTTTTAAACATTTATATATTTTGCAAATATAATTTTAGTTTCCTCTTAACTATATCTCCTTAATGAATTTGATGCTATTTAAAATTTTTCTTAATTTTTTTGACATTGTATAATATAATCCCCAAAAACTTAATAATAGATTTTAGGGATTATATTTATAACTCTTATACTCCTTTTATCATCAAATAACCCGTAGCTTCCATATCAATTTTATATAATTCTTTTTCTTTACTTATTATACAATTTTTACATTCAAAATTATATTCTTCTAAAAATTGTGGAAGCTGAATATACATTTCATGTTTTCTAACAGATTTTAAAATAATATTTGCTTTTTTCTCAAGCTTATTCCAAGACATATCTACAAAACCATTTGTATATCTAAAAGATTTTACCTCTCCACAATATAATTCACTCGGCAAAGCCGGTAAAAATTTAACTAAATCTTGAGATACATATATTACCATTTCTTGCAAAGCATTTACATAACCCATAACTGCATCTAATTGTATCGGACAATCTGTATTTAAAGAAATATTCATTTTTCTCCAGTCATTATGAAATGTAAAAAAATTATTTGTCAACGCAGATTTTGCAATATTATTTAAACATTTCATTGCCGCTTCACCATCTTCAAATCTTGCATAAATCGCTGACATATGTGCTAATGACCAGCTAGTCTGTGCATCAATTTCCCTTAAATCTACTGCTCTACGAAATGCCGCCAATAATTCTTTATAATGTAATTTATTTACTTCTTTACCTGGAAATACTGGATATATATGAGATAAATGTCTATGTGCATAACGTTCTTTAAATCTATCATCTTGCCATTCTTTAATTCCTCCCTGCTCATTTATCATATAATCAGGTATTGAATCTATTATTTTTTCCCATAATTTATATCTTTCACTAAATATATCCTGTTCCTTTGCTATTGCATAAATATTTTTAAAAAATTCTTTTACAATTGCCAAATCAATAGTTGAATTTACCGTAGTTGGCATTGGGTGAGGCATCTGTATATGTTCAGGTGGCATAAAATTTTGAGGAGTATTCTCAGGCGATACACTTGGATAAAAATGAATTTTTCCATTTGGATAAAATTCAATAAAATCTTCATAAAAATCTGCAACCTCTTTTAAATATGGTATAATAATTTCTTCCAAATACTTAGTATCCTTTGTAAACCAATAATAATCACAATAGTGCTGTGCCAGCCAACCTGCTGCACTTACCCAGCTTACAATAACTGGAACTACTTGATTTAAAGCTGATACTCCCGGTGTTGTTCCTGCTGGTATATATATGCCTTTCATACCATAAATCTTTTTAGCATTATTTTGATATATTGATATTCTATCATTATAATATTTATAAATACCTTCCTGAAAAGGCAGTAAATTACCCGCATAAGTATGCCAATATATCATTTGAATATTTTCATTTGCCATATTATGACTCCAAGGTAATTTATAATCTCCGCCCCATAAACCATACATAGGAAAAGGATTAGATTTTGGAGATGTACCACAAATAAACAAGTATCTACCATATCTCCACATCTTCTCTATTAATTCTAATGGTTGCTTACCTGAATATGCCATAGCAAGTAAATCTTCATTATAATGATAACTATCTCCATAATTCAATGAAAATTCTGCACTATTATACCATTTTTGATGTTCTTGTTTATGCTCTGCCAGCAATTTTTCATATGATATATCTATTTTATCAATTTCTTCTTTTAACTCTTGTAAAATAACTTTTTTTCTTTCCACTCTTTCTTTTACAAAACTCTTAATTATAAGCATTACATCGCTACTATCTATTACTTTTACTCCTATTGGTGTATTTTCTAGTGAACCATCTTTTTTTATAATTTTTGCAACTGTTCCATATAATTTTCCTTCCTCATCCTGTGCTGTATAGTAAATATATGGTTTTTCTATTTTAGTTTCTTTAGTTTCTATAACATATTTTGCATATTTTTCAGCATTTTCTGAGCCATCATTTTTATACATATCTATATTAAAAAGTAATTTTAAATCTTTTTGAGATGCTTTAATTCTTTTTACAACTATATTTCTTGTTCTTGATACAAATGAGTAAGAACTTCTTTGAGATATACCATCAAGCCATTCACAGCCAACCTCGCCTGTATCCATATGAATACCTCTAATATAATTATTAAAACCTTCATTAGGTTTAATTTGAACAACAACACCTGCCAATGGTAACTGACTTTCTAACTCAGAATCATAATTTCTTTTTCTTAACTCATTTACCACCTCCCAACTGGCATTTTTAAAATCTTCTTCATCCATCATCTTTCTTTGCTGAATAAATGCTTTGCTTACATCTGGAAGTATACCTTCTTTTCCTGCATGCCACAAATTATGATGCTGTATCATTGTAATTTCTTCTTTTACTCCGCCATGTACATTTATTCCTATTTCTCCGTTTCCACTTGGCAAACCCTCCATCCATAAACCATGCCACCAAGTTGAAGGATATCTCATAAATAATGTATCTTTGTTAATTTGCATAATCATCAGCCTTTCTGTATAATTTTAACCAAAATCTCTCTAAATATTTTCTGTCAAAAGTACTGTATCATACATAATCATACCGTTTTCAGCTTGAAACTGTACTATATTTTCACCTTTACACAAAAGTTCTGGTGAAATTTCTATTTTCATATAACGATAACGTCCATTTAATGTGGCACTTCTGTAAACAGAACCATCATTTACTAATGTAGTTGTATGTACTACCGCTTCATTTAAACTAATTTCAAAATTAGGAATTTCTCTATCCTCAGGACATCTTCTTGCTGCACCTGCAAGTGCAACTATTAAATTACATTTATTTTTTGGAATTTCATCAAGTATAAAATGTATATACCATTTACCTTTATTATTTTGTGAATAATACCAATCTTCACTTTCTTTACTTTGCCCTATATAAAAATGTACTGTATCAGGCACCATTTTCATCCATTTGTAATTTCTTAATTCTCCTGCATATTTATAACCCTCACAGGTTCTAGTTGCCTTACCAAGCTGCCATAATACTTTTTCTTTTGGAAGTTGCCATACAATAGTTTCTAATTTCTGTTCTTTTTCAACAATCTTAACCCCTTCAATTTTTAACTGATTTGTATTGCTTCCTCCTTTTTCATAAGCCCAAAGCGAATATTCATCAAAACGTACATTATCTAAGGTAAAACAGCCCTTTTCATCTGTTTCTGTATAATATATATAACCTGCCGATTGTAATTCAATTGGCAAATTAGCTTGTCCTAATATAACTGTTGTATTCTTACAAGGAGTACCATCTTCAAATACCAACTTACCTTCCACCCTACTCCTTACAAGAGGATATAATGGCTCATTTACCCATTGATAAGGCCATTTTTCTTTTTCCTTTTCTGCAACCTTTAAAGCATCTGCAAATAATTCTTCAGGAGTATCTGCTTCATTAAAATACTGATAATATGGACCATAAAATTTTTTCCAGCCTATTGGCACAAATAAATCACCATTTCCAAAATGTGCTCCTGTCATATAATTTAAAACAATTCCGTCATAATGTACCAATAAATCCTGTTTGAGTGGTCCTCCCGGATAACATTCCGTAGAAACTGGCATAAAAAAGAAACCATATCCATGTCCATACTGTCCCCACATCGGATTTTTTGAAAAAAATCCTGTATAATCATATTTTGAATAGATATCTCCATTTGTATATTTTTCTCCGTCTGGCAGACGATAAGCCTCATCTTGCAATTTTTCATTACTTTGTAAATATTTATTAGTTGGTTGTAATCCATATCGTTCACCTGTATAAGCATGGTCAAATATTCTATTTCCACAACGATATACAAGTCTAAATTCAGATAACTGAAATACCATGTCTGTATTATTTTCAGCAATAACATATGAATAATAACCACTTTCACCCTGCATCAAAATTATATGAAATTCTATTGCAAGATAACCTTTTTTGTCAATATAGGCTATATGTGCCATCTTTTCATTTGCTTCTATTACTTTTAATTTCGGTGCACGACAAGCTCGAAATGCACCTTCTGCATAATAATCTACATAGAAAGCTGATTTACCGTCAGTATCTGAACGCTCTGGCAAATTACAAACCAATTCAACCCCATTTCTGCTAATACTTCCAAGTGTTCCATTTTCTTTCCATAACATAAAAATTATACCATTTGAAAGCGTACAACTATTTCCTAATACAGACAAAACAACTGGCTGCATAAAAAAACCTCCTTATTATTTATAGTTTTATAAAATTTTTATTTAACTTTTTGATTGTTCAAAATACTGATTTTTATATTCCTTTGGTGTCATTCCAGTATTTTTTTTGAATGTTCTAAAAAAATGTTCATAACTGCCATAACCTATCATATTTTGAATTTGCGATACTGTATAACCTTCAAGCAATAATTGCTGTGCTTTGGTTATCCGCTGTATTGTTATATAATTTCTTATAGTAGTATTTACATATTTTTTAAATATTCTATTTATATAATCATGATTTAAGAAAAATTTACTTGCAATATCTTCTATTTTAATATTTTCATATAAATTTTCATTGATATAATCTAGTATTTTTGAAACTAGTTTTGCTGTTTCATTTAACTCTTTTGTAGTATGATTTTCAATTTTATCATTTGCCCCAATGGCTTTATTATCAATCCAAACCATTACATCTAAAAAAAAGCTCGTTTTTAAAAATACATTTTCATCTTCACATTTTATCAATTGTTCTAATTTTTTAACTATTTCTTTTTTTTCATCTTCTGTCAAAGAAATTATTAACGGACTATTTGAATTTTTAAAATAACTGTAATTACTAACAAATTTATCCCCTATTAAACTGTCAAACCACGCCGTACTGATTGTCAATATATATCGTTCATATATACTATCTTCTAATTGTGTCATTTGATGAATACAATACGAAGGTATAATTAACATAACATTTTTCTTCAATGATAACATATTAGAGCCTAACAACACATTGGGAATTTCTGTTAAATTTAAAAATATTTCTATGGCATTATGTGTATGTGGCGGCATTGGAAATAAAGACTTTTCTTTTTTATAAGCAACATCAAATTTACCATTAAATCCAGCATAAATTACATCTTTTAGCATATAAATCAACTCCCATTTTTATATGCAATAATTATATCATAAGTCAAATAAAACTTATGTAATATTTCAACTTTTTTTCTTTTTATGTATATATTATAATATTAATTCATAGCAAATAATATATACAAAACAAACTTAATTTATGATATAAAACGACATAACAAAAAAACCATTCAATATTTCTATTAAATGGCTTTTTATATATCTATTTTCATATTGTCCCAAAATTGTTTTTTGAGAAAAATCCTGCATAACTTTAATCTTATTCTTCTTCAATTACTTCCTTAATCATCAATCCCAACTCTTCAAGCTGTTTTTCATCTACAACATTAGGAGCATCTGTCATTGGACAAGACGCATCTTTTACTTTAGGGAATGCTATAACATCACGAAGACTTTCGGCACCTGTCATAAGCATTATTATACGGTCAAGTCCAAATGCAAGTCCACCATGTGGAGGTGTGCCATATTTAAAAGCATTTATTAAGAAACCAAATCTTTCTTGAGCATCTTCTTCACTAAAGCCCAATAGTTTAAACATTTTTTCCTGAATATCACTTCTATGAATACGAATACTTCCGCCACCAAGCTCATAACCATTTAAAACTACATCATAAGCCTTTGCTCTTACTTTTGATGGAGCTGTATCCATCAACTCCAAATCTTCATCCATAGGTGATGTAAATGGGTGGTGCATTGCAGTATATCTGTTTTCTTCCTCGGACCACTCAAGTAATGGGAACTCTGTAACCCATAAGAACTTAAAATCTTTAGGATTTGTAAGTTTTTCTCTTCTTGAAATTTCAAGACGCAAAGCACCTAAAGCATCAAATACTACGGAATTTTTATCAGCACAAATAAGTATCAAGTCACCATTTTGTCCATCTACTGCTTTTATTATTTCATCAAGTTTTTCAGGTGTAAAAAATTTTGAAATCTGTGTCTTTATTTCACCTTCGTTGTTAATTGCAATCCACGCAAGTCCTTTTGCCTTATATGTTTTTACAAACTCTACAAGTGCATCTATCTGTTTTCTTGGATATGTTCCACAACCTTTTGCATTTATGGCTCTTACACTTCCACCATTTGCTAAAGCATCTGCAAATACTTTAAATTCACTGTCTTTAACTACTTCTGATATATTTACAAGTTCCATTCCAAAACGAACATCAGGCTTATCTGAACCATATCTTTCCATAGCTTCTTTATATGTCATTCTCTGGAAAGGTATTTCTACATCTACATCTAAAGTTTCTTTAAATACTTTTTTGAGCAAACGTTCATTTATACTCATTACATCATCTTCTTCTACAAAAGAAAGTTCCATATCTATCTGAGTAAATTCAGGCTGTCTATCTGCTCTTAAATCCTCATCTCTGAAACATTTTACTATTTGGAAATATCTGTCCATTCCTGACACCATAAGAAGTTGTTTAAATATCTGAGGTGACTGTGGAAGTGCATAAAAATTTCCAGGGTGTACACGACTTGGTACAAGATAATCTCTTGCTCCCTCTGGTGTACTCTTTGTAAGCATAGGTGTTTCTATTTCTAAAAATCCTTCATCACTTAAAAAGTTTCTTACAGACTGTGCTACTTTATGTCTTAATATAAGATTTTTCTGCATTTCAGGTCTTCTCAAATCAATATATCTATATTTAAGTCTTAAATCATCTTTAACCTGAACACTATCTTCTACTTGGAAAGGTGTTGTTTCTGCTTCTGAAAGAATACGAATATCCTCTGCTTCTATTTCTATCTTTCCTGTTTTCATATTAGGATTAATATCTTTTTCAGTCCTTGCTCTTACTGTACCTGTAATTGCAAGCACATATTCACTTCTTACCGTTTCAGCTTTATTAAATACTTCAGCATTAGTATTTTGGTCAACCACAGCCTGTACAATACCACTTCTATCTCTAAGTGCTATAAATATAAGCTGTCCCAAGTCACGTCTTCTCTGTACCCAACCCATAAGTACAACTTTTTGACCAATCATAGTTTCGTCAACTTCACAACATTTATGGCTTCTTTTCAAGCCTGACATCAATTCTCCCATTTTTTTCTTCCTCTCTATCTCAATTTTTCAATAGCTTCTTCTATTGAAATTATTTCTTGTGTGCCTGTTACCATATCTTTTAAAGCAATTACATTGTTTTTAACTTCATCTTCTCCAATAAGTGCTACATATGGAATATTAAGTCTGTTTGCATACTTCATTTTTTGTTTTATTCCCTTATTTGAATA
>CAZQDT010000067.1:7470-10768 GCA_964592005.1 uncultured Eubacteriales bacterium
AAGTACATAGTCCATATTTTCTCTATCGAATGGAACTAAAAGCACTTTTACTAAACTTTTCTGCTCACTTGAAATTATATTTTGTTCTTTAAGCTGTGAAAACAGTCTTGTTAAACCTATGGAAATTCCTATTCCCGGCAAACTTTGATTAGTATAATATCCAGTAAGATTATCATACCTTCCTCCTGAACAAATACTTCCAAGTTGCGGATAATCTTTCAAATTTGTTTCATAAACTGTACCTGTATAATAATCAAGTCCTCTTGCTATTGTTAAATCAATAGTATAACTGTCCTCATCTATACCAAATTGTTTCATATATTTTGAAACTATTTCCAGCTCATTTACACCCTCTAAATATTTTTCATCTGTTACATCACTATTTCTAAGTTTTTCAACTATCTGCTCATTTGTACCTTTAATCTGCACAAATTCAAGGATTTTTTCTATTTTATCGGTGCTTACTTCAAGCTTTTCTAATTCCTCAGCAACAGCTTCTTTTCCAATTTTATCAATTTTATCAATAATTCTCAAAATATCAGCCGCTTTTTCAGCTAAATCCAATGCCCCAAAGAAACCATTTAAAACTTTTCTGTTATTAATTCTTATAATAAATTTTCCAATATTAAGTTCTTTGAATATTGTATAAATAACTGCCGGCATTTCCGCATCATATATTAAATCTAACTCTTCATTTCCAATTATATCAATATCGCACTGATAAAATTCTCTAAATCTTCCTTTTTGTGGACGTTCTCCTCTGAAAACTTTACTCATCTGATATCTTTTGAAAGGGAATACCAAATCTGAATATCTCTGTGCTACATATCTTGCTAAAGGCACTGTCAAATCAAATCTTAAAGATAAATCATTATCACCTTTATTGAAACGATAAATCTGTTTTTCTGTTTCCCCACCTGCTTTAGCAAGTAAAACCTCTGAAAGCTCTATTAAAGGAGTATCCAATGGTAAAAATCCAAATTTTTCATAAACTCCTCTTATTGTATCATACATTTTATTAAATAATATTTGGTCCTCCGGAAGTAATTCCATAAATCCCGGAAGTATTTTAGGCTGCACTTTCTGCATCAAAATTCACTTCTTTCTTTTTATTTGCCCGAAACCTGACATTTTTTTCTTGCTATATTATACATATTTATTCCTAATAAATCAACAAAAGTTTTTCTCTTTAATTATAATCCATCTTTACGTAAAAAAAAAGAAGATAATTTATCTTCCTATATATTAAATCGTGCGCCTGCTTTCGACAATATCTTCCAAGCGTTACTATTACAGTTAGCTCCAACCAAGCACCCTTACGGCACACAAGAGGTTTTGCTTAGTGCTGCTGCCTTCCGACCCTGACACGGTTCACAAATTCCTGTTGCGTAAGACTCAATCATCAACACCACTTATAATAGGCAGACCTCACAAAATAAGGCCTCAAAACAGGCATCACCCTCACTCTAGCGGATTGTGAGTACAGAGAACCGCTACCTCCCCGGCTAGCACGAAACTTTATAACAAAATTATAATTTACCTATTTAGTATACCTTTTTTTCATCTCTTTGTCAATTATTATTTTTTTAATCATCAGGAATTTTTTTACATTTCATTTTGAATAATTATATATTATTTAAAAATTTAAACATCTACTCCATATTAAGCAGATAACAATAGTTACTTGTTCTTTAGAAATGGCTCCCTTTTATTTAAGGTAACAAAATTTCTACTCAAATCGCATAAGATTTTTTATTGAATAAAAATAAACAAATTTAATTTCATAGTAAAAACTTTTTACAATGGTTTTGGGTAAAAAGTTTTGCTACACTAATTATTTGTTTATTTAAATCACTTTAATTATATAAAGCAATGTTTAAGGAAACAAAACTTTTGCTTAACTCGCAAAAGTTTTTGTATTTGAATTATATTATATAATTTAATACTAAAGGTAATGAAAAATTTGCTCGAACCGCAAATGTTTTCATAATTGAAATAAATTGAATTATATTATATAAAAATGGGTAAAATTATGAATAATATTTATTCAGTTGTGGAGGAGAGAATATGTTATTTTTTATTTCAATGATTTTAGCTATTGCTTTTGTGGTTTTATTAAATAAACCTATAAAAAAGTATTCAAATGTATTTTATATTGTATCAGCAGTAATTAGTTTTTTAGTAGCTATGGGTTGGCTTAATTCTGAAAATCAATTTATAAATAGTTATATGTTTTCATTATTTAAAAGAGCAGCTTTTAGTACAGGATTATGGGTTATTATTATGTGGGCGGGTGCTTTAAAAAATGGTTCAAAACCATTGAAAATAATTATGCCGATAAGGGGAGAGCTTTCAATTATAGCTTCAATTTTATCCCTTGGACATAATATATCATTTGGAAAATTTTACTTCAAATCATTATTTATATCACCACAAATATTAAATTCTTATCAACTTGTGGCGGCAGTAAGTTCGGTAATATTGATTATAATTATGGTCCCTCTCGCAATAATTTCATTTCCAAGGATAAGAAAGAAAATGCCTGCTAAAAAATGGAAAAAATATCAAAGAACAGCATATATATTCTATGTAGTTTTGTATATTCATATATTTGCAATATTGCTTGCGTCATCACAAGCTGGAAAATCAGGTTATTTTTTAAATATTTTTCTTTATAGTGCAGTATTTTTAGGATATATGGTATGGAGAATAAGAAAATATCTTCTTTTAAGGAAAAAAGAATTAAATCCATCTTATGTGACAGCAGGAGCTTTGATAGTATTTGTTGTTTGTATGAGTATTGCGTGTCTATGGGCATATCCTAAAGAAAAAAGGGTAATTAAAGAAAGTAATGAGATAATGCTTACTATGAATGGGAAATCTAGCGGCAATGATATTGACATTGTTTAACAGACTAAGAATATTTTACAATGTATTGAATTTGAATATGCTTATGGAACTAAAAGATATCGGAAAATTATATAAAGAAATAGAAAATGTTTTTAGCCAGATAGAAAATATACAAAAATAATTTTATGATTGAAAATAGATTAAGATTTCCTTAAGGTATATTTGGTTAGACCAAAGGAGGTCTTTTTTTGTGTTAAAATAAATAGTGTTTGTCTATTTTACTAATTATATCGAAATAATATTTATAAAAATATTGTAATTTTATATAATTCAATGCTTAAGGAAATGAAAAATTTGCTCAAATAGCAAATATTTTTATAATTGAATAAAAATAAACAAATTTAATTTCATAGCAAAAACTTTTTACAATGGTTTTGGGTAAAAATTT
>CAZQDT010000068.1:0-8093 GCA_964592005.1 uncultured Eubacteriales bacterium
TACAGGTATTGAAGTTCAAGGTGGAATTGCTGATAATTCAAATATGTTTAGGGTAGATATATTTACTAAAGATAATAAATATTATATTGTTCCTATTTATACAAAAGATGTAGGAAAAAAGGAATTGCCAAATAAAGCTATTATAGCACAAAAAATTAATTTAAAATTTGATTAATTTTTATTGAAGAAATAAACTATATCTTGAATATAAATTAGTTAAATGTTATACTAAAAAATAGATAATTAAAAATAATTTTTATGTGTATGTATTTGGAGGAAAAATATGTTTAAAAGGAAAACAAATACGGCAATTTTGCTAGCTATGTGCTTAATGCTTAGTTTGACACAATGTGGTTATCAGAATATGGATAATACTCTTACTACCGAAAACAGCACAGAAGAAACAACAACTGTTATATCAGATAACAAAGAAAAGGAGCAGACAACAATGAAAGAGAGTACTACAAAAGAAACAGAAGTTAAGGAATTTACACTTGAAGAAGCATTAGAAAAGGCTAAGACTTACATAGATGGAATTACGATTAACAGTGCAGTTAATGACCCTGATAAAGTGGTTTCAGGGTGGGGAAAATATTTTACATGGGATAATGAAAAACGTGAAGATGGAAAACCTTATCTTTATGAGTGGAGTTATTATAATAGTGTTGTATTTGAGGGAATAGATTATGTATATGATGCAACAGGCGAAAAAGTTTATGCAGATTATGTAGAAGAATATCTTTCAAATATGATTGAGCCTGACGGAAGTTGGACAATGCTTAAAGAAGGACCAGCAGCAGGATATAATAAAGAACATGGTCTTGATTGCTATAAGACAGCAAGTCTATTGTTAAAATATTATGATGTTACAGGAGATAACCGTTATTTAGTTAAGGCAGATGAGTTATATAAAGATTTGATTGAGGCAAAAGATAAATATACTAATGAAAATATTGGTGGTAATTACTACCACACTTGGGCATCAAAACCAGAATATGCAGTATGGTTAGATGGTTTATATATGGCACAACCTTTTATGGCAAGATATGCAGCACGTTATGACAAAGCAGAGCTTGATAATATAGCTAAGCGTTTTACTTGGGTTAGTGAGAATATGTATAACAAAGAAAATGGATTGTTTTTCCATGCAGCTAATGCAGATAATAATTCGGGTGGTTACTGGTTACGTTCTATTGGCTGGTATATTGGTGCTTTAGTAGATGTTATGGATTGTATGGAAGGTGAAAACTTCGAAACAATGAAAGTGGAGTTAAAGAAAATAGTAGATGGAATGATTCCTTATCAAGATGAAGAAACAGGAATGTGGACAAACTATGTAGTAGGAAAAGCTAATTCAAAAAATAATTGTTTGGAAACAAGTGGAACATCATTGATGGTTTATGGTATTGTTAAAGCTGTAAACAACGGTTGGTTGGAAGAATCTTATATGGATATGGCACTTAAAGCTTTTAAGGGAATGTGTCAAAATGAGATTAACAGTAAAAATTTGACAAATATCTGTTTTAAAGGTGCTCCGGGAAGTGCAAATGCAACGTTCTTTGATAATGAAGGTAAAGGTTTAGGGCCATTTATTATGGCATATGCAGAAGTTTTGAAATGCAACAAATAAGTCAATATATGGTAGCTGATTCAAAAATTGGCTACCACTTTTATTGCTTATATCTGCAATTTATGCTATACTTTTTTATTGTAGAGCGTTATAAGGTATCAAAGTTTTAGTTTGGTTGAAAATGAAAACAGATACGATAGAGTTAGGGAAAAATATATTGAAAGAAGGAATTAGAATGAAAGATAAAAAGAAATTGGGAGCATTGATTGCTTTGTTAATTGTTTTAGTAGTTGGACTTTCAGCTATGTTTTTAATATTTAGTGAAAAACCAACAGAGGGGAATAAGATAGTTACAATAGAAGTGATTAATCAGGCAAAAAACTCTGTGAAGTATGAAGTAAAGACAAGTTCACAGTATTTAAAACAGGCAATGGAAGAAGTAGAAGGACTTGAATTTTCAGGTACTGAAGGACCATATGGTCTGATGATAGATACTATAAATGGAGAATTTGCAGAGTATAATACAAATGGTGCGTACTGGAGTTTTTATGTAAATGGAGAATATTGTAATTATGGTATTTCGGAACAGCCGATAGAAGATGGAGATGCTTTTCAGATAATTTATACAAAGCAGTGATAAATATGAATGAAAAAAACATTAAACTAACAGTAAAAGATATTTCTTTAATTGCGATGATGGCGGCTGTTATGCAGGTTTGTAAAACAGCTCTTTCATTTGTACCTAATGTTGAACTTGTAACCTTTTGGATTATAATATTTTCATTATATTTAGGCAAAAGGATATTTTTGGCAATTCCTGTATTTATTCTTATAGAAGGAATGCTTTATGGTTTTGGCTTATGGTGGATTATGTACCTTTATATGTGGCCGTTATTAGCGATAATTACATTGTTTTTAAGAAAAGTTAATTCAGCTTTTGTATGGAGTGTGATTTCAGGAATATATGGATTGTTGTTTGGATTATTTTGTTCTATTCCATATATATTTATAGGTGCAGCAGGTGCTGATTTTTCAAATGGTTTAAGAACAGCTTTTGCTTGGTGGATTTCAGGTATTCCATGGGACTTGGTACATGGTGTAAGCAATTTTTTTATTATGCTTGTATTGTATACTCCTGTCACAAGAGTAATGAAAAGAATTGAGAAAATTTTTTGAAAATTTGAGAGAGCTGAAAAAGCTCTTTTTTTATTGATAAAGTTGAGAAAAAATTGATATTTAAGTAATATACTGCTATTATTAAATTAAAAGAGGTGATTTTGTGTATAAAATATTGATTGCAGATGATGAAAAAGATGTAGTAAGTTTATTAAAGGATTATTTTGAAATAAATGGTTATGAAGTAATAACTGCATATAATGGAGTTGAGGTAATAAATAAAATTAAATTGCAGCCAGATTTAATTTTGCTTGATATAAATATGCCTGAAATAGATGGGATTTCAGTATGTAAAAATATACGTGAATTTACAAGCTGTCCTATTTTATTTTTAACGGCTAAGATAGAAGATAGCGATAAAATTATGGGATTTGCAGCTGGTGGAGATGATTATATTGTAAAGCCTTTTTCAATAGATGAACTTGGAGCAAGAGTCGCTGCACATATCAGACGAGAATATAGAAATTTTTCAAAGGGAAATATTTATGTTTTTGGAAAGTTGGCGGTGAATTATTCTGCTAAAACAATTATTTATAAAAACAAACAGATAGCTTTTGCTAAAAAAGAATTTGAAATTATTGAATTACTTTCTTTGAATAAAGAGCAGGTTTTTGATAAAGAACATATTTATGAAAAAGTATGGGGTTATGATACAGAAGGTGACAGCAGTGTCGTGACGGAACATATAAGACGTATTAGGGCAAAATTGAAAGAAATGGGAGAAGAATACCATTTACAAACAGTATGGGGGATTGGGTATAAATGGGTAAATTAAAAAAGCATTCTTTAAAATTGTGTTTTCTGATTTATATTCCTATTTGTGTGATAGTTGCATACTTAGGTGCGTATGTAATTGGAGTTTCTACAAATTATATACAAAAATGGTATGTAATAGAATATTTGCAAGAAGATTTTAATGACAAACCGAGTTATGAGATTATAATAGATGAAAATGGAAATTTGCATTATACTTTTTATGAAAAAGAAGAAATTTTTTCAGATAATTCAAAGGAACATAAGATTTATTGGATTATAAGTTATGCACAGGTATTATTAATTCCTTTGTGGGTATTTTTTTGTATTATATCATCAGGCATTATTTTCTATCAAAAAGAATTGGAAAAACCTATAAATACACTGCTTTTAGCTTCAAAAAAAATATCAGAAAATTGTTTGGATTTTAAGATTGAAGTAAATAATAAAAATGAATTAGGTCAAGTATGTCAGTCTTTTGAAGATATGAGAATAGCCTTGTATAAAAGCAATACAAATATGTGGAGAATTTTGGAAGAAAGAAAAAGGCTTAATGCAGCATTTTCACATGATATGAGAACTCCTATTACGGTTTTAAAAGGATATACGGATTTACTTGAAAAATATATGCCTGATGGAAAATTGTCTGAAGAAAAATTGTTAGAAATTTTAAAAATGGTGAGTAATCAAATAACAAGATTGGAAAATTATACGCATAAAATGAGTGCTATTCAGAAACTTGAAGACTTACTTCCAAAAATAGAAAATATTTTATGGGAAGATTTAATATGTGATTGTAAAAAAACAACAGATATTTTAGCTGAGGATTTAAAATTATGTATTAATAATACAACAAAAGAAAAATATGTATATATTGATAAAGAATTGGTTTTAGAAGTATATGAAAATTTAATTTCAAATGCTATAAGATATGCTGAAAATGAAATAAATATTTATATAAGTTTAAAAGATAATAAATTGAAAATTATGGTAGAAGATGATGGGAAGGGTTTTTCAGTAGAAACACTTAAATATGCTAAAGAACCATTTTTCAGAGAAGAAAAAGAAAAAAACAGTACACATTTTGGATTGGGATTATATATTTGTAAAATAATATGTGAAAAATGTCAAGGGAATTTAACTATTGAAAATGGCGAAACAGGAGCAAAAGTAACAGCTGAATTTTTAAGTACAGAATCTTTCTTTAAAAATTATTCATATTAAGTTTCTAAATTTGAGGACTTAGTATCCGATTTTTGGACATAAATAATATTAGGATCCTTTTCAATAAATTTATTTATTAATTCACAATATTTATAATTTTCTTCATGTCCTCCCATATAGTAGTAAATACATAATTTTTCCTCTAATGTCATATGAAGAAGATTATTTTATATCATATCAATTGATTTTTTACTATGTCTATGCTCTTTACATTTTATATTTTTAATCTCAAAATCAGATTTATAAAATAGCAGCAGAAAATATGAATATAATAAGGAAATGGTGTTTAACAATACTAAAGATATTTGAGATAGGGAAAATAAAGGCATTAAGAAGAAAAAGATATGCAATATGTAATAATCCAGAGAAGTATATAAGGCGAGTATTGGAATTGCAAACTGTTAGAAAAAGTAAAATTAATAATTAAATGTAAAAAACAATTATTTATGAGTTTTTCATGCTTTTACTCAAAGCAAATGTTGACTTTGTAAGTCAGATTAAGTTATAATAAAACATATGGAGAAAGTAAAATTATAGATTTTTTACTTTAAACTTACCTAAGAAGGGTAGATTTTTTATGATAAGAAGTATGACAGGCTTTGGAAGAGGGGAAAATATTGAAGATGGAAGAAAATTTACAGTAGAGATAAAATCTGTAAATCATCGCTATAATGACCTTACGATAAAATTGCCAAGAAATATGAATTATATTGAAGATTTTGTAAGAAAAAAGTTAAGTAAAGTTATTTTCAGAGGTAAAATAGATGTATTTATTTCTTTTGAAAGTACAGCAAAAGAAGATATAAAGGTTATTTTAAATGAAGAAATAGCAGATGCTTATGTAGAGCAGTTTTATGTTATTAAAAAACGCTATAATGTACCCGATGAAATTACGCTTTCTTTAATATCTCAAATTCCTGATGTTATAACAGTAGAAAAAGTTGAAGCAGATGATGATATGATGCTTCATATACTTGGGCCAGCACTTGATTCAGCAATAGATGGTTTTTTGCAGATGAGAGAAAGAGAGGGAATAGCACTTAAAAAGGATATTCTATTAAAACTTGATAAGATAGGAGATTTAGTAGAGAATATAAAAATACGTGCTCCTCAAATATTGGAAGATTATAAATCAAAATTAAAAAGTAAATTAGAGGAAATTTTGGAAAGTAAAGATATAGACGAAAGCAGAATTATTACAGAAGTGACAATATTTGCAGACAAATGTGCTACTGATGAGGAAGTAACTCGTCTGGAAAGTCATATAAATCAGATAAAAATAATTCTGGAAGAAAATGAATCTATTGGAAGAAAATTGGATTTTATTATACAGGAAATGAATAGAGAGGCTAATACCATAGGTTCTAAATCAAATGATATAGAAACTACAAAATATATGGTAGAGCTTAAAAGTGAAATAGAAAAAATAAGAGAACAAATACAAAATGTAGAATAGGTATTGGAGAGAAAAATTAATGGGCAGTATGAAGTTAATAAATATTGGTTTTGGAAATGTTGTTTCAGCAAATAAAGTAGTGGCGATAGTTGGAACGGAATCAGCACCGATAAAGCGTATTATACAGGAAGCTAAAGATAAAGGCAGACTTATAGATGCTACATATGGAAGACGAACAAGGGCAGTCATTATTACAGATAGTGACCATGTTATATTGTCAGCTGTACAGCCAGAAACAGTTGCCAATCGTTTAAATAATTATAAAGACCAGGATACAGAAGAAGACGAAGAGGAAATTGGAGAATAAAAATGGATAAAAAAGGAATATTAATGATTATATCAGGACCATCAGGTTCCGGAAAAGGTACGATAGTTAATGAATTGGTAAAAAATAGAAATTATTATGTTTCAATTTCTGCGACTACCAGAAAACCAAGGGTAAATGAGCAAGACGGAATACATTATTTTTTTAAGGAAAAAGAAGATTTTATTAAACTTAGAGATAATGGAGAACTTTTGGAATGGGCAGAGTTTTGTGGTAATTTTTATGGAACACCGAAAAGAAATGTAGAAAATAAGCTTTCAGAAGGTAAAAATGTTATTTTGGAGATAGAGGTTCAGGGAGCTTTAAAGATTAAAGAATTATATCCTGAATGTGTACTTATATTTGTTATTCCTCCATCAATAGATGAATTGAGAAAAAGACTTACTGAGAGGGGAACAGAAGAAGCAGAGGTTGTTGAAAGAAGAATTGCGAGAGCATTAGAAGAAATAGAGTTTATGAAAGAATATGATTATCTGGTTATAAATGATGACCTCTTGACAGCAGTTGAAAATATTAATAAAATAGTGGAAGCAGAAAAGTTAAAAGTTTCAAGAAATTTCAATTTTATAAAAAGATTAAAATAATAGTTAGGAGCTGAGATTTAATGTTACGTCCATCTTACACAGATTTATTAGAAGTATTAAATAAAGGAGAATATCCTGATATAAAAAGCAGATATTCAATAGTAATTGCAGCGGCAAAAAGAGCAAGACAGATAATAGATGGTGATGAGCCTATGGTACATGCAGCTTTAGATAAGCCAGTTACAGCAGCAGTTAATGAACTTTATGAAGGAAAGCTTAAAATTAAACCAGAAGAGTAAAAATTAAAGTAAAGGGTGTTATGAAATAGAGAAATCTGTTTTACAACGCCCTTTTTAAAGGGATGAAATTTGATGTATGCTGAAATTATTATAGAAATTGCTCATCAGGATATAGATAGAATTTTTAGTTATAAAATTCCAGAAGAAATGTCAGATTTACAAGTAGGAATGAGAGTCAAAGTTCCGTGTGGAGTTAAAAATAAAAAAATAGAAGGTTATATCATTGGTTTTTGTGAAAAAATTGACATACCTGAAAACAAAATAAAATATATATTTGAAAAATGTGAAGATTATCCAATTTTTACTTTAGAAATGATAGAGCTTGCAAAGTATATGAAAGATAAATATTATTGTACTCTTTCTGAATGTCTGCAATGTATAATGCCATCAGGAGTAAATTCAAAGCTTACAAAAAAAGTAAAATATGTTTTTTGTAAAGATTTGGATTTTTTGAAGAAATCTTATGAAATAATTTCTAAGGACAAACGACTGAAAGCACAGATGGAAATATTAAAACTTTTAATGGAAAGAGAAAAAATGAGTACAGTTGATATAAAAAATACGTTAAAAGTTTCTCAAAGTTCTATCGAATCACTTGAAAAAAAAGGAATAATTGAAATTAAAGATGAGGAAGAAGAAAAAAAATTTTATACTTTCAAATCTATACAGAAAAGTATTCCGTTAAAGCCTACTAAGGAACAGGCTTTTATAATAGATACAGTGACTTCTGAACTTGATGATGGAAAGCCACAGACATACCTTATAC